>NZ_BTTP01000001.1:0-425968 GCF_036246225.1 Lacticaseibacillus salsurivasis
ATATGAAGTGCGGTGGCGATAGCGAGAAGGATACACCTGTTCCCATGCCGAACACAGAAGTTAAGCTTCTCTACGCCGAGAGTAGTTGGTGGGTGACTGCCTGCGAGGGTAGGAAGCTGCCGCGCTTTGTTTTTATTCCGGATTAGCTCAGTTGGTAGAGCACCTGACTGTTAATCAGGTTGTCGTCAGTTCGAGCCTGACATCCGGAGTTTTTTATGGAGAGTTGTCCGAGAGGCCGAAGGAGCATGGTTGGAAACCATGTATACGGGTTTGCCCGTATCAAGGGTTCGAATCCCTTACTCTCCGTTGATTGTATGGCCCGTTGGTCAAGTGGTTAAGACACCGCCCTTTCACGGCGGTAACATGGGTTCAAATCCCGTACGGGTCATTGCATATGGAGGATTAGCTCAGTTGGGAGAGCGTCTGCCTTACAAGCAGAGGGTCACAGGTTCGAGCCCTGTATCCTCCATTTTTTTACCTTTCTTTTGGTTCCATGGTCTAGTTGGTTAGGACGCCTGCCTGTCACGCAGGAGATCACGAGTTCGAGTCTCGTTGGAACCGGCCGAAAAAAGGCACACTTCGCATTTTTGCGAAGCGTGCCTTTTGCGTTTAGCCATGAAGGCGAACCAGGTAAAGGAGTGCGCTTAAAACGATTTGCGTCCAGGCAATCATGCCAGGCTGTTTGGCCCAGTGCCGGACCGTCAAAATCCCGCTGCAGGCCAAAGCAATCAGCGCAAAGAGCAAGGTGAACTGTTGCTGCCAAAAGCCGATGCCGAGAATCGCCACTAAGAGAATCAAGGTTGCAGCAAAAGGCAGGCGTTCAGCCCAAATGAGCAGGAGCATCAAAGCGGCAAACAGACAGTTGATGATGAGCGCCGTGGTGGTTAAACCATGGGTGATGCTGGCGCTGAGCAGCAGCTGCAAGAACAACACTTCTAGTTGCCAGCCGCTCGCTTTGAGCAAAGGGGACATTTTTTGCGTGGCCAGCAGGAGGCCGAGGCCGATTTGAGCCAGGGCCAGGGGCAATAGCGTCCAGTTCGCACTACTGCTGATGACGGCCAAAATCAAGGCGGCGATGGTCCACCACAACGGCTTGGCGAAGTTAGCGAGACCAGCCATCACGAGGATTAAGGCCAACAAAGCGATTAGTGACCCTGAAAAGACCAGGCCGGGGTTCAGAAGCAGTGGCAGCAGGGCAATTTGAACGACCGCTGTCACCGCGGCAAATAACGATTTGATTGTCATCACATAATTCCTTTCAGTACGCTTTCTATCATAGCGGAGTCACTGCCGGCTGGCAAAGTAATTTCGATTTTGACCGGTGGATGTGATAGAATAAATCAGTTGCAACGAATTCCCGATGGGATCTGACCGGATAGTCAGAGGTGCCTTGTAACCGAAACAAATTTAGGGGGAAAAATAATGCAAGAACGTCATTTATTTACTTCGGAGTCCGTCTCTGAAGGCCATCCAGATAAAATCGCCGACCAAATCAGCGATGCCATCTTGGATGCAATGTTGGCCCAGGACAAAAATGCCCGGGTCGCGTGTGAAACGACTGTCACCACCGGCTTGGTGCTGGTGGTGGGGGAAATCTCAACCACCGCTTACGTTGATATCCAAAAGGTCGTCCGCGATACCATTCGCCGCATCGGCTACGACAAAGCGTCAGGCTTTGATCCCGATAGCGTGGGCGTGATGACCGCGTTGGACGAACAGTCGCCTGATATTGCGCAAGGGGTCGATGACTCCTATGAAGCGCGGGAAGGCGAAACCGATCCGCTGGACAAAATCGGTGCCGGCGATCAAGGCATGATGTTCGGTTATGCCATCAACGAAACGCCGCTGTACATGCCGCTACCGATTGCGCTGGCGCATCAGCTGATGCAGCGGATTGCCAAATTGCGCAAGGACGGCACCATCAGTTACCTGCGGCCGGACGCAAAGGCGCAAGTGACCGTTGAATACGATGATCAAGAAAAGCCGGTGCGGGTCGATACCGTCGTGATTTCAACCCAGCATGATCCGGATGCGACGTTGGCGCAAATTCGGGCCGATGTCGAACAGCAGGTCATTCGCGCGGTGATTCCGGCGCACTTGCTGGACGCGAACACCAAAATCTACGTGAACCCGACTGGCCGATTCGTGTTAGGCGGCCCGCAAGCCGACTCTGGTTTGACTGGGCGTAAAATCATTGTCGATACGTATGGCGGCTTTGCCCGGCATGGCGGCGGCGCCTTTTCCGGTAAGGATGCCACCAAGGTTGATCGCTCCGCTTCTTATGCGGCGCGTTACATCGCTAAAAACGTGGTGGCCGCTGGCTTAGCGGATAAGATGGAAGTGCAGCTGGCATACGCGATTGGCGTCGCCCAGCCGGTGTCCGTCTCAGTGAACTGCTTTGGTACCAATAAAGTTTCTGAACAAACGATTACGACCGCCATTCGCAAGTTGTTTGACTTGCGGCCGGCAGGCATCATTAAAATGCTCGACCTACAGCGGCCGATTTACGAACAAACCGCGGCGTATGGTCATTTTGGACGTACAGATGTTGATCTTCCTTGGGAGCACTTGGACAAAGTTGCTGAATTAGCCAAGTACTTAGATTAAACGAGAAAAGAGGCGGCCGTTCCAGCTTTGCTGGGCGGTCGCTTTTTCACGCAAAGGAGCGAGAACTGTTACATGACGAAAGCTAAACCAACCAACGTGATGATTACCACGATTGCGATTTTTATCGCCACGTTCATGACGGCGATTGAAGGGACAATTGTGGCGACCGCCATGCCTACCATCGTTGGCGATTTGCACGGCGTCGCGCTGATGAACTGGATTGTCTCGATTTACCTGCTCACCAATGCGATGGCGACGCCGATTTATGGGAAATTCGCGGATAAAATTGGCCGCAAGCCGGTGCTCATGTTGGGTCTGCTGATTTTTATTTTAGGCTCGACGGCATCTGGCTTGTCCCAAAGCATGCCGATTTTGATTTTGGCGCGGGCCTTTCAAGGCATCGGCGCTGGGGCCATCATGCCAGTGACGTTCACCATCATTGCCGATATCTATCCTTATGAAAAACGGGCCAAGGTGCTGGGCTTCAATGGCTCGGCCTGGGGCATTGCCTCGGTGGTGGCCCCGCTATTGGGCGGTTTCATTGTCGATCAGCTGTCGTGGCACTGGATTTTCTTCATCAATGTGCCAATTGGCCTCATCACAATGGCCCTGATTATGGTGTTCTACCATGACCAACACGAAGCCGTCAGTGCGCCAGTCGATTACCTGGGCACGGTGTGGTTGGTGTTGACCTTGCTGTTCTTGATGCTGGGCTTTCAGGCGCTGGCCGGCAGTCACGGCCTGTTGGGCTTTGCTGGGTTGCTGGTGCTGGCGGCAGTGGCGCTGTGGTTGTTCACGCGCCAGGAACGCAAGGCGGCTGATCCTATCATCGATCTCAAGTTATTCGCCAACCGGCCCTTTGTTGTGGCCAATGCGATTGCAGCGTTGATTTCCGGCGTGGTGATTGGCTATGAAACCTACATGCCGATGTGGGTGCAAGGCATCTTAGGCATGGGCGCTTCCTACGGGGGCTTTGCCATCACGCCGAGTTCCTTAATGTGGGTGATTGGCTCCTTTGTGGCTGGGCGCATGCTGACGAGCCTATCGGTACGGCGGATTTTGACCATTGCCATGACCACGATTTTGGTCGGCACCTTGGCGTTAGCGCTGGTCCCTGAGAGTACGCCGTATGTGGCCTTCCTGGGCATTGCGGCGGTGCTGGGCTTTGGCTTCGGGATTGTGATTACCACCACCACGGTGCGCGCGCAGGCCGTGGTCGACCCAAGCGAAATTGGGGTGGCCAGCAGCTTTAACACCTTGTCCCGGACGCTGGGTCAAACGCTGATGGTGTCGTTGTACGGCGTCGTCCTGAATCTACGAATGGCGCAAGGCGTGGCCGCCCATGCCAACATTAAGTCATCCATGCTTAATCAGCTCATCAATCCGCAAACAGCGGTGAATTTGCCGAAAAAATTACTGCCGGTGCTGCATGAAATCCTCTATTCCGGTCTGCATAACATTTATTTCTTCTCGGTGTTGATTGTGGTGGCAGGGCTCATCATCAATGCCCTCGACCGGCAGTCAAAATAACCGCGCAAGCGCTTGTGTTTTCCGGCCAAAGTCTTCATGATAGAAGAGAAGATTACGCTGGATAGGGGGCACAACTGTGTTTTCTTATGACAAGCTTCAAACCCTGAATGATATTGAAACCTCGATTTACAACTATGTGATCAAGCACGCCGAAGCGGTGGAAACCATGCCGATTCGCGAGTTAGCCACTCATGCCCATGTCAGCACGGCTTCCGTGTTGCGCTTTGCGGAGAAAATGGGCTTTGATGGTTATTCGGAATTGCGGTTTGCGCTGAAGCAAGACCGCAAAAACAAAGAGCAGGAGGCGCAAGCCACCAGTTATGATGCCTCGGTGCCGTTGGCTGATTTCTTTTCCAAGGTGAATTCAACCGACTTCAACAAGTTGATTGATTCCGCCATGGACCTGATTGTCAAAGCGCCGCTGGTGATGTTCTTTGGCCTGGGCGGTGGCAATTCGCTGGCGCAGTACGGGGCGCGGTTCTGGTCGAATGCCGGCAAGATGTCACTGCCGGTGTTTGATCCGTTCCAGCCGTTTCCCAACAGCAGTCCGTTGCCGAAAGACACCGTGCTGGTGGTGCTGTCGGTGTCTGGCGAAACCCATGAGGTGCTGGATCTGGTCAACAAGGTGAAGCCAGAAGCCGTCAAGGTGATTGCGGTCACCAACTCAGGTAATTCCACCTTGGCGAAAATGGCAGATTTAAGTATCAGCTATTTTATGCCAGAAATTAAACACGCTGATTTGAATTTAACGACGCAAGTGCCAGTGGTCTACCTGATTGAATTAATCGGACACCGGCTGGACGAAATCAATCATACCAAGGCTTAGCGCCGATTTGTCACCCGTTACATTTCTGTAACGGGTGTTTTTGTGTGAAACCGGTTTCTGAATTGGACAATAAGGTACCGGTTTCATACGAAACCGGTTACACTAGTTGTTGTGGTCAGGTACCACTGATCATCTGATTTCGGCCGAAATCAAACTATTATTCATGCTTCACCCGACCATTCGTCGGATCATGTTTTAGCAATGATAAAATTCGACGCCAATTTGGCGCAACTGGGGGAAACATTATGGACTACGTGAACAATAAAGTCTTGCCAAAAGTGATGAAGTTCACTAGCAGCCGGCCAATCACCGCGCTGAAAAATGGGATGATTTACACCATTCCCTTCATCATCGTTGGTTCTGTCTTTCTGATTTTAGCGTCCTTGCCTGTGCCATCATGGGCGGCTTGGATGAACAGTACCGGCTTGGTGCCATACTTCAACCAGGCTTATAACTTCTCATTTAATGTCATGTCAATCATCGCGGTCACAGGGATTGCTTATGAATGGGCTAAGGCCGAAAAAGTGGATCCACTGGCTTCAGGGATCACTGGCCTGCTGTCTTTCTTGGTTGTTCTGCAACCTTCTAACCCAATCGTTTCTGCTACTGGCAAGACCTTGGTCGCTAACAGCCGCGGCATTACCGGCTGGATCGACACTGGTTTCTTAGGTGGTAAAGGGATGATTGCCGCGATCATCATCGGCTTGATCACGGGCTGGATTTACAGCTGGTTCGTTAAGAACAACATCACCATCAAGTTGCCAGACCAAGTGCCTGCCAACGTTGCCAACTCTTTCGTCGCTTTGATCCCTGCCGCTGCTTTGATCACCGGCTGGACCTTGGTTTACATGTTCTTTGATCACTTCCTGCATGAAGGCATGCTGGGCTGGATCTACTCCGTCCTGCAAGTGCCACTGCAAGGTTTGACCGACTCTCTGGGTGGCGTTATCCTCATGAGTATGGCGATTTCCTTCCTGTGGTTCTTCGGGGTTCACGGTTCCGCGATTGTTTCCGGGATCATGACTGGGGTTTTGATGTCCAACTCCACCGACAACGCCGCTTTGTTCAAGGCTGGTAAGGCTTTGACCGTTGCTAACGGCGGTCACATTTTCACCCAGGCTTTGCTGGATCAATTCGGTACTGTCACCGGGGCCGGGATTACCATTGGCTTGGTCTTCTACATTCTGTTCTTTGCTAAGTCTGCTCAGTTGAAGGCTTTGGGTGCGGTTGAAGTCGCACCAGCGATTTTCAACATCAACGAACCATTCCTGTTCGGGATTCCGTTGGTGATGAACCCATTGACCTTGATTCCATTCATGTTGGTCCCAGCATTGTCCATGTCGCTGACTTACTTGGCGATTAAATTCGGGCTCATTCCGCTGTTTAATGGGGTTTACGTCCCATGGACCACACCAGCCATCTTCTCCGGCTTCTTGGTCGGCGGCTGGAAGACCGCTTTGTGGCAGGCTTTGATGCTTGCGATGTCGTTCGCGGTTTACTTCCCATTCATCCGCAGCTACGACAACACCTTGTTCAAGCAGGAACAAGAAACGCTTGCTAAGGAGCAAGCAGAAAAGGCTAACGCCTAAGCGTTGCAACGAAAATGATTTTGATGACGCCTGGGTTCAGTACGCTGAACCTGGGCGCTTTTGGTAGAAAGGAACAACAATCATGGCAAAATTACGCAAGGACTTTCTGTGGGGCGGCGCAGTGGCGGCGCACCAACTGGAAGGCGGTTGGCAAGCAGGCGGTAAAGGGGTTTCTGTCGCCGATGTGATGACGGTGGGGGCCAATGGCGTCCAGCGTCGCATCACCGATGGCGTGCAGCCGGGGGAGAACTACCCGAATCACGATGCGATTGATTTTTACCACCACTACAAAGAAGACATTCAGCTATTCAAGGAACTGGGGCTGAAGTGCTTCCGCACCTCGATTGCCTGGACCAGGATTTATCCCAATGGTGACGAGGATCAACCGAATGAAGCCGGATTGCAGTTCTATGATGATTTATTCGACGAACTGCTAAAAAACGGTATTCAGCCGGTCATCACCTTGTCCCACTTTGAAATGCCTTACCACCTGGTGACCGAGTACGGGGGCTGGCGTAATCGCAAGGTGATTGACTTCTTCGTGCAGTTTGCCACGACCGTGTTCAAACGCTACAAGGACAAGGTCAAGTACTGGATGACCTTCAACGAAATCAATAACCAAGCCGACTACCGCGGCACCTTTGCGCTATTCACCAACTCTGGGTTGCAAATCAAGCCCGGCGAGGATGCTGAAGCCGTGATGTACCAAGCTGCGCATTATGAATGTGTGGCTTCGGCACTGGCGGTACAAATTGGACATGAAATCAATCCCGCCTTCCAAATCGGGGCGATGATTGCGATGGTGCCGATTTATCCGGCTAGTCCTGATCCGCGCGATGTCCTTAAAGCCGAACGCGCCATGCAAAGCCGCTACTGGTTCGCCGATGTGCAGGCTAATGGCCGTTATCCGCGCTGGCTGCGGTCGTATCAGGCCCGCAAGTTTGACTTGGATATCACGCTGGCCGACTTGGATGTGCTGAAGGCTGGCACGGTGGATTACATTGGCTTTTCCTATTACATGTCCTTTGCCGTCAAAGCCAAAGCCGATGAACCAGCCGATTTTGCCTATGAAGAAGCCGCTGACCAGGTGGAAAACCCTACCGTTCAGCGTTCAGAATGGGGCTGGCAAATCGACCCCGTTGGCCTGCGTTACGCCATGAACTGGTTCAATGACCGGTATGACCTGCCCCTGTTCATTGTCGAAAATGGCTTCGGCGCGGTAGATCAGCTCACTGCGGACCACCAGGTGCATGATGACTATCGCATTGCTTACCTCAAAGCCCACATCGAGCAGATGAAGCTGGCAGTTGAGTACGATGGGGTGGATCTGATTGGCTACACACCATGGGGCTTTATTGATCTGGTTTCTGCCGGCACTGGCCAAATGGACAAACGTTATGGCATGATTTATGTGGATAAAAACGATGCCGGTGAAGGGACCTTGAAGCGCTACAAGAAGGATTCCTTTGCTTGGTATCGGCAGGTCATCCAATCAAACGGCGATCAGCTGTAACGGAGGCAAAAGCGAATGAAACAGTTTGTGGGCTTTGACATTGGGGGCACCAGCATCAAATATGGGCTGCTCGATGAAAGTGGCCAGATTTTGGCGCATGGGCATTTTGCCACGGCGAAAGATGCGGCGACCAATGTGACCAAAATGGTGGCAGTGGTCAAGGATTACCAAAAGCAAACCACGATTGCCGGCGTGGGTATCGATGCCCCAGGTATTGTGACCAAAGACGGCTACATGATCACTGGCGGGGCCATTCCTGGGTTTTACCAGTTCCCGCTGGCGCAGAAGCTTAAGGATGCCTTGCAGGTGCCAGTGAAAGTCGAAAACGACGCTAACGCGGCGGCGATTGCCGAGCGCTGGCTGGGCAACGCGCAAGGGATTGACGACTACATTTGCTTGGTGCTGGGCACCGGCATTGGCGGCGGTCTAGTGCTGAACGGGGATGTGTACCGTGGCGCCCACGGCATGGCGGGTGAGATCGGCTGGAGCATCACCCATGACCTAGACTTGACCGACGATTTGGAGTCGGTTTCGCTGAATTACGCGGCATCGGTGGTCACGGGGCTGGTGCGGCGGTACAACTTGTCGCTCCAAGCCCTTGATCATGACGCCCCGGAAGAAAAAGATGCGGCACAAATCATTGCCTTGGCCCACGAACATGATGAAGTGGCCGCACCGGTGTATGATCGCTTCCTCGCCGATGTCACGGTGATGTTGATGAATTTGATTGGGACGCTTGATCCTGAACGGATTCTGATTGGCGGCGGTATTAGTGCCAATGCGACCTTCATGGCTGACCTAGCGGCGCGCTTCAAGGAATATGTTGCTCGCCACAAAGGCCTCAATGGGGCGCAGAAGAGCTTCCCGTACCGGATTGAAGCCGCTGGGCTGCAGAACAATGCCGGCTTGATCGGTGCGGTTTATCCGCTAACCCGCTAAATATCAGCGTCAAAAAACCCGCCTGCGAAGGTTTCGCAAGGCGGGTTTTTTGGTTATGGTTGATCATTGACCCAGCCGGTCGGGCCCACTTCAGTCAGCCACGGGTACATCAGCCACCACACCAGCATCAAACCGACCAAGGCTTCCAGCCAGCCGGCTAGGACATCAGTGGGGAAATGGACCTGCACGTAAATGCGCGACAAGCCGATGAGGCCAATCATGACGGCACTGTAGCTCACCAAAAGGTGGCGGAGCCAAGGCAGCGTGATCAACGTCAAGGTGAGCAGAATCACCGTGCCATACAGCAACATCGCGCCGCTGGCATGGCCGCTAGGAAAGCTGTAACCGCCGGCGAGGGTTAGGGGATGAATGTTGGGGTTTTGAACGAACGGGCGCTGCCGCAAGAACAGATGCTTTACTGAGGTGTTGACGAAACTCAGTAGCACCACACTCACCGCCGCGAACCACGCGTAGCGCCGGCGCCGGAAGTAAAACAAAATGCCAACCAGTACCAGACCGAAAAAGACGACCACTGGCGGATTGCCCAGGCTGGTGATGAACAAGACGATGGTGGTCAGCCAGTCCGGACGGTGGGCCGTGATGATGCTGATGACGCTTTGATCAATCGTGTGAATCCAAGCAGCATCAGTAGCGACCCCAATCATGATGGGGATTAAGCCGACCAAAGCGCAGGCGGCGATGATTAAGGGATAATGCGGACGCTTCACAGGCTCACCTTCTTTGTTTTGCATAGTGGCTTTATTTTAGCATAAGGCAAGGGCCGGCAATGGTTAATAAATGGTAAGGGGTTGAGCGGAGGGGAACTGTAGCTTGGAGTTGCGCTCAGCTGGGCAACGCCCGAGCAGCTAGCTACGCTTGGGGCCTCATCGCCAAAAAGCGGCGATAAGACCGCAAGCTAGGCTACCTGTCGGGCTAAGTGCGCCCAGCTTCGCAGCCTGGTCATAGTTGCGCTCAGCTGGGCAACGCCCGAGCAGCTAGCTACGCCTGGAGCCTCATCGCCAAAAAGCGGCGATAAGACCCCAAGCTAGGCTACCTGTCGGGCTAAGTGCGCCCAGCTTCGCAGCCTGCTCTTGTTTCACCGGCTTTTGTTTGCTATGATTAGGCCAATATCGAACGAACGAAGGACGAGTAAGTCGCAACCAGAGTCCAGAAAGCAGGCGGGTGCTGTGAGCCTGACGCGGGCGCGACTGAACTGACCTTTTGCGTGCCAGATTGGCCGGCCCTGACCGTTATCCAGTTCAAGCGCTGCGTTTAGCAGAACTTAGGTGGTACCGCGGCATCCAGCCGTCCTAACAATGTTTAGGGCGGCTTTTTGTTTTTTCAGAGTGTTGGTTCGAAATCTCAAGGAGGCAATTTCATGTACGATCACAAGCAGATCGAAAAAAAGTGGCAAAAGCATTGGGCTGAGCATAACGAGTTCAATACCACCACAGACCCGAACAAGAAGAACTACTATGCGCTGGACATGTTCCCTTATCCGTCAGGCCAAGGCCTGCATGTGGGGCATCCTGAAGGGTACACCGCCACAGATATTGTGGCGCGAATGAAGCGCGCGCAGGGTTACAATGTGCTGCATCCAATGGGGTGGGACGCGTTTGGTTTGCCGGCGGAGCAGTACGCGCTGAACACGGGTCACAACCCGAAGGCCTTTACCCACAAGAATATTGAAACCTTCAAGCGTCAGATCAACAGTTTGGGCTTTTCGTATGACTGGAATCGCGAAATTGCCACCACGGATCCCAACTACTACAAATGGACACAGTGGATTTTCGAACAATTATACAAGCACGGCCTCGCCTACGAAGCCGAAGTGCCAGTCAACTGGAGTCCGGATCTCGGCACCGTGGTTGCGAATGAAGAAGTCATCGACGGTAAAACCGAACGTGGCGGCTTCCCTGTCATTCGTAAGCCAATGCGCCAGTGGATGCTGAAGATTACGGCTTATGCTGATCGTTTGCTGGAAGATTTGGACGACCTCGATTGGCCTGAAAACATCAAGCAGATGCAGCGCAACTGGATTGGCCGCTCGGTGGGCGCTCAAATCACGTTTGACGTGAAGGATGCCGATGCGCATTTTGATGTCTTCACCACGCGCCCGGACACCTTGTTTGGCGCAACTTACGTGGTGATGGCCCCAGAGCATGATTTGGTGGACCAGATTACCAGTCCTGAGCAAAAGGCCGCCGTGGCCGCTTATCGCGCCGAAGTGGCGCACAAGTCTGACCTCGAACGCACTGATTTGAGCAAGGACAAAACCGGGGTCTGGACCGGCGCTTATGCCGTCAACCCAGTAAATGGCGAAGCTCTGCCAATCTGGATTTCCGACTATGTGCTGGCCACCTATGGCACCGGCGCTATTATGGCGGTGCCAGCTCATGATGACCGCGACTATGCCTTTGCCAAGCAATTCAACCTGCCGATTCGGCCGGTGATTGAAGGCGGGGATGTCGCCGAGGAAGCTTACACCGGTGACGGCGTACACATCAACTCCGGCTTCTTGGATGGTAAAAACAAGCAAGATGCTATTGATGCCATGATTGCCTGGCTGGAAGATAAGCAAATCGGCACCAAGAAGGTCAATTTCAAGTTGCGCGACTGGGTCTTCTCTCGCCAGCGTTACTGGGGTGAACCGATTCCTGTCATTCACTGGGAAGATGGCGAAACGACCTTGGTGCCAGAATCCGAACTGCCTCTAGTGCTGCCTGAAGAAGCCGACATCAAGCCAAGTGGCACCGGTGAATCACCGCTGGCCAACCTGGATGATTGGGTGAATGTGGTCGACGAAAACGGCCGCAAGGGGAAGCGCGAAACCAACACCATGCCGCAATGGGCCGGGTCGTCTTGGTACTACCTGCGCTTTGTCGATCCGCACAACAAGGAAGCCTTGGCTGATTACGACAAGTTGAAGGAATGGCTGCCGGTTGATCTGTACATTGGCGGCGCTGAACATGCGGTGTTGCATCTGCTGTATGCCCGGTTCTGGAATCTTTTCTTGTATGATATTGGCGCCATTCCGAACAAGGAACCGTTCCAGCGTTTGTTCAACCAAGGCATGATTTTGGGCGATAACCACGAAAAAATGAGCAAGTCCAAAGGCAACGTGGTCAACCCTGATGATGTGGTTGAAGAATATGGCGCTGATACCTTGCGGTTGTACGAAATGTTCATGGGGCCGTTGGATGCTGGTATCGCTTGGAGCACCACTGGCCTCGCCGGTGCTCGCAAGTTCCTGGATCGGGTGTACCGCACCTTTGTCGATGACAATGGTAAGATGCGTGACCACATCACCACCATTAACGACGGCAAGTTGGACAAGGTGTACAACGAAACGGTCAAGAAGGTCACCGAAGATTTCGACGACTTGCACTTTAACACCGCCATTTCCCAGATGATGGTCTTCATCAATGAAGCCAATAAAGTGGACGACCTGCCTTATGAATATGTCGAAGGTTTCGTGAAGCTGCTGGCACCAATCGCGCCGCATTTGATGGAAGAAATCTGGCAAATTCTGGGCCACGACCACAGCCTGACTTACGCACCATGGCCAACTTATGATCCGAAGGCCTTGGTCACTGAAGAATATCAACTGATGGTGCAAGTTAACGGCAAGCTTCGGGGCCATGTGATGGAGTCGGTGGACGCCGATGAAGCGAAGATCAAGGCAGACGCCTTGGCCATTGATAACGTCCAGAAGTTTGTGGCTGGCAAGACTATCGTTAAGCAAATCATCATTCCACGTAAGATTGTGAACATCGTGGTCAAATAAGTACGCATCAACGCCGGCAGTTTGCCGGCGTTTTTTTGGTCGGGCTGTGACCGCAACGCCAGGGGGCTTTGAATGTTAGGGAATGGCAAAGACTGCGGTGCCTGATTGAAAGCGAGGCGCGCTTCAACTAAAATGGTGATTAACATGGACTGAAATCGGGGTATTGAAGATGGCAAAAGAGCCGAAAGCGCAACCGACCGCACGTGAACAAATGCTGCGTGGCTCCGCCTGGATGACGGCGGGCAGTATTTTATCACGGGTGTTAGGCGCGATTTACATCATTCCTTGGCGCATCTGGCTGGGTGCGGCTTTTTTGGCGGCCAATAATCTGTTTACCAAAGGCTACAATATCTACAGTATTTTCCTCACGATTGCCACGGCTGGGGTGCCAGGGGCGATTTCCAAGCAGGTGGCGCATTACAACGCGATGAACGAGTACCGCACTGGGTTCCGGCTGTTTCGACAAGGCGCCATCATGATGGGCATCATGGGGCTGGTCTCTTTCGCCTTGATGTGGCTGCTAGCGCCGTGGCTAGCGTTAAATGATGCGGCGTTGACCCAGGTGTACCGGTCGCTGGCGTGGCCACTGCTGATCATTCCAGTGATGAGTATCATGCGCGGCTTTTTCCAGGGCTATAACGACATGGCGCCGAGTGCCTTAAGTCAGCTGGTGGAACAGCTGGCCCGCATTATCTATATGCTGATGATGACGTATGCCATCATGGTCGCAGGTAATCACAATTATGTGGATGCTGCCTCGCAGTCGACCTTTGCCGCCTTCGTAGGGGCGGTGTTTGGCTTGGGGCTTTTGGTGTTGGTGTTCGTCTCCCGGCGCCACAAGTTCCGTGATTTGGCTGATCAAAGTCTCGACCAGGTGCAGATTTCAACTCCGCATATTTTGCGCGAAATTGTGGAGCAGGCGGTGCCGTTTATCATTATCGGCTCAGGCGTCAACCTCTACTATCTGTTCGACCAGTATAGTTTCTACCCGATGATGCAAAGCCATTGGGTAGCCTCGATGACACAACTCAACAGCTTCTTTACCCTGTTTGCCGGCAATGCCAACAAACTGATCATGATTGTCATTTCACTGGCAGTGGCGATGTCTTCGACGGTGTTGCCGCTCCTGTCTGGCGCTAAAACTCGCGGTGATGACAAGGCGATTGCTGAACAGCTGACTAACATTTTGCAGCTTTTCTTCATCGTCATGGTGCCTTGTGCCTTTGGGATGGCGGCAGTGGCTAAGCCGCTGTACGTGGTTTTTTATGGCTACGATCATCTCGGCATCGCGATTTTGGTGCTGTCCGCTTTCGTCGCGGTGGCCATGGGACTATTCACGATTTTGGCGGCAGCCTTGCAAGGCCTGTTCTTCAACCGCATTGCCATTTATGAAATGTTGGCCGGCATGGTGGTCAAGGTCATTCTGCAATGGCCACTGATTTTCTTCTTCAACATTTGGGGCCCACTGTTAGCGACAGCGGCGGGGATGCTGGTGTCCAGCGTGTTGATGTTGTATTCACTGCATGACCGCTACCGCTTCCGCATTCGTCAAACCGGTAGGCGCCTGCTGGGTATCGCCGCGTTTTCCGTACTGATGGCGGTGGTCGTCTTCGGCTGCGTCCAACTCGTCGGTTTGGTGATTTCCCCAGATCGCGCTTTGGGCGCCGTTATCGCTTTGCTGGTGGCAGTGCCGATCGGGGTGCTGGTGTATGGCTATGCCGTGTTGAAAACGCGGCTGGCGGACATGATTTTAGGCCAGCGGGTGGCACGCCTGCGCGCCATGCTGCGGATGAGGTAGGCCGATGCGGTTAGATCGGTTCTTAGCGCATTTGCAATTTGGTAGTCGGGCTGAAGTGAAAAAAATGATCAAAGCCAAGCGGGTGACCGTCGACCAGGTCGTGGTTCGAGATCCTGGCTTTGACGTCGCCGCCGCTGCCCAGGTGGCCGTCGATGGCCAGGCTGTCAGTGGTGCCTTTGAGGTGTATTACCTGCTCAACAAGCCCGCCGGCGTGATCACGGCGACCCAGGATGACACGGCGCGCACTGTACTGGATTTAATGGCACCGGCGGATTTGCGACCGGGCTTGTTTCCAGTGGGCCGGCTAGACAAGGACACCACCGGGCTACTCTTGTTGACCAATGATGGCGCCCTGGGGCATGCCTTGCTAGCGCCGAGTCGCCATGTGCCCAAACAGTACCTCGTCACCATGGCGACGCCTTTGACGCCAGCGATGAAGACACAGCTGGAAAATGGCCTGACTTTTGCCGAGTTCACCAGTGCACCAGCGACGGTGACCGCGGTGGCCAATCAGCCGCTGCAGATCTTGCTCACCATTCATGAGGGAAAATTTCACCAGGTGAAGCGGATGTTGCATGCAGTGGGCAACGAGGTGGTGGCGCTTAAGCGTGTGCAAATGGGTCCGTTGCAGTTGCCTGCGGATTTGGCGGTAGGGCAGTACCGACCGCTGACGGCGGAAGAGCTGGCGGCATTGAAACGAGCATAGAAAAATCGGTTGCCGCGAGCAACCGATTATTTTTTTGCCTGTTGGGCCATGTAGGTGGGCAACGCCGCAATCAGCTGCGAAGGCACCACAACGTAATGGTCCTGTGCGAGCTGTTCAGCAATGGCGCTGTGGGTGTAGACCGCGGCGCAAATCGTGCTGGTGTGATGCCCAAACTGGGCGATGAAGGCGGCCAGAATGCCGGTCAAGGTGTCGCCCATGCCCCCAGTGGCCATCGCTGGGGTGCCCAGCGGGTTCAGAAAGCTGTCAGTCGCGGTGAAGATTTCGGTGCGATGTGATTTGACGATGACCGTCCCAGCGAGCTGACTGGCGGCAGCCGTGTTACTGGCCGGGGTTTGCTGCGCAACGGCTAGGCCGGAGAGGCGCTCCCATTCCATTTGATGCGGGGTCCACACGGCCTTGGGTAAGGCGACTGTCAAGTGTTGCTGGGCAATGAGGGTAATGGCCGAGCCATCGATGATCAAGGACTGTTCAGGGGTCACCGCCGCGAGCGTGGTGGCCAGGACCTTTTGGGCGGTGGCATCGGTGCCCAAGCCCGGACCGAGCACGATGACATCGACGCTTTGAATCAAAGCGGGCAAACCGGCGTCGTCGTACGGTAGCATCATGGCCTCTGGCAGCCGGGCATGCAAGGCGGAGCGATTAACCGCCGCTGTCGCCACGCTGACTAAACCGGCGCCGGCGTACACTGCAGCACTGGCGGCCATGATAGCAGCGCCGCCATACTGGGGGTTACCGCCGATGATGAGCACGCGGCCGAAGGTGCCTTTGTGGCTGTTTGCTGGCCGCGGTCTAATCACCTGGGCGGGCAGCGCCTGATCGATTGTTTTCACACTTATCACCTCAACCGCATTATACCGCACTACCTGTGCCGAGCACTGCTCAATCCAATTAGCGAGTCGGCTGAATGTAAAAAAGGCTTGGCATTAGCGGTGCTTCTTGCTATACTATTACCTGTTGTTGCCGCAATGGCGGAATTGGCAGACGCGCAGTGTTCAGGTCGCTGTATGGTTATCCATGTGCAGGTTCGACTCCTGTTTGCGGCATTAGATGCAACATCCAAGTGAACCTCATCGACTTCGGTCGATGAGGTTTTTTTGCGCTGACTTCTTCTATAAAAATGGCAAATATATCATAATTGGCTAATTTATTTCGTGACAAGTGATTTATTTCTATCATATAATTAGGCGAATATTCGGCCAGCAAAAAATGATTAAGGCCGAATATGTGTCGTTGGGGGTCCATTTTCCGGGGGGAGGAAAGGATATGACAAGCACAACTAGTTCTCGTGGTAAGCGTAAGGCCTGGCTTGCGGTGGGGATTGCCGCCGCAGCCTTATTTAGTACTCAGGCCCTGGTTGGCCAAGCCGCAGGTAAGCAGCAAAGCAACCAAAGCCAGCAAGCCAAAGTTAGTGTGAAAGCACCAGCCAAAGCTGCAGCTAAAGCAGCAACGAAAGCCGCAAAGGCGACCAAGCACACCGAAGTCAAAACGGTCGTAGCGACAGTCAGCGCAACACCGGCGGCTGATTATCGCAACATGGGTTACAACCAGCTCAAGGCCGCTGCGGCAAAAGGCATTGCTGATGCAATCACGGAGAAGGCAAAGCGGGATGGGAATGCCGTTCCGTTTGCGGCGTATTTTGCCCCGCAAGCACCGGATTATAAGAACATGGGCTACACCCAGTTGAGCGCGGCGGCAGCCCAAGGGATTGAAGCTGCCATCACCGAAAAAGGTAAACGGGACGCAAATGCGGCGCAATTCGACGTTTACTTTGCGCCACAAGCCCCAGATTACAAGAACATGGGTTACAGCCAGCTCAGCGCTGCCGCAGTGCAAGGGATAGAAGCCGCCATCACTGAAAAAGGTAACCGGGATACAAATGCGGCACAATTTGACGTCTACTTTGCGCCGCAAGCGCCGGATTACCAGAACATGGGCTACACCCAGTTGAGCGCGGCGGCCGCCCAGGGCGTTAAAGCCGCCATCACTGAAAAGGCCGCGCGGGATGCCAATACCGCTGAGCTCACGGCTTTGCTACCAGCTAAGACGCCGGCCTATGCGGCGATGGGTTACAGCCAGCTGACCGCCTTGGCAGCCACCGATCCGGCTGCTCGCGCCGAACTGGCGAAGCGCAACGCTAACGGGGCTGCAGCGGAAGCATACGGGGATACCGTGGCGATCAGTTATTCGGCCATGAGCACGGCCCATTTAACCGCCTTGGCTGGAGCAGGTAATCAATATGCCAAGCGTGAATTGACCCGCCGGGCGAATACGCCAGCGCCAGTCGCCAAGACCTATGCGGCGGCCGATTATCAGATCTTGGGGTATGCCAAGCTTCAAGCCCTTGCGGCTGCCGGCGACTCGTTAGCCACCAAGGAGATCGCCAAGCGTGATGCGCAAAGTGCCAAAATCGAGGAGTGGCTGCCGCACGCCACCAAAGAATATGTCACCATGAGCTACAGTCAGCTGCAGGCCTTGGCTGCGGCTAATGATGAAGGCGCCAAGGTCGAATTGGCTAAGCGTGATGCCAACGCCGCCAAAATTGACCAGTGGCGGCCGGTTGGCACTAAGGCTTATGCGAGGATGAGCTACAACCAGCTTAAGGCGCTGCCAGATGATCCAGCGGCGCAAGCGGAAATTGCCAAGCGCGATGCTCAGGCCCAGCAGATGGTGACTCAAGTACCAACGCCAGCAAAAACGGACTACAGCCGGCTCGGCTATAACCAGCTGCAGGCGCTAGCGGCACAAGGGGATGCCGCGGCTAAGGCGGAACTCGCTAAGCGTGGTTAATCAGCTATGATAGGGAAGCGTACGAGTGCTGGGTACTCGCACGCTTTTTCTAATTCTAAGAAGCCGCCGGTGGACTTAGAATTTTCTCATTGTGAAAACAGGCTCAGCATTTTCTCATCAGAAAACTGATGAAACCGCGTTTTCAAGCAGGCGAACAGGCGTTTTTGGATTTACACAGCTTGCACTTTCGGGAAAGTGTTCAAGAAAATTTCGCATTTGTTCACAAAAAACGCAACACATGCTTGACATGCCTCTCTAATCAATTTATAATCTTCATTATTCTAATACCGTTAGAGGCGGAATTGGGAAACTATCATAGGTTGGAGGCTTATGTGTATGAAGATGAACAAGAAACGCGGTGCAGTGGTTGTTGCACTGACGCTGGCTACTCTGCTTGCAGCTTGCGGCAGCAAGTCAACCGGCTCTAGCGACGCTGCTACCAGCACTTATAATTATGTTTATGCAACAGATCCAGATAACTTTGACTACTCGATCACTGGTCGTGCCACGAACAATGATCACTTGGCCAACTTTGAAGATCCGTTGCTCAAGACTGACAAATACGGCCAAATCGTTCCTGGCTTGGCTAAGTCTTGGAAGGTTTCTAACGATGGCAAGACCTACACTTACACGCTGCGCAAGGGTGTGAAGTGGGTTGACAGCGAAGGTAACACCTACGCTACCGTTAAGGCCCAAGACTTTATCACCGGCTTGAAGCACGCCGTTGATGGCAAGTCTGAAGCTTTGTACATTGTTCAAGACTCCATCAAGGGCTTGGATGATTACGTTAATGGTAAGACCAAGGACTTCTCAACCGTTGGCATCAAGGCCATCGGCGACAACAAGATTCAATACACTTTGAATCAAGCTGAACCTTACTGGAACTCCAAGCTCCAATATGGCGTTTTGGAACCAGTTAACGCTAAGTTCCTGAAGCAAGAAGGCAAGAAGTATGGCCAACCTAAGGCCGACGCCATCTTGTACACCGGTCCTTATATCCTGTCGAACTTCACTTCTAAGTCCGTTATCGAATACAAGGCTAATGACCAGTATTGGGACAAGAAGAACGTTCATGTGACTGACGTTAAGGAAACCTACAATGATGGGTCCAACCCAGACGAACTCTACAAGACATTCGCCAAGGGTGACTACACCACGGCTCGCGTTTACCCTAACCTGCCAGGCTACAAGGATGTTGAAAAGAAGAACAAGAACAACATCGTTTGGTCACAGCAAGATGCTTCCGTTTATAACTTCACCTTTAACTTGAACCGTAAGTCTTACAATGCAACTTCCAAGACCACGGACAAGCAAAAGGCTGACACCAAGAAGGCAATCTTGAACAAAGACTTCCGTTTGGCCATTCAGTTCGCCTTTGATAAGGCTAACTACAACGCTCAGTCCACTGGTTCTGCCGGTGCTACGAAGTCTCTGCGTAACGAAATCACGCCACCAAGCTTCGTGCAAGCTGATGGTAAGGATTACGGGACCTATGTTGAATCCGATTTGAAGGATCTCGACTCAAGCACCTTCAGCAAGTACAACGTTGCTGATGCGCAAGATGGTACCTACAACACCGCTAAGGCGAAGGAACTCTTTGCTAAGGCGAAGGCTGAACTGCAAAAGGAAGGCGTGGCTTTCCCAATCAAGTTGGATCTGCCAGAAGAATCCAAGGCAGCGCTGCTGTTGAACCAGGCGAAGTCCTTCAAGGCCTCAGTCGAAAAGACTCTGGGCAAGGATAACGTTGAAATCGACATCCAGCAGCTGGCTGAAGACAAGTACTTGGCTGGTACTTACCAAGCGCAAACTGGCGCCCAGTCTGACTTCGATATCAGTAACGCTTCTGGTTGGAGCCCTGACTATCAAGATCCTTCCTCATACCTTGACATCTTCAAGCCAACCTCTGGTGCGATGGCACAAACCCTTGGCTTCGTGATCGGCGCAACCGGTGCTCAAAAGACCGAATACGACGCGATTGCCAAGGAAACTGGCTTGGATCAGTACGAAAAGCTGGTTGATGCTGCTGAAGCAATCACCACTGACACGAACGCACGTTACAAGGCATTTGCTAAGGCTGAAGCTTACCTGTTGAGCCTCGGTGTTCAAATTCCTGTTAACTCTCTGGGCGGCACTCCTTCTGTAACCAAAGTGATTCCATTCACCCGGCCAGCAACTTGGTCCGGTACACCTTCTCCTCGTTTTGAAGGGATGAAGATTTCCAAGAAGGCAATCACGACAAAGGCATACGACAAGGCTGTTAAGGACTGGACTGCTAAGCGCCTTGAACTTGCTAAAAAGAACGACTAAGCACTAAGCTTTGAGCTCAAACAAGCTCTTTGAACTTAGACGTGTGAAAGGGCTAGCACACTATGTGACTAGCTCTTTTGCTTTAATTGAGCATAGAGGGGGAACCGCAACATGAAGAAGTACCTGTTCTTTCGCGTACTTCGGTCGATTCTGAGTATCTTCTTGGTTACCACGTTGACTTATATCGTGATCTACTCGATGATTCCACGACGAGACGTCTTCAAAAGCGACCTGATGATTCAGAAACTGGCTGCGACGCCAGACAAGCTGACCGACTACAAGAATAATGCGTACGCAAAAATGAATTATCTTGACTATCTCGACACCAAGGCGCTGATCAAGGACGTCGAAAAAGCCAATCCTAAAGTGACGGTGACATCCGCCCATACTGCCTCTAATAAAGCCCAGTTCGAGAAATGGGCTAAGAAAAACAACTATGAACTTAAGCGCTACAAGCAAAGCAAGGACTATTACGCCATTCGGGAATTGCCGCTGTGGGAACGGTTAGGCCGCTTCTATGGCAACATGTTCCAGATTGACACGCCATGGGCAATTCATGACAAGAATAATCCACACTTAGCCCGCTACCTGAAAATTGAAAACGATCCGACCGTGGGCTGGGCCTTGGTTGGTTCAGGCACCAAGTATCGTTATCAGATTTACTTCAATGGTAGCTTCCCATTCATTCATCAGAACTTTATTCACTTGAACTTAGGGACCTCGTACCCAACTTATGCGGGTGAATCTGTCATGGACGTCATTGGCGGGCGCCAAGGCCCAACCGTGACGGTGCAAAAGAAGTTTAAGAACGGCCAGACCTTGAACACTGCGTCTGACGTTTACACCCGGCAATATCAGTACCGCACCAGCAAGAGCGACACTGCCAGTGAGCAGTTCGGTGATGACTACTCGGATACCGAGCAAAACTTGCGGGATCCTTCCATGATTGGGACCTCTTTCCGCGCCGGTTTGATTGCGTTGGTCATTTCCTACGTGGTTTCAATTCCAGTCGCAATTTTGATGGCCCGGAAAAAGGGCAAGTGGTTCGACCGTAGTGGGACCTTCGTGGTGACGCTGCTGATTGCAGTCCCGAGTTTGGCCTTCATCTACACCTTCCGCTATCTTGGCTCAGCCCTGTTCGGCCTACCAGACTCCTTCCCAACCCTGGGCGCTAGTGTGCTATCTTCTTGGATTTTGCCAGCGGTCATCTTAGGGTTGCTGCAAGTGTCCGGGTTGATCATTTGGTTCCGGCGCTTCATGATTGATCAGCAAAAGTCTGATTACGTGAAGTTTGCCAAGGCCAAAGGGCTCAACGAAGGGGAAATCTACTCCAAGCATATCTTTAAGAATGCTTCGATTCCGATTGTGCAAGGGATTCCTGGGAGCATCATTGGCCTGATCGGTGGCGCAACGATGACTGAAGAAGTCTTCGCCATGCCTGGGATGGGGAAGATGTTGCCTGATTCCATCATTGCCCATAACAACTCGATTGTTATTGCGCTGGTCTTCATCTTTACCACCGTGGCCGTGCTGTCTGTCCTGCTTGGGGACCTGTTGATGGTCATTGTGGATCCACGGATCAAATTGTCGACATCCGATTCATCGAAGGGGGAGGAATAAAGAATGGCTGAAAGCACACAAAACCAACCAGAAATTTTAGATTCCGACTTTACTGCGGTGAAGATCGATGAAATGGCTTCAGAAAAACTCGACACCGAAAAGTATTCCTACTGGGGTTCTGTAGGGCGCGCGTTTTTCTCCAGTAAAATGACCATTTTCTTGCTGTTCTTGATGTTGGCTATCCTGCTGATGTCCTTCATTCAGCCGCTGTTTTCCGGGTATAACTTGAACGATGTGGCGAACATCAACGACTTTGCCGCTCGGTATAACTGGCCTAGTGCCAAGTATTGGTTCGGGACTGACATGGATGGGAAATCACTGTTCGATGCCATCTGGGCCGGGGCCAAAACTTCGATTTCGATTTCCGTGATTGCGACCTTGATTACCACGGTGATTGGGGTGGCCGTTGGTGCCATTTGGGGCACTTCCAAGGGCATTGACCGGTTCATGCTGGAAGTCTACAACGTGATTTCCAACGTGCCACAACTGCTGATCATCATTGTTCTGTCCTACTCCTTCGGGAATGGGTTCTGGAACCTGATTTTCGCGATGACGGTCACCGGCTGGCTAGGCACTGCCTACTTTATCCGTGTTCAGGTCATGATTATGCGTGACCGCGAATACAACATCGCCTCCAAGACCTTGGGGACAGGGCTTGGCCGCATGGTCATTCGCAATATCATGCCTTATCTGACCTCCGTCATCGTGACGCAGATTTCGCTGTCCTTGCCATCCTTCATTTCATATGAAGTGTTCCTGTCCTTCTTGGGTGTCGGGCTGAATGCCTCGGTGCCATCCTTGGGTCGTTTGATTCAAACTTACGCACCATACATTGTCAGCTATCCATACCTGTTTTGGCTGCCAGTGTTGGTTCTGGCTTTGATTGCGGTTTCCTTGTACCTGGTTGGCCAGCGCCTTGCTGATGCGTCAGATCCAAGAACTCACATGTAAAGAGGGGGAACAACGATGAGTGAAGAACGAAAAAAAATTCTAGAAGTTGATGACCTCTCTGTGCACTTCCACGTTCGTGGGCAGGTGCTGAAGGCGATTCATCATGTTTCAATGGATCTTTATGAAGGTGAAGTCCTGGCAATCGTTGGTGAATCCGGCTCGGGCAAGTCGGTTTTGACCAAGACGTTTACCGGGATGCTGGAAGAAAACGGGGAAATTGCCGGTGGGACCATTGTCTACAATGGCAAGCACCTCGAAGAACTGAAGAAAGATAAGCAGTGGGAAGGCATTCGGGGGAACGAAATCGCCACGATTTTCCAGGACCCAATGACTTCGCTGGATCCGATTCGGACGATTGGTTCGCAGATTGCCGAAGTTATCGTTAAGCACCAGCACAAGAGCAAGGCGGAAGCCAAGAAATTGGCCATCGACTTGATGAACCGCACCGGCATTCCGAATGCAGCAGACCGTTACAACGAATATCCTTTCGAATATTCAGGCGGTATGCGGCAGCGGATCGTCATCGCGGTGGCGCTGGCTTGCCGGCCGAACATTCTGATCTGCGACGAACCGACCACGGCGCTGGATGTGACCATTCAGGCGCAAATCTTGGATCTGATCAAGGATCTGCAAAAAGAATACGGCTTTACGGTTATCTTCATCACCCATGACTTAGGGGTGGTGGCTTCAATTGCTGACCGCATTGCTGTGATGTACTCTGGGCGTATTATCGAATACGGGACTTGCGATGAGATCTTCTATGATCCAAAGCACCCGTATACATGGAGCTTGCTGTCCTCGCTGCCACAACTGGCGCAGCGCGGCGGTCAACTCTACTCCATTCCTGGCACCCCGCCATCTTTGTACAAAGATATTGTGGGTGATGCCTTTGCCCCACGGGATCCGTGGGCAATGAAGGTCGATTTCAAGGCTGAACCGCCATTTTTCAAAGTCACAGATACCCACTATGCCAAGACGTGGCTGCTTGACCCGCGCGCCCCGAAGACTGAAAAGCCGGAGCTGATTCAGAATCTGCATGAGCGGATGTCTGAGGTCATGAGTGCGTCACACTTGGAAAATCTAGATTTGGGAGGGAAAGACAGCGATGGAGAATAAGAAAGACGTCCTACTCTCTCTGAAGGATCTTGAAATTTCTTTTGGCGCCGGCAAAGATAAGTTTGTCGCCGTGCAAGATGTCAACTTCGACATTTTTAAAGGCGAAACCTTCTCGTTGGTTGGTGAATCCGGTTCCGGTAAAACCACCATTGGCCGTGCCATCTTAGGTATTAACTCCACCTCCAATGGGACAATTACCTTTGAAGGCCAGCAAATTAACGGTAAAATCTCGGAAAAGCGTAAGCACGAAATCGAACGCAAAATTCAGATGATTTTCCAGGACCCGTCTGCTTCCTTGAACGACCGGGCCACCGTTGACTACATCATTTCTGAAGGCTTGTACAACTACGGCTTGTTCGACTCCGAAGAAGACCGCATCAAGAAAGTCCGCACGATGCTGGAAGAAGTCGGCCTGCTGCCAGAACAGCTCTACCGTTATCCCCATGAATTCTCTGGTGGCCAGCGGCAGCGGATTGGGATTGCCCGGGCGCTGATTATGGAACCAGACTTGGTCGTGGCGGACGAACCGATTTCGGCTTTGGACGTGTCGATTCGCGCCCAGGTGCTGAACCTGCTGAAGAAGTTCCAGCGTGAACAAGGCGTTACTTACCTGTTCATCGCTCATGACTTGTCGGTTGTGCGCTTCATTTCTGATCGGATCGCGGTTATCCGCGCCGGCCGGATTTTGGAATTGGCAGAAACGGAAGAGTTGTTCACCAACCCCATCCACCCGTACACCGAAGCGCTACTATCTGCGGTGCCGGTACCGGATCCGCAGCTGGCGAAGACGCGCAAGTCATATGTCTATGATCCGAACATGCACCACTATGAAACCGACAAGCCGAAGTTTGTCGAAATCAAACCTGGCCACTTCGTTTACTGCAACGAAGAAGAAGAAGCTCGCTACAAGAAGGAGCTGCACGAACAAGGCCAAATCTAATCGCATCTGGTCCCCTCTGGATGCTCAGGCCCGCGCAATTGCGCGGGCTTTTTTTTAGGCTGCGAAGCGGGCCTACTTAGGGGGACTGATAGCCTAGCTTTGAGCCACACCGGCGGCTTTTGCCGGTGAGGCTCAAAGCGCAGCTAGCCGCGCCCCCGCTGCCCCGCTGAGCGCAACTAGAGTAGGCTGCGAAGACCGCCGCACTTAGGGGACGGTTAGCCTTTCTAACGTATGTCGGCCTGTACGCGTTCCGCGCTAAAACCGGCCTATCTCCGCAGCCTAAAAAAGCCTCTCACCAACCGAAGTTAGTGAGGGGCTTATCTGCTGCCGCAAACAGGAGTCGAACCTGCACATGGATAACCATACAGCGACCTGAACACTGCGCGTCTGCCAATTCCGCCATTGCGGCGACAACATTAGTATTATAGCAAGTTGCCTGACGTTTGCCAACTGGAATCTGTCGCTAGGGAGGGTCAAATGAGTTGACATCGCAATGATTAGCGCTAACATGATTTTAATGAGTTTTTCATAACGCGCCACGGATTCCTTAGTCCTTACTAGGCTGCGGGATCAGTGGCGCTTTTTTGCGGAGGTGTTGGTGTGTTCAAATTATTGATGGCGCATATGCATGGGCGAGCGCGCTGGTGCTTCTTTCTGGCGCCGGCGGTGATGCTGGTCGAAGTGTTTTCGGATCTGCAGCAGCCCACTTTAATGTCCGATATTATCGATCACGGGCTGGCTAAAGGCGACCTGCATTTTGTCATCCGCACCTCACTTTTGATGCTGATGTTTGCTTTGATCGGGGTCGCTGCCGGCAGTGCCGCCGGTATTTTGGGCAACTATGCTTCTTTGCACATGGGGCAGAAGCTGCGTAGTCATATGCTGACGGTGGCGCTCAATAGCCGAGCAGCTGGTGGGCTGACCCCGGCGACTTTGATCACGCGGATTACCAATGATGTGACCCAAATGCAAAATCTGGTGATGATGGTGACGCGCGGGATGGTGCGCGCACCGATGCTGATGCTGGGCGGGATGGTGATGGCTGTGATTGTGTCGCCGCGCCTGGCGCCGATTTTGCTGATTATCATGCCGCTTTTGGCGGTGTTCATCCTAGTGGTGATGAAGCACAGTATTCCCTTGTACACCCACATGCAGCAGCAAGTCGATGGCATGAACCGCGTGATGCGAGAAAATTTGCAAGGAGCCAAAACGATTAAGGCGTATACGCTGGAAGACCACCAGCTGACGCAGTTCAACCAAGCGAACGCGGACTTGCTGGATAGCAGTATTCGCGCCTCGCTGGCCACGGTGCCGCTCAGCCCAATCATCCAACTGGCGCTGAACCTAGGCGTGGTGGTGGCGCTGGCTTACGGCGGCCAACTGGACGTTAACGGCGTGATTTTGGATGGGCAAATCATTGCGTTTGTGAATTACATGATTCAGATCACCAACGCGATGGTGATGACCGTCAACATCATCACGGCTTTTTCTCGCGCCATTACCTCGGCGGCCCGGGTGCAGGCGGTGCTTGCCGAAGCCACCGGTGAAGTGCCAGTCGGCTCTGCTAGCAATGCGCCGGCGGGTAGCGCGATTACGTTTGACCATGTGACTTTTGGGTATCAACAAAGTAGGCCGATTTTGGACGATATCACCTTCACCGTGCCGGCCGGTCAGTGGTTAGGCATCATCGGCACCACCGGCAGCGGTAAGTCGTCGGTAATCAACCTGTTGACCCGCGCCTTTGATGATTATCAAGGCACCATTGAAGTCGGTGGGGTAGATATTCAGCACCTCGACTTAGCCGCGCTCCATCACAAAGTCACCGTGGCGACGCAAGAGGCAATGCTCTTTTCCGGCACGATTGCCTCTAATTTGCGCTTTGGGGTGCCTGAGGCCAATCAGGCGCAGCTCACGGCCGGCGCAACGGTAGCGGCCGCCACGAGCTTTATTGACCCGCTGCCGGCGCAATACGAGGCACCAGTGGAACAAAGCGGCAAGAATTTTTCTGGCGGGCAGCGGCAGCGGCTGAACATTGCCCGCGCCGCGGTGCCAGATGCCGATATTTTGGTGCTGGATGATGCGACCAGTGCGGTGGATCAAACCACTAACGCCGCCATTCAGACCCAGCTCACCAAAACGCGGCGTGACCGCACCACGGTCATCATCTCGCAGCGCGTGACTAACATCATGCACTGCGATCAAATCATCGTGCTAGAAGAAGGGCGCATCACGGCTGCCGGTTCGCATGAGGCCCTGGTCAAACAGTCGCCATTTTATGCTCAGCTGGTGCAAACGCAGTTAGGAGGTGGGCGCTATGATGATTAATCGCCGTGGGCCAAGGCGCCTGCATCAAGAAAAAGTGCAACTGACAAACTGGCGGCAAACGACCCGCCGCATTTTGGGCTACTTGGGCTTTGCCAAAGGCCGCTTGCTGGTGGTGTTCGGCCTGACAGTGTTCACCACCGCGGCGACGATTATCGGCAACCGGGTCAACGGGGTGGTGATTGACCAGTTTCTCACCCGAGCCAAGCTGCCGTTACTCTTCATGATCTGCGGACTGTTGGCCGGGATGTATGCGTTGAGCAGCGTGTTCACGTATTTTCAAAATGCGGTGATCATCAAGGTCGCGCAGCAGGCTTCGGCCCGCATTCGCCATGATATTTTTGCCAATCTGCAGCGCCTGCCGATGCGGTATTTTGACACCCATGACAATGGGGATGTGATGAGCCGGCTGACCAATGACGTGGACAACATTAATACCGCGATGATGCAGACTTTTGTCCAGCTTTTCACTGGGATTATCTCAGTGATTGGCATGGGGGCGGCGATGCTGATCCTCTCGCCGCTGCTGACGCTGATTGCGCTTTTGAGCTCAGGCGGGACTTACCTGGTCACCCGCGCGGTGGCCAAAGTCACCCAGCAGGCATTTGTGACGCAGCAGCAAGCGCTAGGGGAGCTCAACAGTCAGATTGAAGAAAATGTCTCTGGTAAGCAGGTGGTGCAATTGTTTGACCACCAAGCGGCGACGCTTGCGAAGTTTGATGCCACCAATGAAACCTACACCAACGCGGCCTTTCGCGCGCAGGCTTTCAGTAGCATTCTTGGCCCCATCAACAATGCCACCAATAACGTGGCTTATCTGTTGATCACCTTTGTCGGCGCTTGGTCCATTCTGGCCGGGCACGGCGGCATTACCGTCGGGGTGATTTTCACGTTCCTGATTTATCTGCGGAACTTCACCGGCCCCATCAATAATATTTTGGATCTCGTGAACACCTTGCAGCTGTCGTTAGCTTCCGCCGAGCGCATTTTTGAGGTGATCGATGCCCCGCGGGAACAAGATCGAGCAGATGCGGTGGCGGTGACCACTACCCAAGGCAATGTCACGTTTGACCATGTGGATTTTGCCTATGACACCCGGCCGATTTTGCGCGATATTAATCTAACCGCCAAGGCTGGACAGATGGTGGCGCTGGTTGGCGAAACCGGGGCGGGCAAAACCACCATCATGAATTTGCTCACGAATTTGTACCCGCTGGAGCACGGCCGGGTGCTGTTGGACGGGCAGGATGTGGCGACGCTTCGCCGTGCCGATTTGCGCCGGTTGATCACGGTCGTGCAACAAGAGCCGTTCATGTTCTCCCTGTCCATCAAGGAAAACATTCGCCTCGGCCGCGCCACCGCCAGCGATGCTGAGGTGATTGAAGCGGCGCAAAATGCGCACGCCGATGGCTTCATTCGCCAGCTGCCAGCAGGTTACGACACGGTGCTGACCGAAAATGCGCACAACCTCTCGCAAGGCCAGCGGCAGCTACTCAGCATTGCGCGGGCCTTTATCGCCAAGGCGCCAGTTTCGGTGCTGGATGAGGCCACGGCCTCGATTGACTCCAACACGGAAGCCGATGTCCAGCACGCGATGACGGCGTTGATGCAGGATAAAACCAGCTTTGTCATTGCCCACCGGCTGTCCACTATTCAGCATGCAGACCAAATTTTGGTGATTGATGACGGCCGCGTGATTGAGCGCGGCACGCATGAGCAGCTCTTGGCCGAAAATGGGGCATACACTCAGCTGTATAATAGTCAATTTGATCAAGCCTGACGCTCTGTGGTTGTGCTATATTAGCTTTGGAACCGATTACACAGGAAGAAGGCCTCATGATGCCAGATACAGCAACGATTACCGCTAGAGTGGCAGCTGTCCCCACTGCTCCGCAGCAAGTGGTGCGAGTGATTGATGCCAGCCGTTTGCAGGATTTCTTTGATATGGCGCGCATCGGCATGAACAGCATTTTAGCGTACCGCATCCAAGGCGAGCCGCCGGTAGCGGATCAGCTGGCCTGCTCGCTGCAGGCGGAGGCACTGGATGCGTTTGCCGACCAAGTGAGCGCACAATTCTTGGCGCCGCTTGCGCAAGCTGGAGCCACCGGGTATTTACTGCAAGGCCGGACCAGTGCTGGCTTGATAGTGCCCGATGCAGTCGGGGACTTACTGCTGGTTTGCAGCAAGGACTTTCCGCAGTCTGAGGATTGCCACTGCGGTTAAGCAGTGCCAGATTTGAATCAATTGGTGGGACGCTGATGTTATCATCGGCGTCTTTTTGTGTCCCATTAGCGGCTTAAAAAAGCTTGAAGCAAACATATGTTCGTTATTCTGCTACAATGACCATGAGGTGACACGAATGACGTATCAAGCGCAAATCGCGGCCGTCGCAGAAGCCGTTCAAGTCCAGTTTCCCCAGCTGGAGCTGATCGCCGGCGCAATTCAAGATGCGAGCGGGGCCGAGGCCAGCTGGAAACTGACGGTGTATGAACCGGAAACGCAAACGAGTTTTTATTTTCGAGCGGGGCCCACTGCCGGCTGGATGTGGGATCAAACTGCCGATATCGTGTTGCCCCCGGTGATCAAGGATGCCATCAAATTAACTTTAGCGGTGATTAAGATAGGACTGGCCCCTTCAACTTAAGCGAATTCACGCGCAGGAAGGCGGCGCCAACAACGTAAGATCAAGTCGCAGCTCATCCTTGCCGAGGCGCAAAGGCGTCACCAGGCGGCTGCGGCGGGGTTGATGCGCTTTTTTCATTTGTGCGCCCCGTCGTTACACTGACCTCATCATGACCGGTGATGAAATTCACCTCGCCGCCTCGGCCAAGGTGGCGTCAAGAAGGGGTCGCAGTGGCGACGAATCAAGTAGCATTTGCGTTTTACCTGCAGCATCAGCGGGTGGTTTACTATGCTTTGAGCAGGCTGGGCGTGCGCCCGCAAACGCCGGACTATCAAGATTTGAGGCAGGAGGGGATGCTCCTGTACCTAGCGTATTATCAGCAGTATGAAGAACCTTTGAATCAGCCAGCGGCGGTGCAAAAATTTAACCGGCTGGCCGGGAAAATCGTTTATCTGGGCCTGCTGCAACACCGGCTGAAGTGGCAGCGGCGCCAGGCGCTGGAGCAAACAGTCGGCGCGCAGTGGCACCAAGTAGCCGCCATGACCGCGGCGCGGCAGGAATCTAGTCTCAGCGGCTTATTGGTGGCTGAGACGTTGACCGCTCTTGCAGCACGTTTGACGCCCGGCGAACGCACCATCTTAGGCCTGCGCTATGGCGAACAGTTATCCAATCGCGAAATCGCCCTGCGCCTGAACATTAGCCCGCAGCGGGTCAACGCAGTGCGCCACCAGATTGCAGTGAAATATCTGGCGTGGCAGGCGGAACCGTAGGCGGTAGGATTGAGGCCACCCCGGCGGCTGATTGCCGGTTTGGTGGCCTTTTGTCTGCGATAGGGTATATAATGGGATCATTATAAAATTTCGGAGGGAAAATAATGGCAAAACACTTATACGAAACTTTCCAGCCAGCACACTATGACTTGTTCATTGATGTTGACCGGGGCACCAAAACCATCACTGGGAAAACCACGATTCAAGGCGAGGCCAAAGCGGCTAACATCGCGCTGAACCAAAAGTACCTGAAGATCAGTAGCGTGCAAGCCGATGGCCAAACCGTGCCGTTTACGGTGGATGACCAGGCTGAAACTGTCAACATCACGTTGCCGCAAGCCGGCGCGGTGACGTTGACGCTTGATTACACGGCGCCGCTGACCGACACCATGATGGGCATTTATCCTTCCTATTATGAAATCAATGGCGAAAAGCAGCTCCTGATTGGGACCCAGTTCGAATCCACTGCTGCGCGCCAAGCCTTCCCAGGCGTTGATGAACCAGAAGCAAAGGCAACCTTCAGCTTGGCATTGAAGTTCGACGAACAACCTGGCGAAACCGTCATTGCCAACATGCCAGAAGTGAAAGTTGAAGCTGGGGTGCACTATTTTGACACCACCATGCGCATGTCCACGTACCTGGTGGCCTTCGCGTTTGGCGATATGCAAAAGAAACTGACCAAAACCAAGAGCGGCGTGGAAATTGGCGTTTTTGCCACCAAAGCCCACCAGCCAAAGGAACTCGATTTTGCCTTGGACATTGCCAAGCGGGCGATTGAATTCTACGAAGACTTTTACGAAACGCCATACCCGCTACCACATTCCTACCAGTTGGCCTTGCCAGACTTTTCTGCTGGCGCCATGGAAAACTGGGGCCTGGTCACCTATCGTGAGGCATACCTGACGCTGGATCCTGACAACACTTCCTTGCGCATGAAGCAGCTGGTCGCAACCGTCATCACCCACGAACTGGCGCACCAGTGGTTCGGCGATTTGGTCACCATGAAGTGGTGGGATGACTTGTGGCTCAATGAATCTTTTGCCAACATGATGGAATACCTGAGCGTTGATGCCATGGAACCAAATTGGCACATTTGGGAAATGTTCCAGACTTCTGAAGCGTCGGCTGCTTTGCAGCGGGATGCAACGGATGGTGTGCAGTCGGTCCATGTCGCCGTCGAAGATCCTGCTGACATCGATTCTGTGTTCGACGGCGCGATTGTGTACGCCAAAGGCTCACGGCTACTGGTGATGGTCCGCGCCTTGATCGGCGACGACAACCTGCGCAAGGGCCTCAAGGCATACTTTGACGCCCACAAGTTCGGCAACGCCAAAGGGGCCGATCTCTGGGCCGCCTTGGGTGAAGCGTCTGGGATCGATGTGGGCGCCATCATGACCTCCTGGTTGGAACAGCCTGGTTATCCACTGGTCACGGCTAAAATCGTTGACGGTCAGTTGCAGCTCAGCCAGCAGCAATTCTTCATCGGTGAAGGCAAGGAAGTTGGCCGCCAGTGGCAGATTCCGCTGGAAAGCAACTACGCCGCTGCACCGCAGATTATGAGCGAAAAAACGGTGACCTTGGGCGACTACAAGACCTTGCGCGCTGAAGCAGGCAAAGCTTTCCGCCTGAACGTCGGCAACAACTCGCACTTCATCGTGAAGTACGATGACACCTTGATGGCCGACCTGCTCAGCGAAGCGGCTGACTTTGATGCTATTTCCAAGCTGCAGCTGTTGCAAGATATGCGGCTCCAGGCCGAAGCAGGCGTGATTTCTTATGCCGACATTGTGCCGCTGCTGAAGACGTTCAAGGATGACACCAGCAACATCGTCATTACCGCGGTGATGCAAACCGCCGGCCGCCTGCAGAAATTCACCACGCCGGATTCGGAAGCGGACAAGCAATTGCGCGCCTTCTTCAAGCTGTTATCTGCTGGCCAGTATGCCCGCCTTGGCCTCACGCCAAAGGCTGGCGAATCCAATGATGACCAAATCGGCCGGCCATATATACTGGATGGGGCCGCGTTCGGCCACAATGCTGACTTCGAAGCCGATGCGCATGCTTTGTATACCAGTACCGATATTGCGGGCATGTCAGCTGATGCTCGGCCTTATGTCCTGAAGAATGAGGCTAAGCAGCATCCAAGTCAGGCCCTGTTCGACCATTTCATCGCCGAGTACCGGAAGACAGCCGATCCAAGTGTCAAAGACGCCCTGATGTACGCAACGCCAGCCTTCAAGGACGAAGTAATTTTGAAGCAAATTGTGACCTACTTTGAAGAGGCTGATACCATCAAGCCGCAAGACCTGCGGAGCTGGTTCCATGGCGTGTTGGCCAACCCACACGGTGAACAACTGGCTTGGGATTGGCTGCGCAACGAATGGGACTGGCTGAACAAGACGGTCGGCGGCGACATGGAATTCACCACCTACATCACCGTAGTGGCCAGCCGCTTCGATACGGCTCAGCGTTTGGCAGAGTTCAAGGCCTTCTTCGAACCGAAGCTTGAGGTGCCAGGGCTGGGTCGCGAAATCCAGATGGACACCAAAGTGATTGCAACGCGGGTGGCTTTGATCGAGGATCAGAAAGACCAAGTCAACGCAGCGATTGCCAAAGCTTTATAATCTGATTACCGAAACGTCGGCTGCAGCCGGCGTTTTTGTGTGGGGCAAAAGAAAAACCCTGCCAATGGCGGGGTTAAAAGACTTGACTATAAAGCATGCAGGTCAGCGGAAATTGCTTGGCGCCTAGGGTGAGCTCAATCTGGCGCGTTTGCTCGCGAATAAAGCCGCGGTGATCATAGAACTGGTACACGCAGTCGCTGTCGGTATAGAGGAAGTACCGTTTGCCTTTGGCGGTTTGTGCGAACGCCTCCAGCAGCTGACTGCCAATGCCGCGGCCTTGCAGCGTCGGGTCGGTGGCGAGCAAACTGATTTCGCCATCGGCCGGCTTTTTGGCGGTGAAAGCCGCGAGCATGTCGGCGTTGGCGGCGTCATAGGCGGGCGTGCCTTGGCCCGCGAAAACGCGTATCAAACGCTGATAACTGCCGACCAAGAGGCGCCGCAGCCAAGTGGCGTGAGGCTTTGGGGCCGCTGTTTCGCTGGCAAGCAGCACGCCCACCAGCCGGCCCTCCTCATAGGCGCCAAGTGCCTGAGTGGTGTTGGCGTATTCGTGTTCAACGAAATAGTAGCCAAAGGCCCGTAGCATCAGCGGATTTTGAAAATAACGGTCAAAGTGCATGCCCTCAATGGCGAAAGTGACGACTTGGGGAAAATCACGCGGTGAAAGGGGTTGAATGGTGATCACAAAGCGCCTCCTTAGATGGTGAAGGCAAAACCTGGGTAACGCTGGGCAAACTCAGCCGTTGCGGCTTGCAGCGCGGCTTGATCATTGGCAACCAGCGCTTCAGGCAGTTCCAAGTCTTCGATGTCGATGCTCATTTGCCAAGCCAGCTCGCGAATGGTCATGCCCTCATAATGACGATAAGTTGGCAGGACAGCGGTGACATCAGCGCCGGCTTCAAACAGGCGCGTGAATTCCTGGGCGGGCTGAGCAATCAGTGGTCGCTCCTGCAGCCAAGCGGCGGTGATAGACGCCGCTTTGAGCACGCCGGCTTCCTTGAAATACTGCGTCAGCAGCGGCCGTGGCAGAGGATCCTTGGCGTCGCCAACGTCCCAGGTGGTGGCTAATTGATTCGCGTCTGCAGCTTCTAAGAGTCGCGCGAGCCAAGGGGTAAGTTGTGTTTGTTCGTAAGCCGATGCGGCTTGTTCAATCGCCGGCCAATCAGCGGCGGTTTTGAACGCCGGTATGCCGGCTGGACCGGCTAAGCCAACGGTGGCTGCGATTTGCGTCCAGTCGGCGGGTGCTTCGCTAATCGGCCACGTCGCGGCTGAAGGCACGGTTATGGTTGGGGCAACGGCAATGGTGAATAAGTGCATGATGAATCCTCCCTGATCAGGCATCGTTTTCTTCAGTGTACCGCAGTGGCAAGCAAATGACTAAGCCGCTTGTGGTTTGAGTAAGCGCCAGAACAGGCCAATCACGACTAGCCCTAGGGCGACTAAGAGCCAAAAGGCGGCATTAGAGCCGGCGGTGACTTGCTGCGCTTTGCTCCAGCCTGGGTGGTTAATCATCGTCATCATCAGCGATAAAACAGTGGTGCCGACTGCCCCCGCGACTTGCTGGCCGGTGTTGTACAAGGCATTGGCGTCATTTTGCAGGTCCTTGGGCAGCCCTTTGAGGCCATAGGCAACTGAATTACTGAAGGCCATCGACCGGCCAATGGCAAAGACGAGGTACACCCAAGTCACCCCAACCACGCCCAGCGCTGGGCCAAACACGGCAAAGACGAGAATTGAAGCCGTGAATAAGCTAGCGCCGAGCAATAGCGGCAGCTTGCCGCCAAAGCGGTCCAGCATCCAGCCATACACCGGTTGGCCGATGCCGTTAAAGACGCTACCTGGCAGTAAAATCAGGCCACCCACCAGCGCGGTAGCGGAAAAGACGTCTTGCACATAATTGGGTAGCAGGAAGTTTAAGCCAACGTTGGCAAATTGCAAGGTGATATAAGGTAAAAAACTGAACAAAAAGGCCGGTTCATGGAACACGCGCAGCGAGAACAGATAGCGCGTACTGGTGTGGGATACCCGTAGAAAGCCCCAACCAGCCGCCAGCATCAGTGCCAGTAGGCCGAACGCCAATGCCCAGTGACCATCGCCAAAAGTAGTCAGTCCAACGACCAAGGCGATTAAAGCGGTAGCGAGCAGCCCAAAGCGCGTCCAGTCAAAGGCCAGGGGTTCAGCCTTGGTGTATTGCTTGATTTGGCTTTGGCCAAGCACCATGAGCACTAACGCCAGGGGCAAGGTAATCCAGAAAATCAGCCGCCAGCTGCCCATCGCCGCCAGCGCGCCGCCAAAGGTTGGACCGAGGGCTGGGGCAATCAAGATGATTAAGTTAGCAATGCCAAGGTACACTCCGAGTTTGGCGCGCGGCACGACATCCAAGATGATATTGACCATCAGGGGCGTGCACAGGCCAACGCAGCCAGCTTGAATCAAGCGGCCGAGCAACATTTGCGGGAAAATCACCGCCGTGGCACACAGTAAATCCCCTAAGGAAAAAAGCAGCGCGCCCCAGACGAAAAGTTGCCGGTTCGTAAAGCGCCGTTTCATGTAAGCTGAAGTGAGCATGATTAAGGCCGCCGTCAGCAGGTAGCCAGATGTGACCCACTGCACGGTGCTGAGCGATACGTGGAAGTCGGCCATCAAGGTCGGAAAAGTCGTATTCATGGCGGTTTCGGTCAAGATGCCAAGAAACGACATTAGCGCCACAATGGCAACCACCAGCATGGGATTTTGCTTTTTTGCAGCCAAACTCTAACCTCTTTCTGAAAATTGGAATACGTCCATTATAGCCTTGACCCGGCCTTGAGGCTAGTCAAGGCCGCTGGCAGGCGGGATTGGTCGGGGTGGTTAAGCGGTACTGCCAGCCATGGCCATCACCGACCAGCGGCTAGACATTAAGGCGTAAGCGCAACCAAGTCGGGCTGACGGCTAACGACTTTTGTCCGAATCTGCGCTACAATGTTAAGACAACAATAGAAATGAAGTGATCAAGTGGAACCGATGCTCCTGAATATTCACCATGGCTATAATTTTCGTGATTTAGGCGGTTATCCGACCACCGATGGCAAGCGCATCCAGGCACGCCGGCTGATTCGCTCCGGCAGTTTGGATCGCCTTTCGCAGCGCGATATTGATTTTTTGCATCAATACGGCGTACGCGTTGATGTCGACTTTCGGACGCAAGATGAGCGCAGTGCCAAACCTGATCGCCTGCCAGGCTCGGCCCGTTACGTATTCGATCCGGTGTTCAGCGAAGACAAAACGCAAGTGTCCAAGTCCTGGGCTGAAGAGCAAAAGGCTTTCGCGCTGGATGGCCAGGCTGGGTATCACAATATGCTGCGAACGTATCGCGATATTGTGTTAAGTGATGCCGCCCAAAAGGCTTACCGTCAGTTTTTTGACTTGGTGTTGGCCAATGACAAAGATGCGCTCTTATTCCATTGCACTGCCGGTAAAGACCGGACCGGGATGGGCGCGGTGTATTTGCTCTCAGCGCTGGGTGTGGATGAAGCCACGATTCGCAAGGATTACCTGGCGACTAATCAGTACATGTCGCAAGCTGTGGCGGAAGTAATCGATCAAGCCAAGCGCGCCGGCGGCAATGCCAACATGTTGCAGGGGATGCATGATATTTGGGTGGTGTATCCGGAATATCTTGATGCGGCGCTAGCGGCGATTCACGAGACTTACGGCAGTATGCAGCAATACCTGAGCGAGGCGTTGGCCTTGTCGAACCGGCAAATAACGACGCTTCGCGAATTGTATTTAGAGTAGGAGGGTAACATGACCGAATTAGACCCCACACATCATTATTCGCAGCAAGCCGGCGCCGAGACCCAAAAGGCGTTTCAACTCACCGCCGGCATCATCATTGTTGATTTGGCCGTCATGCTGTTTACCGCCTGGTGGTGGCTCCTGATTATTGCGGTGGCCAGTGCCGGGGCGTTTGCGCTATTTTTGACGCGCCGCACTAAAGTTACCTTGCTGGACGTGAACACCAACAAGTTCATCACGACTTCGATGAGTACTTGGAAGGATTTTCAAGCCGCCCATCCAGAACTCGTCGATAAAGCCGGGGCCGACCAAGATTAAGCCGGCGCGGCGCAAGCAAAGTATGGTATCCTGAAACTGCTTACAAATGGAGGGATGACTTAATGGAACTTGTACTTGTGCGCCACAGCATCAGCGTGTCCAATCACCAGGAACGCATCTCAGGCAACGGTGATGATGTGCCCCTGTCTGAGGCGGGCATTGCCTATGCCAAGCAGTGTGCTGGCGCTTTTGATTGGCAGCGGTTCGATGTGGTTTATACGAGCACGATGACCCGCGCCAAGCAAACGGCAGCGCTGCTGACAGGCGAGCATATGCCGTTACATGAGGATCCGCGGCTGGTGGAAATGGGCTTCGGCGATTGGGAAGGGCTTGATCCGGAACCGTTCCGGCATCAATTCCCAGATAGCTTCGATTATCATGGCATGTTCAATGCCAACTTCAGCAAGCATGCCCCGCATGCTGAAAGCTATGCCGAATTGACCGTTCGCGCCATGGATTTTCTCGCGATGCTGCAACGCAAAGCGCCATCTGATTCGGTGCTGGCGGTGAGCCACGGTATGACGATTCGCGCCTTAGTCGCTGCCGCCTTGCATCTGTCGCCGGAAGCCTTAGCCGCACCGCAAAATGTGGCGGTAAACGCTTTGCATTTCGACGAACATGATGGCTTCCGGGCCCGGCTGTTGACGTATGATCGCGTCCTGATTCCGCAATGAGGGTTTAACTGCATCCATGCAAAAAGGCTGCTTCGCCAATCGAAGCAGCCTTTTCATATGCCAAACTAGAGAATCTGAATGCCTGCTGCCTGACAAGCATCAAGCGTGGCTTGCGGCCAGACGCTGGCTTGGACTTCGCCGACATGCGCCTTGCCGAGCAGCAACATGCACAGTCGGGATTGCCCAATGCCGCCGCCAATGGTGTAAGGTAGCTTGCCAGCCAGCAGCAGCTCATGGAACGGTAGGTGCGCCCGGTCTTCGGCATGCGCGGCTTTGAGTTGCCGGCGCATCGCCGCCTCGTCGACACGGATACCCATGCTGGACAGTTCCATCACATGGTGAAGTGGTTCGTACCAGAACAGGAGATCACCGTTTAAGGTCCAGTCGTCGTAGTCAGGGGCCCGGCCGTCATGGCGTTGTCCAGATTTGAGTAGGCCGCCAATTTGCATCAGAAAAACAGCCCCGTCTTCTTGGCAAATCAAAGCTTCCCGCTCTTGTGGGGTCTTGTCGGGCCAGCGGTCTTCCAGCTCCTGCGTGGTGTGGAAGTGAATCTCGTTGGGCAAGTGATGAACGGCTTGGGGATATTTGTACCAAACTTCATCTTCCATGTGCTTGATGACCTTGAAGATTTGGCGAACGGTGGCCTTTAGCGTCGCTTCAGTGCGTTCTTCTTTGGTGATGATTTTTTCCCAGTCCCATTGATCGACATAGATGGAGTGAAAGTTGTCGAGGTCCTCATCCTTACGAATGGCGTTCATGTTGGTGTAGAGGCCTTCGTGTAGTTTGAAGCCGTAACGATAAAGGGCCATGCGCTTCCACTTGGCCAAGGAATGCACAATTTCGAGCTGCTCTCCAGGCAGGGCTTGCATGGTGAAACTGACCGGCTTTTCCACCCCATTCAAGTTGTCATTGAGCCCGGTGGCTTGTTCCACCATCATTGGGGCCGACATCCGCTGCAGGCCCATTTGCTGGCCGAATTCATCTTGGAAGGTTTCCCGGATGTAGCGAATGGCCGCTTCCGTCTCTTTGACTGAAAGCTTTGGATCATAGTGGTCTGGAATTATTAAAGTCATATCAATGCACTCCTTTTTAAAATCACAACAGCCAGCAGGGATGGCCACAAAAAAAGCCCTTCGTCCTCTTAAGCAAGGGACGAAAGACTTTTCGCGGTACCACCCAAGTTGCCTATCTAAAATAGACCACCTCAATACGCACTAACATGCGTTTCCGGATGGTAACGGGCCGGTCACGGCTACGCCTACTTTGGCCGCAGCCATTTGGGGTAGCAACATAAGAAAGGGTTATTCGCCGCAGTTGGGGTCTGATCGAGTTTCCACTGGCCTCGACTCACTGGCAGAGCAACTGCGGTTACTGAACTTTCTTTTCGTTTTTTAATGTTGGACTTACTTTAGCATCTTCGGTGCGGTTTGAAAAGAGGCCGCTCAAACTTTTTTTCGGTGGCCGGTGGCGATGACCAGCATTAAACTCGCCAGAGCCAAAACCAGGGCACTGCGGCCGAGGATGAACGATAAGCCCTGCACAGCTGCGGCACCAACCGCAAAGCTAAGTAAAATGACTAGGATATCCATGGTGCGACTTTTTGCTTGTTGCTCCCGCTTGAGTAGCCAATCGTAGCCTGATTCAACCAATAAGCGCAGATTCCCGGTCATCATGAGGGACGTGAATGGTGCGCCATGGAGCGAGCGAAATTCTTGGAGTTGCGCCGCCGCGGCCGCCGCTAAAAGCCAAGTGACCAGGGGCTGAGAACCAAGCTGCGTCACCAGCAGGGCCAGACTAATCAACAGTAGCTCATAAAACAAGATCAAGGTCCCTCGGTCCAACTGGGCGGTGCTAGGATAGCGGTGCTGAATGCCTCGCGCCACCGCCGTGCCGAACATGAACGTCAACAGCGCCCCGGCGTAATGGGCGGCCTCAGCCCACTGTCCGCCGCCAACATGGACGCCGAGCAAAATTAAGTTACCGGTTTGCAGGCCAGCAAACACGGCGCCTTGATGTAAAAAGGTGTATCCGTCTAAGCTCCCTGCGGTCGCGGCGAGCAGCGCGCCAGGCAGGAGCGTGGTGTAATCAGGCTTGGTCATGGACTGGACCTCCTTAGTCAGTGGGTAGCTGCTAGTTTACTGCAACCAAAAGAGGGGTCAAGTAACTTGTCTTGCCTACAAAAAAACCGCTGCCCGGCGACAACGGTTGCTTTAAAGTTAATAAAATGATGGTTTGTCGCCATCGGTATTGGGCTGGTTGACCCCCAGCGAATCACGTTGGGCCTTTGAGGGATCATCAATGAGCTTGACGACCACATCGGCGATACTCTTACGCGAAACCTCGGTGCCTTTGAAGACATCATGACGGTGCGTGATTTCGTAGCTGACAATATCCTTATTGGACAGCCAAGCCGGCCGAATAATGGTGTAGGCCAAATCGGAATCCTCAATGACCTTGGCCGCGGCGGTGTAAGGTTCAAGGTAACCGCCATCGAGTTGCGCGTGGTTCCAAGCGCCAAATTTGCCTGGCACTTCATCGTAAATCCCCAATGTCGAAATCCAAATCAGGCGCTTGACGCCGGCCTGGTCCATCGCCGCGACGACGCTTTGGGCCTGCTTTTCAATCTGGGCGTTGCCTAAGTTGGCGTACACAATATCAATTCCCGCCAGCGCCGCTTTGAGGGCGGCAACGTCGGTGGCATCGCCTTCAATCACTGTTTCGCGGCTAGGGTCTTGGACCTGCAGGCGGCTCGCGTGCCGCAAAAATAAGGTCAACTGATGAGAAGTAGTGCTCAGCAACTGCTGTTCGGCCAACCGAGCAATTTGCCCGTTAGCGCCTAAAATTAGAACATGACTCATATTTTTCACTCCTTTGACGCAGGGTGACCTGCGTTTTGCTTAACGACAAATAGAGTGTAACACTGATTTTAAGTAAGCAAAGCGGACAAAATGAGCCTAGTGTCCGGTGCGGGCTTTGAGTCCTGCCAGGTTGTCGGCAATCAAGCTGCTCAGATTGCGCTCTACCACCGCCACCGGCTCTGCCGGGGCGGTCAACAGGAACCGACGCAACACACCCAAACTCATATCTGCCAGCGCCGCGGCTAGGAACTGCTGATAGTCAGCCGATAAGGCGAGTTGCTCGGCGTGCTGCAGATCGCGCAAAATGGTGCGACACATTTCTTCTAGGTGAGCACGGATGTAAGTTTCCGGCGCATTCTGCTCGTCGAGTTGTAGGGCTTGCCGGTAGAAGTCCCGGTTGGCATCAAAATACGCGAGCATCGCATGCACGGTTTGCGGCCAGCGCCGGTAATCGCCGCAGTACCAGACATCGGCGTCAATCTCGGTCCGGTAGATGTCGCCGAGGACATCGTATTTATCCCGGTAATAGTCGTAAAAGGTCTGCCGCCGTAAGCCAGCCTGCTTCATGATGGTGGTGACGTTGATTTGCGTTAGCGGCATGGTTCCCACCAGCGCTTTGGTGGTTTGCACGATGGTGGTTTTTGCTTTTGCCATGGTCTCATCTCCGTCGTTAGCTTACCACAAGCGGTGGCACAGTGAGAAACTAGGCCTTGATTGGAAACTTTAACTTGCGATAGGCGATGATTTTTCTGCTATAATCTAAGCATTAATGTTTAATCAGTCGTTAGAGTATGGGGTGCGAAGTGGAAGAAATCGAATTAATTATTAATGAATATGCCGGCAATGCGCGGACGAAAAAACAAATTCCAGCGTTAATGACGGCTTTGGCCGAGCAGTATACCTTCGCCACCACCACTTATACGAAGCAACCCGGTGATGCCCGCGATGCCGTCGCTGCCGTGGTGGCCAAAGTCGAGGCGGCCAGCGTCAAGCCGCTGGTGGTGGTGATTGGCGGAGATGGCACTTTGCACGATGTCGTGAACGGCCTGCAAGCTTTGGGGCAAGGGGATATCCCAGTCGGTTACATTCCTAACGGCACCGGCAATGATTTCGCCCGGGCCCATGGCATTCCTTTGGACCCCTTTGCTGCAGTGGCGGCGTTAAAAACCGCACGCCCGCACGCCGCTCGCATTGGTAAGGCGGAAACTGAGGAATATGGCACCCTGTACTTTTTGAACAACTTCGGCGTCGGGGTGGATGGCGGTATCGTGTACGACACCAATCATTCCACCAGCAAAGCGGCCTTGAACAAGGTGCATTTGGGCCAGCTCTCATACACCGCCAACATTTTACGCGCCGTAGTGAGCCAGAAAGCCTTCCGGTCCACGGTGAAAATCGATCAGCCGGTGACGATTGATAACACCTTCCTGTGCGTATTCACCAACCATCCGTTTTTAGGTGGCGGCCTGCGCTTGTTCCCAGACCGTGCTCAAGATTGGCATCAGCTTAGTTTTGTCTTGGTGCGCAAGGAGAAATGGCGGCTGCTGATTCAAGTATTGATGGCAATTTTGAGTGGTAAGTCGGAGCACCGCAAGCTTGGCCATGTGAAGGCGAACCGCTATGAATTCAGCACCGACGCACATGAGCATATTCAATTGGACGGTGAGGAGTACACCAGCCCAGTGCATGCGGTGCTGACGCAAGTCGATCAAACCATGTTGCTTCCCATCCAGTAAAAAAACGGGCGATCAGCGCGGCTGCGTTGATTGCCCGTTTGTATTTAGTGAATGTAGACGGTTAAGACCGTAATGAACCCAAAAACAATCCCAGGGAGGTTAGAGATAATCACGGGCCAGTCTTTGTATGTTTTGAACCAGCCGTAGCCGACCCAGAGCGTCGCATTAATCATCGCGACCAGCGGCTGCAGTGGTGAAACTGGATTGCCAGAGAAGTTGGCGATGATTTGCGGAATGTAAGAGATGTACATGGAAATGCAGGTAATGGTGGCGACGCGGCTGAGAATTTTTAACCGTTTGACCCGTTTGGGATCAACCGCGTCTTGGCCTTCTGGGTACTTGCTTGTGTCGATACGCATTGAATCATCCTTTCTGCGTTTGCTTGTCCCCCAAATTTGGGTTCCAGTTTAACGCACATGTTGAATCAATGCAAAAAGCCGGGCAACAATGAAAGGTGAATACCAGGTAATTGCGAATTTAATTATTGGTAGGGGTCGCATCGAACATTCGTTTGGTGTATAATTAATCAGACAACGAGATAGAGAGGACGAAAACAATGGCTAAAAAATCTGCGAATGGGCAAACCTCACTGGATGGCGGCGCCCGCGAACAGGCGCTGGATGCGGCGCTGAAGAAGATCAAGAAACAATTCGGTGATGGCGCCGTGATGAAGATGGGCGACAAGTCGCTCACGAATGTTGCGGTGGTTTCCACCGGTATCTTATCTTTGGATTTGGCGCTGGGCGTCGGTGGTTTCCCGAAAGGCCGGGTCATCGAGATTTATGGCCCTGAAAGTTCAGGGAAAACCACTATTGCCCTGCAAGCCGTTGCCAGTGTCCAGAAAAACGGCGGCACGGCGGCGTATATCGATGCTGAAAACGCCTTGGATCCTAAGTATGCCGAAGCGTTAGGCGTCAACATCGATGACTTACTGCTGTCGCAGCCAGATACCGGTGAGCAAGGGTTGGAAATTGCCGATGCCTTGGTTCAGTCTGGGGCCGTTAACATTGTCGTCGTCGATTCCGTCGCCGCTTTGGTGCCACAAGCCGAAATCGAAGGCGAAATTGGCGATAGTCATGTGGGCCTGCAAGCCCGGATGATGTCCCAGGCACTGCGGAAGCTGACGTCCACGATTTTCAAGACGCAAACGATTGTCATTTTCATCAACCAGTTGCGGGAAAAAATCGGCGTCATGTTCGGCAACCCCGAAACCACGCCTGGTGGCCGGGCCTTGAAGTTCTATTCCACCATCCGGCTGGAAGTGCGGCGCGCTCAGCAAGTTAAAAACGGCACGGATGTCGTGGGTAACATCACCAAGATCAAAGTAACCAAGAACAAGGTGGCACCGCCATTCAAGACGGTAGAAACCACGATGAGCTATGGCCACGGGATTTCGCCAGAAGCGGATATGCTCAACTTGGGTGTGGATAACGAAATCGTCGAGAAGAGCGGTTCTTGGTACTCTTACGATGGCGAGCGGATTGGGCAAGGGGCCGACAATGCTGCCAACTACCTGATTGCCCATCAGGATGTCACTGACAAGTTGCGCAAGCAGTTGCAAGACAAGCTGTTCCCCAAACCAGAGGCTGATGAAGCGCCGGCGGAAACGGAAGAATCCGATCCATCCACGCTTGATATCGATAAGTAACCTTTTAGCCGTCAGCATGTTGTTGGCGGTTTTTTTGTGCGCTGCCGCGGGTTTGGCCGCCGGGGCGGCGGGCCGAGGTGGGCCTGCTGCGGGGTCGGCTGGAGCCAAAGTACGGTCTCCAGCCTCAAATGTGAACCGCCATCGCTACGCTCAACGGCGTTTCACATTTGCCCCCAGTCTGGACAGGAACAGCCTGCAAAGCCCGCAGTCTATTCGCGTCCAGACTGTTTCGCTGCTGGCCCACCGCGCCCCTTTGCCTCGACGGCCAAACCCGCTTCGTCACTCGTTCACTCAAGACGCTCAACCTAACCGAGGCTTCACTGTAAGCTTCAGACGGACACTGAGATGGACGCCTGTGCTCAGCGATAAAGTTTGCGTAATGTTTGGGTGAGGTGAGGAGCATGTTTGTTGCCCAAGCAGAAAATGGTCGGTTGGTGACGTTGCGGGATCATCAGCAGGCTAAAGCGCTCCATGAGCGGTTTGTGTGTCCCGCGTGTTTGCAGCCCGTGGGGATTCGTAATGGGGCGTTGATGCCGGCCCATTTTTATCATTTGGGGCCACCGTGTGCGGCGAGTGAGCCGGAGAGTTTGCCGCATTTGTTAGGGAAGCAGTGGCTGGCGGCGTTGGGTGAGCAGTTCGGTTATCGTAGCGAATTAGAGGTTTATTACCCGGCCATTAAGCAGCGGGCGGATGTGGTGTGGTTGCGAGATGGCAAACGCACGGTGTTAGAGTATCAGTGCAGTCCGCTTAGCGTTGAGGCGTTGGCCCAGCGCACGGCGGGCTATGCGAAGCTGGATTTGGTGGTAATCTGGATTGCCGGGCCGCGGTATTTTGATCGGTGGCCGGCGTTAAAGCAGGCCAAGTTTCTGCGCTACACTGCCGGCGGGTTTCAACTGCTTTTCTTGGATCCGCAAGCGGGGGTGCTGATTCAGTGGACGCTTCATGCCGATCATATCGAGCAGCGCCTGCAATGGTCTAACCGGGTGCAACAGCGGCGCCTCGATTATGCCGAGCGGCTGGTGGCTGAGGCCAAAGCCGTTCAAGCAGGGCTGCGTTTTCGGGAGCCGAAAGTGATGGCACTGCAAGCCCAGGCGGCTAAGCAAGGCTTGAATGTGGCCGGCGCGCCGTGGGTGGTGCATCAGCAGCAGCGGCATTTGCCGGGACTGGTGTTGCCAGAGTGGCAGTTGCGCACCTGGTGGTTGCTACAGTTTCAAACCGCTCCGATTCAAAAAGCCGCCGAAGCGGCTTTTTGGCGTCAGTTTTCGCAGGTCCGCACACCACTGGTACCGGCCCAAGCGGTACTTGAGGCCGTGCGGCGGCAGTGGCTGGCGGTGTTAAAACAGGCAGGCTATCTGCAGGAAACGCCGCTGTTTTGGCAATGGCGCCAGCAGCCAAGTTGGTATGCGACGGCGGCCGAGAAACTACAGCAGCTTCGCTAAGTCCTCATAAGCTAGGTTCAGGCTAGTCCCGACTGCGGGTTCGACCAGCTGCCCGGCATAAATGTTGACGCCGGTATACAGCATGTGGTCGGATTGGGCGGCTTGGGTGAGGCCTTGCGTGGCGAGTTTCACCGCGAGCGGGGTGGTGACTGCAGTTAAGGCGTCGGTCGCGGTTTTTGGTACTGCGCCCGGGACATTGGCCACGGCGTAATGAATCACCCCGTGTTTGAGGTAAATTGGATCATCAAAGGTAGTGGCGTGATCGCTGGTGGCAAAAATGCCGCCTTGGTCGATGGGAATATCCACGACGACGCTGCCGGGGGTCATGCTGGCAATCATTTGCTCTGAGACCAGCTTTGGCGCCACCGCCCCTGGAATAAGCACTGCCCCAATCACCAGGTCGGCAGTTTTGATCGAGGCGGCTAAGTTAGCTTCATTGGAGAACAAGGTTTGGACTTGACCACCGAATTGATCGTCAATGCGGGCTAGGGTGTGGCTATTGATATCCAGTACGGTGACATTGGCACCGAGGCCTAAAGCGGTTTTGGCGGCGTTCAGGCCGACCACACCGCCACCGATAATCACGACATTGGCTTTGGCCACCCCAGGCACGGCGGTGAGCAGCACGCCTTTGCCGCCGTTTTGGGTTTGGAGATACTGCGCCCCGAATAACACTGCCATGCGGCCAGCCACTTGACTCATTGGCGCCAGCGCCGGTAAGTCAGCGGCAGGGCCAACCATGGTTTCGTAACCAATGGCAGTGACCCCGGCAGCCATCAGGGCTTCCGTCAGGGGTTTGTTAGCGGCCAAGTGCAAGTAGGTGTACAGAATCAAATCTGAACGGAAATAATGGTATTCGCTCGCGAGCGGCTCTTTGACCTTAATCACTAAGTCCGCTTGCCAGGCGGTGTCGGCGTCGACCAGCTGCGCGCCCACCGCTTCGTATTGCGCATCGGCATAGCCGGCAGTGGTGCCGGCGGTATGCTCAATTGCCACCGTGTGGCCGGCTTTGATCAAACTCGCCGCGCCGGCGGGGGTCAGCCCCACCCGGTTTTCATTGTTCTTGATTTCCTTTGGCACACCAATTTTCATCGCAATCCCTCCCTGGATTTAGTTGACGACTTTAACTTATCATACCTAAGTGAAAGGGGCATTGTCGCGTTTCAACACTTGCGGCCAAATGAAAAACCGGATTAGTCAAAGGCTAATCCGGTTTTTATGACTAGAGCACCCGCAGCATTGCTTCCGGTGCAGGGAGTTCTGGTTGCAGCAGATATTTTTCACAGATGCGTTTGAGCATGTGCAGTGAGGGCAGTTGCTCAAGCCGTAAGCCTTCTTGCGGTTTGTTGGTGTCGAAAATCACCGCCGCCGGGGTGGTGGTGATGGCCATTTCCAGGGCAATGGCTTGATCGGAGCACAAACACTGATGCATCGCTTCGCGGGCCCGGTCTTCGTTGAAGGCGGCGACGTCAAAGCCAATGGCCGCCACGGCTTCGGCGGCTACTTGGGGGTCGTAAGCTTGGGCGGGGCAAGTTAAAGGCGCTTGCTCTGCCAAAAGCAGGGCGCGCGCTTTTTTATTGCCTTGGAATTGGGCGGCCTTGTAGTCTACCGCAATTTGGTAGGCAGTGTCGAACAGCTGGTTGCGCAGGTCAAGGTCATGGGCATCGAGCCCCAGTTCGGCCATATAACGGTCAATCACGGTAAAATTCACGAGTGGGACAAAGCGGAGCTTCACTTTTTGCGTCAGTTCTTTTGCCAAACGCTGAACCGCGCGTTCTGCTTCGCGGCAGCGGGTGCCAATTGGATTGATGAATAGGAAAAGTTCTAACACGGTGAGTCCTCCCGGAGAGTTTTTAAGTGGAAGCACGGAAAAGAAGGGTTTTTGCATCATGAGCTTCTACTCCTCACTTTACCAGAAAACTAATTAATGACAATTAATGTGCTTGTGAATTGCTGACATTGGCGGCCGCCCGGGCCACCTTGTTTTGCACCGGGGAAGGCGTGATGGCGAATTGCTGCAGCAGAGCCTGCCAGTACGCATGCGCGTCCGTCGTGTATTCCAGTTCCAGCTCAAAATCGCTGTGGCCGTTTGGGTAGTGGGTCTCATCCACAGTCACCAGCCCGGCTGGTTGATGGGAAACGCGCCTACGGGTCACTGCGGCGGCAAACTGTTGCAGTGAGCTCGGGGCAATGCCAGCGGCTTCCAGCGTCGTTTTGATTTGGCCGTGATTAGCCACGCTGTTGGCGCTGATCAGCGCCTTGGCTTCGCTCACCGTCAAGGGGTCGGTGATTTCCAGTAGCTGGCGGCTGGCACCATGGGGCTGCTTCAGGGTTTGCTCGGCGCGGGTGGCAAACTGGCGAATACGCAGGCCTTGGTTTTGCTGGCGGAGCGCAAAGTCAGGGGTGTCGTAGTACGTGTTGGTTTGGTCAAAAGCCGGGGCGAACGGCAAGGCAGCCAAGATAGCTACACTTTGGGCCGGCGTGATCAGGGTCTTGAATTCTTGTTCGCTTTGGATACTCATGGTCAAATCACCTCGGATTAAGTATACGCTATGTTCCAATGACAAGCGCGAGGTGAGCGCGACTTTATGGTAAAATGAAACAGGTTAGAATTGGAGGCGGCAAGATGCAGCGGGATTGGGAAACGTTTTTGATGCCGTATGAACAGGCGGTTAAGGAACTCAAAATTAAATTTCGCGGGATGCGCAGTCAATTCCTGCAGTCAGGCACCTATTCCCCGATTGAAATCGTCACCGGCCGGGTGAAGCCAGTGGACTCGATTGTGGAAAAGCAGTCGCGCCGGTATATTACCGACGAGCTGCTGGAGCAGGACATGCAAGACATCGCGGGCCTGCGCATTCAATGCCAATTCGTTGAAGACATTTACGCGGTGGTGGAGCTGATTCACCAGCGCACGGATATGAAGGTCGTGGAAGAGCGCGACTATGTTACCAACGTCAAGCCGTCGGGCTATCGCAGTTACCATGTGGTGATCGAGTACCCCGTTCAAATGGTCGAAGGCGAAAAGAAGCTGCTGGCTGAAATTCAGATTCGCACCATGGCGATGAATTTCTGGGCCACCATCGAGCACAGCCTGAATTACAAATATCAAGGCGACTTTCCTGATGCCTTGAAGGAGCGGCTCAAGCGCGCCGCTGAAGCCAGTGCCTTGCTGGATGATGAAATGTCCGAAATTCGTGAGGAAATTCAAGAAGCGCAGCAACTGTTTTCATATGGCAAAGGGCAGAATATGCCGCGCCGCCAGTCGCTACCGGAAAAAAAGGATGACTAAGCATGCGAGTGTCTATTCACGCCAATTCAAACGCGAATTCTCAAGTGGCCAAGGGCAAGCTCTTGGCTGGTTTGAAGGCCCCAGCATTTCAAATCGATGAAGCGCACCCGGATGTGGTGATCACCATCGGTGGCGATGGCACGCTGTTATCAGCGTTTCACCGCTACGCCGATCAGTTGGATCATGTCCGGTTTATTGGCGTGCACACTGGGCACCTGGGTTTTTACACGGACTGGCGCGATTTTGAAGTGGACGCTTTGATTGAGGCGCTGAATCGCGATTCTGGCGAAAGTATTTCGTATCCCCTGCTCGATGTGCTAACCGACTTTGAAGATGGGACCACGGCGCACTACCTAGCCCTGAATGAGGCGACGCTGAAGCGGGAAAGCGGCACGATGCGCAGCGATGTGTACATTCGTGAGAACTTCTTTGAAAGCTTCCGCGGCGACGGATTGTGTGTGGCCACGCCAACAGGGTCCACGGCTTACAGCAAGTCCAACGGCGGGGCGGTAATTCATCCGCGGCTGGATGCGATGCAAGTCACCGAAATCGCCTCGATTAACAACCGGGTATTCCGGACCTTGGCCGCCCCGATGATTTTGGCGCCAGACGAATGGATTTCGCTGCGCCCAGAGCCGTTCCAAGATTACGTGATGACCATCGATCAATTCACCGCCCGACCATCGATGATCAATGCCATTCGCTTCAAAATCGCCAGCGAGCGCATTCACTTTGCCCGCTATCGGCACATGCACTTCTGGGACCGCGTGGAGGACGCGTTTATCGGCGCGAAGAAACCCGATGCGCTTTAAGTGGACGTATGAAGGCCCGCGCAACACCTTGCAACACTTTTTGATTCAACAAGGTTTTTCCTTGGCCCAATTGAAAAAGCTAAAATTTCATGGCGGTTTTGTGTTTGTGAATCGAAAGCAGCGCAATACCGCCTTTCGCTTGCGGTCGGGAGATCAGATTTTCCTGCAAACAGCGCCGGAAGTGGCGGTGGACACTGTGGTGCCGTATGACGCGCCGCTGGCCATTTGCTACGAAGATGAGTATTTGCTGGTGGTGAATAAGCCGGCTGGGGTGGCCTCGATTCCCGATGCCGCCAAAGGCAATGACAGTATGGCCAATCGGGTGAAGGCTTATTTGATCAAGACTCATGCCGAAAGTGCGGCCATTCATGTGGTGACCCGGCTGGATCGGGATACCAGTGGCTTGATGCTGTTTGCCAAAAGCGGGTTTGTTCACAGCTTGCTGGACCGGCAGCTGCACACCGATGACCTCAGTAAAACCTACTTGGCGGTAGTGCAAGGTGGCGCCGGCTTGGCTGAGCATGGTTGGTTGGTGCTCAAAATTGGCCGCAGCCAGGATTTTTACATGAAACGCCAGGTAACAATTGCCGGGAAAACTTCGGTGACTGAATATGAAACCTTGGCGGCCAATCCTGCCGCGGCGCTGGTCCAGGTGCAGCTGCACACCGGCCGCACCCATCAAATTCGGGTGCATTTTGCCGCCATTGGCCATCCGCTCTTCGGCGATGACCTCTATGGCGGCCCGGCCGGCATGGCGCGGCAGGCCCTGCACTGCGCGGCTTTGACATTTTGGCATCCCATTGCCAAAAAGCGGCTAGAGTTGACCGCGGCGCTGCCGCCTGATATGTTATCGTTGGTAGCGCAAGAAAAGTTGCAGCTCAAGTAAGGATGTGGAAAAGATGTATCAACTATTAACGGATTCTGCCTGTGATCTCCCCTTGGCGACCTTAAAGGCCAACAACGTGGCCTTCGTGCCGTTTCACTTCAATGTGGCCGGTCAAGATTTGACCGATGACATGGGCGGCTCATATGAGCTTCAGGAATTCTTTGAGAAAATCAAAGCCGGTGTGATGCCATCAACTTCAGCCATCAACATCGGCGAGTATGTGGACTTTTTCACGCCTTACGCGAAGGCGGGCACGCCTGCTGTGTATATTGGGTTCTCTGGCGGGCTGAGTAGCTCAATGGCTAGTGCGCAGCAAGCCAAGGCAATGGTGCTCGAGCAGTATCCCGATGCTCAGCTGGAAATCGTGGATACGCTGGCGGCTTCCGAAGGCGAAGGCCGGATGGTGCTGGAAGCCATTCGCCTGCAGCAGGAAGGCAAAACGCTGGCTGAATTGGTGGCTTGGTTTGAAGCCAACCGGCTGCGCTTGCAGCAATGGTTCACGGTGGATAGCTTGGACTACCTGTATCACGGCGGCCGCGTGTCGCGGACCTCAGCAGCGCTGGGGACGATGCTGAATATCAAACCGGTGATGGATGTCGATCCTGCCGGCAAGTTGCGCGTGGTCAGCAAGGTCCGCGCTCGCAAGCGTTCGCTGCAGGCCTTAGCCGACAAAGTGGTCGCCGCTTTGCCCAGTGACCCCAAGCAACCCGTGCTGATTGGCACCTCGGGAGACACCGCCGCGGCGGAAGAAACCAAAAAGATGATTTTGGCCAAAGCGCCTGACGCGAACATTACCCTCGGTGACATCGGCCTTACCATTGCCAGCCACACCGGCTTTGGGTGCGTGGCCGCGTTCGTGATGGGTGCCGCTGACCGCAAGTAAACCCGTAAAAAATGAGCCGCACTGCTTCAAATGCTGAAGCAGTGCGGCTCTGTTTGTGTTTCAAGCGTTAAGCGATGGTCACGATTTTGGTGCCATGGGCCTGGTTGACCCCAATCGCGGCGGTGACGGCTTCGACGTTGGCCGCGGTAATGCCGCCGCCAGGCAGAATTTCGAGCTTCCCTTGGGCTAACGTCACCAATTCCTTGAGATGAGGTGTGGTGGCCTCAATCGACTCGGTGAGCGGGCCGCCGTGAGTGAGAATGCGGCTGACGTCATGAGCGGCGAGCCAATCAATGGCAGCCGCTTGCTTGGCCTCCGGAATGGCATCAAAGGCCATGTGCATCACCACTGTCATACCAGCACTGGCGGCAATGAGGTTTTCCATGGCCTCTTCATCCAGCCAGCCGTCCTGAGTTAAGGCGCCAAAAGTCACAGCGTCCACACCCAATTCCTGAGCCACAAACAAATCTGCTTCCATAATCTTCAGCTCGGTGTCCGAGTAAACAAAATTGCCGCCGCGCGGTCTGATCATGGCCACTACGCTGGCATCATTTTCATGGACGTAGCGGGTTGCCTCCGCCATCACGCCGCGGGAAACGGTGGTGCCGCCAACGGCCAAGTTATCGTTCAATTCGATGCGCTTAGCGCCGGCTTGCAGCGCCGCCGGAATATTGGTGAAGTTCTCAACACAAGCTTCTTTCAGTAACATAAATGTGCCTCCTTATAGGAACAAAACGAGTAGCACGACCAGCCCCAGAGCAATGCGGTACCAGCCAAAAGGTTTGAAGTCGTGCGTTTGCACGAATTTCAGCAGCCACTTGATGGAGACGACTGCGACAAGGAAAGAGACAATCATCCCGGTAGCTAAAATGGCCCACTGGGCACCGGTGAAGGCATTACCTTGCAACAGAAATTTGCCAATTTTGAGGATGGAGACCCCAACCATCGTCGGAATGGCCAGGAAGAAAGAAAATTCCGTGGCCACATACCGGCTGGTGCCGAGAATGATCGCCCCAAGAATCGTGGCGCCAGAACGGCTGGTCCCAGGGACGATTGAGAGCGCTTGGAACAACCCAATGAACAGGGCAGTTTGGAAGCTCAGGTCAGCGAGCTTACTGATTTTCGGTGCGCGGTTTTTGAAGATGTTTTCAATGACGATGAACAAGATCCCATAGAGGATCAACATCGAGGCCACAACTAGCGGCTTGTGCAGGTGTTCATCCATGAAATCATTCAGCGGCAGGCCGATCACCACTGACGGTAGGACGGCAACCACGACTTTGGCCCATAACACCCAGGTGGCTTGGCGCTGGTCGTGGTTTTTCTGGGGACTCCAAGGATTGAGCTTATTGAAGTACAGCAACACCACCGCCAAAATGGCACCGAACTGAATCACATATTCAAACATCGCCATGAAAGCGGCAGGTTGGTTGATTTTCACCAGTTGGCTGACCAAATCGATATGGCCGGTGGAGCTGATGGGCAGAAACTCGGTGAGCCCTTCAACAATACCGATAATCACGGCTTTGATAATATCTAACATAATTTCCTCCTAAAGCATTTCAATGTTTTCAGTATACCTTGCAAGACGGTGCTGGCGAGGGGGAAAAGCAAATTTTACCTAATTCCAATAAAAAAGACCCATTGCTGGGTCAGTTTAAGCCTAAGCTTTCAGGAAAACCACATTGACGCCTTCTGGTGCGACAATGTCTTTTTGGACCAGGGTCAGCTTGCCGCTGTCGAAATCACGCTTGTACAGCGTGCCATTGCTGGTGTTCTGGTTCACTGCCAGCAAGAAGTTCTCGGACAAGTCCAAGGCGGCGTCGCGAGGGAAGTCACCTTCGGAAGGAATCTGCTGAATTTCGGTGAGGCTTTGGCCATCTTCGCTCACTTCAAACACGGTGACGCTGTTGTAACCGCGGTTAGTGACGTAGATGAAGCGGCTGTCAGCGCTGATGCGAATGGCGGCAGCGCCATTGTGCTTGGTCCAATCAGCCGGGATGGTCTTCAGCGTCTGGCCTTGGGTGAACCGGCCGGTGGCGGGGTCGTATTGCAACACCGTGATTTGGCTGGAGAGTTCCGCCAGCAAGTAGGCAATCGGCTTGCTGTGGTGGAAGACTAGATGGCGCGGGCCAAACCCTGGGGCTAGTTTCAAAATCGCCGGCGTGTCCAACTTACCTTCATCATTCAACGGGTAGGTGTAAACCTCATCGGTGCCCAAATCAATCACGGCTAAGCGGCCGTCTGGGGTAAGACCAGCGAAGTGGACATGGCTAGCATCTTGTTCCGGCTTGGGACCATGGCCGTGGTGCCGCGCGACATCAGTCGGGGTGATGGTGTGGTCCGCGTTGATCTTGTAGACATTGACGCGGCCTTCATGATAGTTGGCAGCAAATACCAGCTGGCGTTTTTCATCGATTGAAATGTGCGCTGGCGACGTGCCAGGTTCTAACACCGTATTCAACAAAACAGGCGGGTTTTGGTTCAAGTCGATGGCAGCCACGCCGCCTTTGCCGTCAGCTGCATCCACGGCATAAGCAATGCCGGCGTTGGAGACGGCCATGTAAGTGGGTGAGCCTAAGGACGTGATATAAGGTTCCGGGGTGCTCATCGCCCCAGTATCTGAATCGAAGTCGGCGCGGTAGATGCCTTGGCCTTCATGCCGGGTATAGCCACCGAGTAATACTGTTTCCTTCATCAATGTTGCCTCCTTTGCGCAATAGCGCGATCTCCTGCATTATACCAGAAAACGCTCCCGTTAGGACAGGCTGTGGAGCTGGGCGCACTTAGCCCCACAGCGAGTGCAACTATGCTTGCGTTAACCGCCGGGCCGGTCAGCCTCCGCCGGCAGGGGCTGGAACGGGGTGGCCAGCGCTTTGAGCCTCGCGCTGCGAGTCTCGAAGTCGCGGCTTGTTCTAAGCCAACAAGTTGGCTAAGAACAATTTCACCCCTGAGCCCCTGCCGGCTGCGACTGACCGGCCCTGGGGTAGTGGTGACCTTGGGTGTCGCCTCGACTCTCTATGCTGATTGATTGTATCTCCTGCGATTGTGGCTTATATTGTTGCCAAATCATTTGGGAGGAGGCATGCCATGACAAAGAAATTCTGGGGTCGGACTGGGTGGGGGTGGCTATTTGCTAGCTTGACCGCAATTGCGATGCTCCTAGGGGTAGTTGGCTGGATTTCACTCACGCTGACGTTAATTTTGGTTTTGGCCAGCTTGTTCGCAACGGCAGTGGTCGCAGTTAAGTATCGGCAGTAGCTTTGCCTGTGAAGATTGCGGGTTACCGGCGCCTAAGGCAAGCAAAAAGGACCGAATTGCCGGTCCTTTCGGGGCTTAGTATTGGTCGCCGTTAAAAATGGAGTTCTTGACGATGACGTAATCAACGGTAGTTAAGGCTTTGAGGTCGCGACCGCCGGCGTACGAGACGGCAGATTGCAGATCTTCTTGCATTTCAGTGAGGGTGTCTTTAATGGAACCTTTAACGGGCAGGAGGATCTTTTTGCCTTCGACGTTGTGTTTGGCGCCTTTTTGGTATTCCGAGGCGGAGCCGAAGTATTCTTGGTATTCTTTGCCGTCTTTGATGACGTGCTTGCCGGGGGTTTCTTCATGGCCAGCAAACAGCGAGCCAATCATGCACATGGTGGCGCCAAAGCGAATCGACTTAGCGATGTCGCCGTTGGTGCGGATGCCGCCGTCGGTGATGATGGGCTTACGGGCGGCTTTGGCACACCAGCGTAAGGCGGCGAGTTGCCAGCCGCCGGTGCCGAACCCGGTTTTGATTTTGGTGATGCAGACCTTGCCGGGGCCGATGCCGACTTTCGTGGCGTCAGCGCCGGCGTTTTCGAGGTCGCGAACGCCTTGGGGGGTGCCGACATTTCCGGCAATCACAAAGCTATCGGGCAGGTATTTTTTGATGTGGCGAATCATGTCCATCACAATGTCGGCATGGCCGTGGGCAATGTCGATGGTGATGTATTCTGGCACGAGTTCAGCGCCGGCGAGTTCTTTGATGAAGGAGAATTCTTCGGCTTTGACGCCGACTGAAATCGAGGCAAATAAGTTAGCAGCATGCATGTCTTGAATAAACTGCATCCGCGTTTCTGGGTTGAACCGGTGCATGACGTAAAAGTAATCATGTGCTGCCAACCACTTCGCCAGGGGAGCGTCGATAATGGTTTGCATATTGGCGGGGACAACCGGCAGCTTGAAGGTGCGGCCGCCAAACTCAACGCTGGTGTCAACTTCCTTGCGGGAGCGCACCACGCATTTGTTGGGAATCAGTTGAATGTCTTCATAATCGAAAATTTCCATGTTGATCGTCCTTTCGCCTGCAGTGAATTTTCGTTAGGGTTGCAGGCCACCACGCGCTAATATACAAACATTGTCCGGAAATGTCAAATTTTTTCGGATAATGTCAGAATAATGTTCGTGACGTATCGAACGTTACACAAAAATACAGTGTCGAAAGCACAGGGGGCAGGATTTTGGCCAACAAAAAAACCAGGTGGCAAGGCCAACCTGGCAGGTAAGGGTTAGAAATACTTCTTTTTCCAGAACTGGTAGCCCAGCAGGACCGCGATAATCAGGGAGATGATAATCGTGATGATCCAGCTGACATGCATCCCCGCCAGTGGCAGCTCCACGTTCATGCCATAGAAGGAGAAAACCAAAGTGGGGATGGTGAGGATAATCGAGTACGAGGTCAAGAACTTCATGACCCCGTTCATGTTGTTGGAGATGATGGACGAGTACGTATCCGAGGTTTCACTGATGATGGAATTCGAAATTTGGGCCATTTCAGTCCCTTGCTGATTTTCAATCAAAATATCATCGAGCAAATCTTGATCATCTTCATTGAGCCGCAGCGGGTTATTGCGCTGCAGTTGTTCCAGCACGTTGCGGTCGGTGCGCAGACTCATCATGAAGTACACCAACCCTCGCTGCACGCCCATTAACGCATAAAGATCTTCGTTGCGCAGGTTAGATTGCAGTTTGTTTTCCAAATTTTCGCGATTTTTGTTGATGTCGCGCAGGTAGGTGAGGTAAGCAGCCGTGGCCCGGTACATCATGATCAGTGCCGCTTTGTTCTTCATCTTGGGGTTAAAATTGGCCACTTTACCTTCCGCAAACAGCGCCAGCAAAGGCTGGGGTTCGCGGTCAATGGTAATCAACGCGGTGGCAGTGATAATGATGGCCAGCGGCACCGTTTTGTAGATGACGCGTTTTTTATCATTGATGGAGGCCACCGGCATGTCAAAAATCAGCAGGTGAGCATCGACATCTTCATCATATTCATAGCGGGCGCCTTCATCGGGATCAAGGCCATAGAGCAAAAAGTCTTCCGGCACGCGCGCTTTTTTGGTCAACTTGGTCAATTCCGCCGCGGTGGGCGCCACAGCGTTGATCCACACACCGGCTTCGATTTTGTCTTGTGACTTTATTTTTCCCACGGTATCATCGTATTTATAAATCGAGAGCATGTGAACCTCCTTTAACACTTTAGGTGATAGGTTAAGTGTACTGGAAAACGCGCTCAGAATACAGAGGAGACGAAGCAGTTGCGCAAAATATTAGCCAAAGCCCAGGCGATGGCAGCGTTAGAACCGTTATTTGCTTGTCCAGTGTGTCAGCAGCCGCTGCAGATTGAGGCGACGAGTCTGGTTTGCGAACATGGCCATCGCTTCGATTTGGCCAAAAAAGGCACGGTGAACTTTCTGAACAAGCCAGTGCCGACGGAATACGATGCGCCAATGCTGGCGGCGCGGCGCCGAGTGCTCCAGGCGGGGTTCTTTGAGCCGTTTCTGACGGCCATCAAAACGCAGCTCACTGCGGCAGATTTAGTGCTTGATGTTGGTTGCGGGGAAGGCACCCCAACCGCGTTTCTGGCGACTGCAGCGCCGGCCGTGGGTTTTGATATTTCGGCGCCGGCAATTAATCTCGCTGGCAGTTTGGCGACCCCGGCGTTGTACTGTGTGGCCGATTTGGCCCGTTTGCCGTTTCTGGCGAGCCGCTTTTCAGCCGTGGTGGATTTGTTTTCGCCAGGCGCTTATCGGGAATTTGATCGGGTGCTTCAATCCGGCGGCCGCCTCTTTAAGGTCATTCCGGAAGCGGGGTATCTCCAAGAATTGCGCACCGGGTTGTATGCCGGCACCGATAAAGCCACCTACAGCAATGAGGCCGTGCTGAGCCGCTTCATGGCGACCTATCCGCAGGCCACGAGTCAGTTGTTTAACTACGACTTTCCGGTGACGCCAGCGCAGTTTGCCGATGTGATGGCCATGACGCCGCTGAGCTGGCAGGCGCCAGCGGCCAAACGTGAGGCTTTGCTGGCAGTGCCACCGACGCACATTCATGTGGCAGTTCGTCTATTACAAGTGAACAACTTCTAAAGATTCGATTGCTTTTCCTGAACAAAAGTGTTAGATTATTGACAAGCATTTTTATTTCTGGCTTTTATCAGGGCTTGCTTTTGGGAAATTGATAAAAGTTAGCGATGAAAAACTTTATTAACGTACCGCCTCGCCGTGCAGACACCGAGGCAGTACGTTTTTTTGTGTGGTAAGATAGAAACAATGTTTTTAGCGGAGGCGTAAAATGACGAACCACCTTGTGTTGTATCAACCTTTAATTCCGGCTAACACCGGCAATATTGCCCGCACGGCGGCAGCCACTGATAGTGTGCTGGATTTGATCAAACCCTTGGGCTTTTCGGTCGATGATAAGCATTTGAAGCGCGCCGGGCTTGATTATTGGGCTTCAGTCCAAATCGTGTACCACGAATCGCTTGAGGACTTCATGCAGACGGTGCCAGATCAGCGGTATTTGTACCTCGTGTCCAAGTTTGCGGAAACGACTTATTCCGACCGTGATTTAAGCAATCCCACGGTGGATCACTATTTCATGTTCGGGAAGGAAACCACTGGCCTGCCAGAGCCGTTTATGCGGGCCAATCCCGAAAAGGCAGTGCGCATTCCGATGACCGACAAGGTGCGGGCCCTCAATCTCTCTAACTGTGCAGCGCTGGTGGTGTACGAAGCCTTGCGCCAGCAAAACTTTGCCGGGCTGGAGCGCAGTCACACTTACCCGCATGATAAACTCAAATAACCTCATGGGCGGCTGTCAAAGCCGCTTTTTTCTTGGGGGCCTAGGGCTTTCGGCGGTTTTAGTTCGGTTAACCCTCGTGTATAATGGGCGTGAATGATTCAAGGAGGCAGTTATGGCGCAAGCGCGAAAAACCAGTAAAAAGAGACGGCCGGCCACCAAACGGAAAAGGCCTGATGACCACACGCTCAATTGGGTGGGCTGCGGTATTTTTGTTGTGGCTGCGCTGGCCTTTTTCCGATTGGGCATTGTTGGCACCTTTTTTGCTAACTGCTTCCGCTTGGTGATTGGGGATGCCTATCTGATTGGGGCCGGGGTACTCATCGCTTACGGCGCGTGGCTGCTGGTGGCGGGCAAACCCCTGCGACCAACTGGGCGGCTACTGTGGGGCAGTGGGGTGCTAGCACTTGGCGGTTTGGGCATTTTGTCCAGCTTGGCGATGACCGCGCAGCATGTGCATGCACATTTTTTGCTGGCAACTTGGCGCCTGTTGCAACAAGATTTCACGTTAATGACCACCTCCAATCGCGTGGGCGGGGGTCTGATTGGTGGGGCGCTAGTGAATGTGCTGACGCCGCTGTTAGCCAATATTGGGGCGTTGATTTTGTTCTGGCTCCTCGTGTTGGTGGGCTTGAGTATTCTCGCTGGCGTCAAAGCGGCGCAAGTCTTTGCCGCGGCCCACTGGCTAGGCAATAAGCTCGCTGAAGGCGTACGCAGTTTGCAGGCGCAGTTTGCTGAGCGGCCAGCTAAACCGAAAACGGTGGCTAAACCTAAACCCCAACCAACCGCGGCGCCTGAACCTGAGCCGCAGCCGGCCCCAGAGAAGGACTTACCGACGCCTCGCGCTGAGGCCGACGAGTTCAAAATCAATGTGCCTAAACCTAAAATAGAACAAACCGAACTGCTGGCGGATGATTCGGCGGAAAAAGACGAAACGCCGCTGGCCGCTGGGGATGGCACATCAGATTATAATCTCCCTAGCATGCAACTGCTGACCGCCATTCCGGCGGTGGATCAGTCCAAAGAAATGAGCAAAATTCGGACCAACAGTGCGAAGTTGCGCGATACGCTGAAGAGCTTTGGCGTTGACGTGACGGTGAAGGCCGCCAATTTAGGCCCCAGTATCACACAGTATGAAATTGAACCCGCAGTAGGCGTGAAAGTGTCCAAAATCACGAATCTTTCTGATGACCTAGCATTAGCCCTGGCGGCAAAAGATATCCGGATTGAGGCCCCGATTCCAGGCAAATCAGTGATTGGGATTGAAGTCCCGAATCAGCAAATCGCCACGGTGGGTTACCGTGATGTGCTGGAAGCCACCCCGCCGCATCCTGGCAAGCCACTGGTGATTCCGCTGGGTAAAGATGTCGATGGTCATGTGATTACCTTTGACTTGACAAAAATGCCGCATCTGCTGATTGCCGGGGCGACCGGGTCCGGTAAGTCGGTGATGATCAATGTCATCATCACGAGCCTCCTCATGACCACTAAACCCGAAGCCGTGCGGATGATGTTGATCGATCCGAAGAAAGTGGAACTGTCGGTGTATGATGGCGTGCCTCATTTGTTGACGCCAGTCATCACCGAAGCCAAAAAGGCGCCATCGGCTTTGAATAAAGTCGTGAAGGAAATGGAAAATCGCTACGAGCGCTTTTCTGCCGCTGGTGTGCGCAATATCGGCGAGTACAATCGCAAAGTGGCCACCGCCCAAGACCCGGATTTGCCGCACATGCCACTGATTGTGGTGGTGGTCGATGAATTAAGCGACCTGATGATGGTGGCTGGCAATGAAGTCGAAACCGCCTTGGTGCGGCTCGGACAAATGGCCCGGGCGGCTGGTATTCATGTCATCATTGCCACCCAGCGCCCCTCGGTTGATGTTATCACTGGCCTGATCAAAGCCAACTTCCCGTCCCGCATTGCGTTTGCCGTGTCCAGTGGGGTCGATTCCCGCACGATTTTGGACATGAACGGGGCGGAAAAATTGCTGGGCCGCGGCGACATGCTGTATGCTCCGATTGATGCGGCTAAGCCAATGCGGATTCAAGGTGCCTTTATCCCTTCCGCTGATGTGGAAGCCGTGGTGAAAGCTATCACCGACCAAGTGGCGCCGGAATATGTTGAAGATATGGCCCCGAGCGAAACCTCTGACAAAGCCGACCAGGGCGATTCGGAAGATGAGTTGTATGAAGAAGCCAAAGCGTTTGTGATTGAACAGCAAGGGGCTTCCACCTCGCTACTGCAGCGGCGTTTTCGGATTGGCTACAACCGCGCGGCCCGGCTGATTGACGATTTGGCTGCTAATCATGTGGTGGGGCCAAGCGAAGGCAGCAAGCCGCGCAAGGTCTTTATCCAGCCTGACGAACCTGATCACGACTAACAAAGGAGTTACTATGCGAACGGAATTGACGCAAGGGGTTTACCTAAATGTGGTGCCCACCACCCAGTTCAAAACCACGCGGGTGGCGATTCATTTTATCGCCCCGGCAGATGCCACTACTTATGCGGCCCGCACGTTATTGACCTCGGTGCTGGAAACCAGCAGTGCCGCTTATCCTACCCAGAGTTTGTTGTCGGTGGCATTAGAGCAGCTCTTTGGCGCTAGTTTCGGTATCGGGGTGGCCAAAGATGGCCAGATGCATCGCGTGACGGCGACCTTGAATTTGGTGAGTGACCAACTGGCCCAAGCACCGTTACTGGCGTCGGGGTTTGCCTTGTTGAAGGAAGTGTTGATGCACCCGCTTTTGGCGAACGGCGAGTTTGATGGCCAAGTTTTTGCCCGGGAGCAGCAAAATCTCGCCGCTTACCTAGGAAGTTTGGATGAGGATCGCCAGTTGCAGGCCAGTATGGCGACGCAGCGGCTCTATTTCGAGGGTCGGCCGGCGCAAATGACACCGAGCTTTGGCACCATTACCCAGCTTGAGGCGGTGACGCCAGCATCCTTGATGCAAACCTATCAACAGATGCTGGCGCATGACCAAATCGAAATTGTGGTGCTGGGCCAAGTGACAGAAGCAGACGTCTTGCCGCTGGCTTCTGCCCTGGGCTTTGCGCCGCGGGCAGTGGCGCCGATGAAACTCACCGTCGACCAGCCCGTCGCTAATGTTCGCACCAAAACGCAAACGGCGCATGTCAACCAAGCCAAGTTGAACTTGGCCTACCATGTGGATGCCGATTTGTATGGGCGTAAATACTTTGCTAATGTCGTCGCGGCTGATTTGTTTGGCGGCTCGCCGCTGTCGCTTTTATTCACCAACGTGCGGGAAAAAGCGAGCCTGGCGTACTATGCCAGCGCGGCTTTCGATCCGTTTCGGAATATGATGGTAGTGCAATCTGGCATCGATGGCCAAAACGCCAAGCGCGTGCAGGCCCTGATTGCGGCGCAACTGCAAGCGGTGCAAACTGGCGCCTTTGATGACGACTTGCTGGACCGGATCAAGGAAGGCTTGCGCAATAGCCGGCAAGCGGCCTATGACTCGCCACGCTTTTTGGCCCGCCAAGAGTTGCTGCATGCCTTAGCAGTGAACCACCAACCTGGTTTTGCTGCTTATGCCGCGGCGATTGATGCGGTGACCAAAGCAGAAGTGCAAGCGGCAGCGCAAACTTGGCGCCTGCAGGCTGTGTATTTGCTGAAAGAACAGGAGGAAGGGTGATGGCGCTGGAGAAGTTCGAGTATCCCGAAGTAGGGGAAACCCTGCTCAAAGCAACCTTGCCCAATGGTTTGCGGGTCCAGTTGGTGCCTAAGCCGGCTTATCATCAGACCTATGCCATGTTTGCCGTTGATTACGGCGGCATTGATGTGCGCTATCAGCCGGCTGGTAGCAGTGAAATGGTGCAGGACCCGGAAGGTATCGCCCATTTTCTGGAACACAAGCTGTTCGAAAAAGAGGATCACGATGCCTTTGCCTTGTTCGGCCAAACCGGTGCTTCAGCCAATGCTTTTACCGGCGCCACCAATACGGCGTATCTCTTTTCCTCGGCGAATGCCGTGGCGGAAAATCTCACCACGCTTTTGGATTTTGTTCAGGCGCCTTATTTCAGTGACGAAACTGTGGCGAAAGAGCAAGGCATTATTGGCCAGGAGATCCAGATGTACCAAGATGATCCTGGCTGGCTTTTGTACTATGGCATTTTGGGTAACTTGTATCCCGGCCATCCGATTGCCCAAGATGTAACCGGAAGTTTGGCTTCGATTGCGGCCATTACACCGGAGAAACTATACCGGGCGTATCGCACGTTCTATCAGCCAAGCAACATGACGCTGACTTTGGTGGGCCATTTTGATCCTGAGCAAATCATGGCGTTGATCAGCGCCAACCAAGCCGCCAAGACCTTTGCGCCAGCGACGCCAATTGTGCGCGGCGTGGCTTTTGACGGCGCACTGGCGGAAATTTTGCCTTATCGCGCCGCTGATTTGCCGGTTATTCGGCCGAAAAGTGCGGTCGGGCTGAAAGGCCAGGTGGACATTCCTGATGATGAAGCCGGCACGCGCTACAAGCTGACGATTTTACTCCTGCTGGAAATGTTATTTGGCGACTCGTCACCGCTTTATCAGGATTGGTATGATCGGGGCTGGGTGGATGATTCGTTTGACTTTGAATTCACCGCGGGCCGCACGTATAACTACGCGCTTTTTTCTGGTGATACGGATGAACCCTCAAAACTGTCTGATGCCGTGGCGGCAGTGATTGCCAATGGCGCGGAGCAGCCGAGCCTGACGCAGGAGCGGTTCGACCGCATCAAGCAGGCCAGTTTGGGTAAATATTACATGTCCTTGAATTCACTGGAACAAACCGCTAACCAGCTCAGCGCTCAAAGCTTTTACCAGGTGAATGACTTTGACGTGGCCAAAATTATGCGCACCATCACGTTGGCCGATTTAAAAGCCGCGGCGGCGACGTTCTTTGACGTTGACGCGTTGTCGGTCTTCCACATTCGGCCGGAGGTAGAGCCATGAGTTCAGCGCTAATTCTGGGCGCCAGCGGCGATATCGGTCAGGCTTGTGCGCGCCGACTGGCAAGTCAAGGCTGGTCCTTATACCTGCATTATCATGACCATGAGGCGCCGATCACGGATCTTATCGACGAGCTGGCGAAGGCTTATCCCAAGCAAGACTTTATCCCGATGCGGTATGATTTAACCGACCCGACACATTTAGATGCCCTCACCGCGCAATTATTTGCGGTGGATGCGGTGGTGTTTGCGGCTGGCGCGACGGCGTACCACTTGTTTGAGAGCAGCACGGTGCCGGAAATGGCGCAGCTGATGCAGGTGCATTTGCTGACGCCCATGGCCTTGTTAACCAAGCTCCAAGGCAAACTGGCCGCCTCAGGCCACGGTCGGGTCGTGTTTATTGGCTCCGTCTATGGCGGCAGTGGTAGTGCGATGGAAGTCGCTTATAGCACGGTGAAAGGCGCTCAGTCAGCGTTTGCTCGGGCTTATGCCAAAGAAGTGGCCAGCTTGGGTATCACGGTGAATGTGGTGGCGCCAGGCGCGGTCGCGACGAAGATGAATCGCTTTTTCTCGCCAGAGGCTTTAGCGGCGGTGCAGGCGGATATTCCCGCCGGGCGGTTAGCGCAGCCAGAGGATATCAGTTACTATGTGGCCAGTTTGCTGGCGCCAGAAGCGATGTATTTAACCGGCCAAACGTTATATGTGACCGGGGGTTGGCTGCGTTAGCATCTCAACAATTTCTTAATTCATGGGATGTAATTTTCATGCTATACTGAAAATGACGAATAATTAATAGCGGGTGAAGAAAACAAATGGATGAAATTGGGCAAAAGCTGCGGACTGCTCGAATTGAAAAAGGGTATACATTAGATGACCTTCAACAAATCACGAAGATTCAAAAGCGTTATTTGATCGCGATCGAAGAAGGCAATTTTGATGCGCTCCCAGGTGACTTTTACGTTCGGGCCTTCATTAAGCAATATGCGGAAACCGTTGGCCTGAACGCCGACGAGCTGCTCACACAATTTCAGCAGGATATTCCCGACACACAGCCGCAGGAATATGTTGAACAATCAGTTGAAAATCGGACCCGCAGTGAACGCAGTAGCGCCGCCAGCCCGGTGAACAAGTTGCGCCAGCATGCTGTGCCGATCATGATTGTGGTCGCCGTGGTGATTATTGTGTTTGGCGTGTACTTTGTGATGTGGAAGTCCTCGCAAGGGCCAAAGCAAACCGTACCGACCGACAGCGCCAGCGTTTCGGTTTCCTCGAAGAAAGCCAGCAGCTCAGCGAAGTCTTCGACTGAGAAGACCAGCTCGAGCAAAAAGGCGGCTTCTTCCAGCAAGAAGAAAGCTTCATCCAGCAGTAAAAAGGCTGAACAAAGCGTTGCGGTAACCACGGTCAGCTCCAGTCAGCAGACGGCCACAGTCACCAACTTGCCTAAATCTGGCAATAAGTTGACCGTTGCTGCTCCTGATGGCGCCGCTTGGATTGCCGTGTACGTCAACGGTAGTATCACTTGGCAAGGGACGCTCCAAGGTGGCTCAGATCACACCGTTGATTTGCCAGATGGGGTCACGAGCTTTGCCGTGCATTCCGGCAATACGCCTGGCACCACCATCAAGTTGAATGATAAGACCGTGGATATCAGTGGCGCGACCGGCGTGGTCCGGACGATTACCTTCAAGCTTGCTGATAGCAGTACCACAGGAAGCGGGGATTAGGCGTGAATTTACCAAATAAACTGACGATGCTACGGATTATCCTGATTCCAGTCTTCACGATTTTGCTGGTATTGGGCTGGCCAGCAGGCACCATCATGCTGGGAAGCGCGAAGCTCAGTGTCACATATCTGGTGGCAGCCATTATCTTTGTGGCGGCTTCGCTCACTGACCTGGCCGATGGCAAAATTGCCCGGGCGCGTCACTTGGTCACCAACTTCGGCAAGTTTGCCGATCCCCTGGCCGACAAGCTGCTGGTGATGACGGCTTTCATTTTCCTCACTGCGGCTGGGATTATCCCAGCCTGGGGGGTCGCCATTATTTTATGGCGGGAGCTGGCAGTGACCGGGTTGCGGCTGCTGTTAGCCAATGGCGGCGAGGTCCTGGCCGCAGCTTGGCCTGGCAAAATCAAAACCGTGACTCAGGATTTAGCGATTGTCTTTCTGTTCATGAATGACTTTGGTATTCCTGCCATTTTCGGGGTCGGCTTGGGTGAAATCCTGTTCTACCTGGCCGTAATTTTCACCGTGTACTCCGGGGTCGAATATTTTTACAAAAATCGCAGTGTCTTTGCGGATTCATTTGGACAATAACCAACGGCGCAAGGGCCTTTGCCCTTGCGCTTTTCTCATGCAATCAAGACCATACGAGGTGGCAAAATGAACGCAGAATTAATCGCAGTCGGCACGGAAATCTTACTCGGGCAAATCACCAATACCAATGGCGCGTTTTTGGCCAACCAGTTGGCGGAGTTAGGCATCGACAGCCTCAATCAGCAGGTGGTGGGTGATAACCAGGCCCGATTGGACGCCGCCATCACCTTGGCGGAACAACGCGCCGAGATCATTATCTTGATCGGCGGGTTGGGACCTACCCCGGATGATCTGTCCAAGCAAACCTTAGCCGCGCATTTGGGCGTGGCGCTGGTGGATGATGCGCCGGCTTTGGCGAAACTGAAGGCGTATGCCGCCCAGCAGCAGCAACCGATGACGCCCAACAATTTGCTCCAAGCTAAATATCCTGCCGGCGCCACAGTGCTGACGAACAGGGTCGGCTTGGCAGTCGGTGCAGTGAGCGTCAGCCGGGGCAAACAGTATATCTTGCTGCCAGGCCCACCGAAAGAATTCGAACCCATGGTGCTTGATCAGCTGGTCCCGTATCTGCTCAAAACCCTAGGCCACGATGCCACGATGGTAAGCCGCGTGCTCCGGTTCTTCGGCATCGGTGAATCCAAAGTCACCACGGTGCTGGCGGATTTGATTGCAGGGCAAACCAATCCCACTTTAGCCACTTACATTAAACCCTATGAAGTCACTTTGCGCCTGACCGCCAAGGCGGCTGATGAAACGGCAGCCAAGGCCTTGCTTGATCCCCTGGAAGCCGAAATTCAAAGCCGCCTCGGGCAATACTTTTACGGTTATGGCGACGACAATAGCTTGCCGCAAGCCGTGGTGAAAGCCTTGGCTGAGCAGCATAAGCAAGTCACGGCCGCGGAGAGTTTGACCGCAGGCGCTTTCCAGGCGACCCTGGCGGATGTACCCGGTGTGTCTGAATGGTTCAAAGGCGGCTTTGTCACCTACTCAAATCACACCAAAGCCGCCTTTCTCGGTCTCGATGAAGCCACGATTAATCGTGATGGGGCCGTCAGTGAAGCCACTGCTAAGGCGATGGCGACAGGTGCGTTGGCCAAAGCCGAAGCGGATCTCGCCGTCAGCTTTACCGGCGTGGCCGGGCCGGGGCCCAATGACGGTCAGCCGGCCGGCACCGTGTGGATTGGGTTGGCCCGGCGCGGCCAGGAAGCTCAAGCCCAACTGTTTCATTTTCCTGGCAGTCGGGCGGCCGTTCGCGGTCGGGCAGTCAAAGCCGGGTTGTTTTGGCTATTGAAAACGCTGCAAGCAAACTAACTGAAAAGGGCTTTGATGCTGGCTGAAACCGGCGTCAAAGCCCTTTTAGCGTAGGGCTGGCGGCTTGGCCCTGTATTGACAGTAAATCGCGAAACCGCTACAATCGACCTTGTGTCATATTTAAAAATATAATTTGCATCTTGAAAGAAATTGATGATGCGGAGGTGAAAAGATGAGCGCAGAAATGCTGATCTCGATAATCCTCGCAGTCATCGCTTTATTGCTCGGATTGTTGATCGGAAACTGGCTTCAGAAACGGAGCCACCAGAATACTTTGAACCAAGCCCACGATAGTGCTGCCGGGATCATCGAGACTGCTAACAAAGCAGCCGAGACGCTAAAAAAAGAAAAATTAGTCGAGGCCAGAGAAGAATCCCATCAATATCGCACGCAGGTGGAAAACGAACTCAAGGAACGGCGCCATGAAGTCCAACAGTCAGAACACCGCGTTTTGCAGCGGGAAGAGGCCTTGGACCATCGTGATGATACCCTTGATCGGAAGGAACAGAGCTTGTCGGATCGCGAGGGGCACCTCAACGATCGGCAGCAACAATTGGACGAGCGAGAACAAGACATTACTTCAACCATTGCCAAACAACAAGCAGAACTTGAACGCATTGCCAGCTTAACCAAAGACCAAGCGCGGGACCAAATCCTCACTGCCACCAAGGCAGAATTGGCCCATGAACGGGCGAAGTTGATTAAAGAAAGTGAAGATGAAGCGCATGAAACGGCTGACCGCACGGCCAAGTCGTTGATTGCTGATGCCATCCAAAGAAGTGCCTCTGATGTCGTGGCCGAAACCACAGTGACGACGGTGACTTTGCCGAATGACGACATGAAGGGCCGGATTATCGGCCGTGAAGGGCGCAATATTCGGACTTTGGAAACCTTAACGGGGATTGATTTGATTATCGATGACACCCCAGAAGCCGTTGTGCTGTCAGGGTTTGACCCGATTCGGCGTGAAATTGCGCGGATGGCGCTTGAAAAACTGATTCAGGATGGCCGAATCCACCCTGCCCGCATTGAAGAAATGGTCGACAAGGCGCGCAAGGAAATGGACGAACGCATTCGTGAAGTCGGGGAGCAAGCCATTTTTGATGTGGGCATTCATAACATGCATCCGGATCTGATCAAGATTTTAGGGCGCCTTCATTTTCGGACCAGTTATGGGCAAAATGTGTTGGATCACTCGATTCAAGTGGCGAAGTTGGCTGGGATTATGGCCGCTGAGCTGGGTGAAGATGTCAATTTAGCGAGACGCGCAGGATTACTGCATGATATCGGGAAAGCGCAGGACCGTGAAGTCGGCGGCTCCCACGTGGAAATTGGGGTGGAATTAGCCACCAAGTACAAAGAACCGCAAGTGGTGATCAATACGATTGCCTCGCATCACGGCGACGTGGCACCAACCAGTGTGATTGCGGTCTTAGTGGCGGCAGCGGATGCCATTTCGGCTGCCCGGCCAGGTGCCCGGTCAGAATCGCTGGAGAATTATCTGCATCGCCTGGAGAAGTTGGAGTCAATTGCCAACAGTTTCACCGGTGTCGATCATTCTTATGCGATTCAAGCTGGTCGCGAAGTGCGCGTGATTGTGCAGCCTGAGGCCTTGTCGGATGAACAATCCGTCGTCTTGGCGCGCGACATTCGCAATCGCATCGAAAAAGAACTCGAATATCCAGGTCACATCAAAGTCACTGTCATCCGCGAGAAGCGGACGGTGGAATACGCGAAGTGATCACAAGCGCTGGGGAAACCTGGCGCTTTTTTGTTTTGTCTCGATGGCCGCTGGGTCCGGTTGAGGCAGCGCCGAGGCGCGGTGGTGCGGCTGCGGGGTCGGCTGGAGCCAAAGAGCGGTCTCCAGCCTCAAAAGCAAGCCAGCATCGCTGCCGCTCAACGCTGTCTCGCCTTTGCCCACGGTTAGCACAGGAGCAGCCTGCTGCGCAGTCTCCTCGTGTGCCGACTGTTTCGCTGCCGCACCACCGCGCCTCTCTGCTACCTCGACCGCACCCGCTAAACAACAGTGGCGCACAAGTCTTATCGTCACATCATGATACCTGTTTTGGCTGTTGCGTAATCTGGGTCTTAATATTGAACAAGACGGAATTCGTGAGTGAGACGCTATCAAGCATCTTACGATCAAACTAGGGCAGGTCAGCTGGAGCAGGCAGGGGCTCAGTGGTGAAATTGTTCTTAGCCAACTTGTTGGCTTAGAACAAGCCGCGACTTTGAGACTCGCAGAGGCTCAAAGCGCTGGCCACCACGTTCCAGCCCCTGCCTGCGGAAGCTGGCCTGCCCGGCCGACAGTTGAGTGCTGTAAGCGTAGTCGGGCTGCGCTGGGCAACGCCCGAGCAGCTAGCTACGCATTAGGCCTCGCCGCTAAGCCCAGCGGTAATGCCTAACGCTAGGCTACCTGTCGGGCTAAGTGCGCCCAGCTCCGCAGCCTTGACAGTTTGACGCAATCACAGCAATGAGCTATGATTCCTTGACAGTAGTTTCTTCCACCGCGGTAATGCGTGGAGGTTGAGGAGAGAAAAATGACACGTAAGAAAAAAGCCACCATGCTTGGCATGTTGATTACTTTGGGCATCGTGTACGGCGATATTGGGACTTCACCGCTGTACGTTATGAACGCGATCATCGCTGATGCCGGCTCGGTTGGGGCGCTTTCGCCTGATTATATTATTGGGTCGGTATCGCTGATTTTTTGGACCCTGATGATTTTGACCACCATCAAGTATGTGGTGCTGGCGATGCAGGCCGATAACAATGGTGAAGGTGGTATTTTTGCGCTGTATGCCTTGGTCCGCCGCCGTGGCGCTTGGCTCGCCATTCCGGCTTTGATTGGCGGCGCAGCGTTGCTGGCTGACGGTACGTTGACACCAGCTGTGACGGTCACCACGGCGCTGGAAGGGTTGAAGGGTCAAACCTTCGGCCGCTTTGTTTTCAGCAATAACCAAACCGTGGTGCTGGTGATCACCACTGGGGTGCTACTGGCGCTGTTTTTGATTCAGCGTTTTGGCACCGCGAAGATTGGGAACGCCTTTGGACCGATCATGTTCTTGTGGTTCTTGTTCCTCGGGGTGGCTGGCCTGAGTCATATGTCTGGTCATCTAGAAATTTTGAAGGCTTTGTCGCCGGTTTATGCGATTAAGATCTTGTTTAGCCCGGAAAATAAAGTCGGCATTTTCTTGCTAGGCAGCATTTTCCTGGCCACCACTGGGGCGGAAGCCTTGTACTCCGACATGGGCCATGTCGGTAAAGGTAATATCTATGCCACCTGGCCATTTGTCTATGTCATGTTGATGCTGAACTACTTCGGCCAAGGGGCATGGCTGATTGCGCATTATCAAGATGCGGCTTACGCTAACCTGACGACCATGAACCCGTTTTATGAAATGCTGGGAACTGGGCTGCGGCCATACGCCATTATTCTGGCGACGGCAGCGGCGATCATCGCCTCGCAGGCTTTGATTACCGGCTCTTACACGCTGGTGCACGAAGCCGTGGGGCTGAAGTTCTTGCCGCGGATGGCCATCAAGCATCCCTCCAGTGAACGCAGTCAGATTTATATCGCCTTTGTGAACTGGTTCCTGTGTTTAGTCACCTTAAGCGTGGTTTGGTTCTTCCGGACTTCCAAAGCCATGGAAGCGGCTTATGGTTTGGCCATCACGGTCACCATGCTGATGACGACCTTGTTGCTGTACGAATTCTTGGCGATGCACATCAAGCGCGCGATGGCGGCGTTGGTGGCTGGGTTCTTTGGCCTGATTGAAACGGTCTTCCTGATTGCCAGCCTGGTGAAGTTCCTGCATGGCGGCTACATCACGCTGTTCATCATGTTGCTGATTTTGGCGATGATGGTGGTCTGGTACTTTGGGAACAAGGTCCGCGAGCATTACCAGGATGAAAGCGAATATGTCGTGCTGACCGATTACCTCGATCAGCTGACGGCGTTGGCTGCCGATGACACCATTCCGACTTACACCACGAACTTGGTCTACATGACCAAGGTTAAGCCGGGCTACCGGCTGAAGCGCTCCACGCTGTACTCCATTTTGGACAAACGGCCCAAGCGCGCTAAGGTTTACTGGTTCGTGACGGTGAATGAAACCGACAAACCGGTGGAAATGCGCTACACCGTCGACATGCTCCACACCCGCAACGTGATTTCGGTCCAGATTTACTTGGGCTTCAGAATGTCGCAGCATGTCAATGTTTACATTCGCAAGATCATCAATGACCTGCTTAACGCCAAGGTGATCGATCCGCAAACGCCGAAGTACACCACGGTTAAAAACCGCAATGTCGGGGACTTCAAGTTTGTTATCATTCGCGAGCAAGCCCAGAATTTGATGGCGACGGAAAATATTCCGGGCTGGCAGCGCCGCTTGATTGGCGGTCGGCTCTGGTTGCAAAATGTCACCACCAGCCCGGCCAACTGGTACGGCCTTGAATTCTCGAATGTGGTCGAAGAAGTCGTGCCACTGTTTATCAGTGTGCCGCGCACCGTGGCCTTCTCGAAGCATCAGATTATGAATGCGAAAGCCTTCAAGCTCCGGGCCAAAAACCAACCGATTCAAACTGAAACCGAGATTATCAATCCCAAACAAGATCCTGAATAAGCGCAACAACAAAGAGGCCATCAAACCTGGAGTTTGATGGTCTCTTTTGCGTTGCTAGCGCTCTATTCGGTGACTGGGACCTCACTGGCTTGCAGCGGGCCAAAGGTGATGTTGACTTTGCCGGCGGTTTGGTTGGTGATGGCCGTGGCCACGGCGGCGGCTTCGGATTTTGGCACCGCAATGGTTAATGCGACCGCTGCGCCGTAATCGCTATTGAGTATGGCAATTGCGTTGGCGGTGAGATAGTGCTGGAGCGAATCGAGCTGGGGGTAAGGGACTGCCAGACTCATGGTTTGGAGCATGACGCGCTTCACGATGCCCACTTGATGAACCGCGGCCGCCACGCTGTTGGCGTAGGCACGAATCAGGCCGCCGGCGCCAAGTTTGATCCCGCCGAAGTACCGGGTGGTGACGGCAACGACATCGTGCAGGCCCATTTCTTGGAGCGTTTTAAGCATCGGGACGCCTGCCGTACCTGCGGGTTCACCATCATCGGTGGCGCGCTGAATGTGATCGTCATCGCCCAGTTGATAGGCCGGGACATGGTGGGTGGCTTTCGGTTCTTGTTTGCGTACCGCGGCGATAAACGCTTGGGCCTCGGCTTCGGTGTGCACGCGGCCCACCTGGCAAATGAACCGCGATTTTTTTATCACCAGTTCCGCCTGACCAGCGGCTTTGATGGTGCGATACTCAGACATTGCGTAATCTCCTTTTGAGGTGAGCAAAAATGTTGCCGTTAGGCTTTCAGTTGACGGATGAAGAATTGCCAAAAGTGGGCCTCACTACGGCCAGTTTAGCACAGCTGACGCCAATCATGGCCATTCAATCAGGGCGCTGCCAACGCTGTCAGCAGCGCGCCTTGGCGCCATTACCGGATGGCCGGCGGTATTGCACCGCCTGTGTAGGGCTAGGGCGGGTGACGACCACGACCAAGCTTTGGCGCCTGCCATCAGGACCGGCCAAACCCAGTGCCATGACCTGGGGTGGTTCTTTGACGCCAGCCCAAAGCCAAGCCGCCCAGGCGGCGTTAACGGCGGTCAACCAAGGCAAGGATTTTTTGCTCTGGGCGGTGACCGGAGCCGGCAAAACAGAAATGTTATTTCCGGTGGTGGCAGCGTATTTAAGTCGGGGCCAGCGGGTGGCCATTGCCTCACCGCGGGTGGATGTGGTGCGCGAATTGGCGCCGCGGTTCGCGCAGGCCTTTGCCGGGGCTTCGCTAGCGGTACTATTTGGCGGCAGCGCCTGGCCAGAAAACCCCGCGGATTTGACGGTGACCACCACCCACCAACTACTGCGGTATTATCGGCATTTTGATCTCATGGTGGTGGATGAAGTGGACGCCTTTCCGTATACGCAAACCCCGATGCTGGCGGCGGCGGTGCAACAGGCTCGCCGCGGGTCAACGATTTTTCTGAGCGCTACGCCCGACCGGCCGATGCAGCAAGCGGTCAAACGCCAGCAGCTGGCGGTCGCGTTTCTGCCGCGGCGGTTTCATGGTGCGCCGCTGCCGGTGCCGCGGCAGCGGCTGACGGCGCTCAAACAGGTGCCTAAACAGCTGGGTAAGCGGGATTTGGCGTTGTTGCAAGGTCTAGCCGCTGACCGCCGGGTGTTGGTATTTGTGCCCCGGATTGCCTGGCTCAAGCCGCTGGCGGCGCACCTGCAGCAAGCCGGGCTGGCAGTGCGCACGGCGCATGCCGCCGATCCCGACCGGGCGGCGGTGGTGCAGGCCTTTCGGCAAGGTAAGTTTACGGTGCTGCTGACGACCACGATTTTGGAGCGCGGCGTCACCATTCCCCGCTGCGCGGTGCTGGTGGTGGCCGCCGATGACCCGCAATTTTCGGCCAGTGGTCTGATTCAGATGGCTGGCCGGGCTGGTCGCAGTGCGGCGAGTCCGGATGATCCGGTGTGGTTTTTAGCCCGGCACGTCACGTTGGCCCAAATTGAGGCGATTCATGCCATTCGACAAATGAATCGGCGCCAGTCATGAACTGTTTGCTATGCCAGCAGCCTTTGCGCAGTGATTGGTCGCTGGCCCAGTTGCTTAGTTTCAAACCGCTCACGCTGAGTCGGCTGTGTCCCCAGTGTCTCGCTCAAATGACACCAATCGATGCAACCTCGGCTTGCCCCGGTTGCGGCCGCGCCCACTCGCCAAAGCTTTGCGCCGACTGCCAGCTTTGGCGGCGGCAAGGATACACACTGCTGCACAACCGCGCCTGGTTCGCCTATACCCCTGCGATGAAGGCCTTTATTCAGCAGTACAAAGGATTAGGCGATTATCGGTTGCATCAAGCCTTTGCTGACCAACTTCAGCTGCCCACACGGCGTACGGCACTGGTGCCACTGCCTTCTGAACCTGGGCATTATGCGCGGCGCGGCTTTGATCCGGTGATTGGGCTGTTTGGCCATTTGAAGTTATCGTTATGGTTGGAGAAAGCCGACACCGCGCTGCCGCAAGCCCAAAAAGATCGCCAAGGCCGCCTGCAGACGCCGCAAAGCTTCACGGCGCATTTGCCGGCCAAGTTGGCGCCGCAGGTGATTTTATTAGATGATTTATACACCACCGGCCGCACCTTGTATCATGCCCAAGCTGCGCTGCGTGAGGCTGGCTATGCCGGTAAGATTACAGCGCGGACCTTGATTAGATAAACGGATTATATTTGTTTCAAGGGCAGCAGTTCGCTATAATAAGGGTGTAGGGTGAAAGGGCTTTAATAGACCCAATCACCCACGTGCAAGCGACTTGCACGGATGAAAGGGGAGAAGTTTTATGCTCACATACAACGTTCGTGGCGAAAACATCGAGGTCACTGATGCCATCCGCAGTTATGTCGAAAAGCGGATCAGCAAGCTCAACAAGTTCTTCGAGAGCTCAGTTCAGGCGACCGCGCACGTCAACTTGAAGGTGTATCCTGATAAAACCGCTAAGGTCGAAGTGACAATTCCATTGTCCTATCTGACCTTGCGTGCTGAAGAAACTAGCCCTGATTTGTACGCCAGCGTCGATTTAGTCACCGACAAGCTGGAACGGCAGGTCCGCAAGTACAAGACCAAGATCAACCGTAAGTCGCGGGAAAAGGGCTTTGCCCCGATTGACGTGGCCCCAGAAGGCACGCCAGCACCAACTGAGCCAGCGGAAGAAGAGGATAACCTGACAGTGGTCCGCACCAAGCGGGTATCACTGAAGCCAATGGATTCGCAGGAAGCCATTTTGCAAATGGATATGCTTGGGCATAACTTCTTTATCTTTGAAGATGCCGATACCAATGGGACCAGCATCGTGTATAAGCGTCGGGATGGCCGTTATGGGCTGATTGAAACCGACGAATAAAGCAATCGCTGATTAAACATGGCGCAGATCCGGTGAGGATTTGCGTTTTTTTATTTTAACGAGGTGTTAAAGCCGCTTCATCAATGCTAAAATACATAAGATACTGTCAGTATTATGCGCATACTGATGACAGGAGAGGATCAACAATGCCTAACGTCTTAAAAAAATGGGTTGAAAGCGACAAGCGCGAAGTGACGCGCTTAGGTAAAATCGCGGATCAAGTCCAAAGTTATGAAGATGAATATGCCGCGTTAAGCGACGAACAGCTGCAAGCTAAAACACCGGCCCTCAAGGCACGTCTGGAAAAAGGCGAAACGCTGGATGATATTCTGCCAGAAGCCTTTGCGGTCGCCCGTGAAGGCGCCAAGCGGGTGCTGGGACTGTTCCCATTCCGCGTGCAAATCATTGGTGGGATTACCTTGCATGAAGGTAACATTGCCGAAATGAAAACCGGGGAAGGGAAAACCCTGACTGCGACGATGCCTGTGTACCTGAATGCCCTTGGTGGCCAAGGGGTGCATGTGGTTACCGTTAACGAATACTTGAGTGGCCGTGACGCGACTGAAATGGGCGAGTTGTATAACTGGCTCGGTTTGAGTGTGGGCCTCAATACCCACGACTTAAGTTCCGATGAAAAGCGCGCCGCTTACGATGCCGACATCACTTATTCCACCAACAGTGAACTTGGGTTTGACTACCTGCGTGATAACATGGTGGTCTACAAGCAGCAAATGGTCCAGCGGCCGCTGAACTACGCGATTGTCGATGAAGTTGACTCCATCTTGATTGATGAAGCGCGGACGCCATTGATTATTTCCGGCGGGGCCGAAAAGTCCACTGGGCTCTACATCCGGGCGGATCGCTTCGTCAAGACGCTCAAAGAAGAAGACGACTACAAGATCGACTGGCCAACCAAGACCGTGTCTTTGACCGAAAACGGGATTCGCAAAGCCGAAAAAATCTTCGGCTTGAAGAACCTCTATGACACCGAAAACACCGCCTTGACTCACCACTTGGATCAGGCACTGCGGGCTAACTTCATCATGCTGAAGGATATCGACTACATGGTGTCGCCAGAAAACGAAGTGCTGATTGTCGATCAGTTCACCGGGCGCGCCATGGAAGGTCGCCGCTTCTCGGATGGCCTGCACCAGGCGATTGAAGCCAAGGAAGGCGTCGAGATTCAAGATGAAAATGCCACCATGGCCACCATCACCTATCAGAACTTCTTCCGGATGTACAACAAGCTGGCCGGGATGACCGGGACGGCGAAAACCGAAGAAGAAGAATTCCGCGAAATCTACAACATGGAAGTTATTTCCATTCCGACCAACAAGCCGGTCATCCGGGTGGATTCACCAGATGTGTTGTACCCAACGCTGGATGCTAAGTTCAACGCCGTGACCGCCGACATCAAGGCGCGGCACGAAAAGGGCCAACCAATTTTGGTGGGTACCGTGGCCATCGAATCTTCTGAACGCCTGTCCAAACAACTGGATGATGAAGGTATTCCGCACAGCGTCTTGAACGCGAAGAACCATGCGCGTGAAGCCGAAATCGTCATGAATGCAGGCCAGCGCGGCGCCGTCACCATCGCGACCAACATGGCCGGGCGGGGGACCGATATCAAGCTCGGCCCTGGCGTCAAGGAAGTGGGCGGCTTGGCCGTTATCGGGACCGAACGCCATGAAAGCCGCCGGATTGATAACCAGCTGCGTGGCCGATCTGGCCGGCAAGGGGATCCGGGCTCGACGCAGTTCTACCTGTCCCTTGAAGATGACTTGATGAAGCGCTTCGGCTCAGATCGCATCAAGCAGATGCTTGATCGCTTCAAGTTGGAAGACGATGAACAAGTGATTCGCAGCCGGATGATTTCCCGCTCCGTTGAATCCGCGCAAAAGCGGGTTGAAGGGAACAACTACGATACCCGTAAGAACACCTTGCAATATGATGATGTGATGCGGGAACAGCGCGAAGTCATTTATAAGCAGCGCCAGCAAGTGATCAACGAAGACCAAAGCCTGAAGTCAGTCTTGATGGCCATGATCAATCGTTGCGTGACCCGAATTGTCTTGGCACATACCCAAGGCGACAAGAAAGATTGGGATCTGGACAAGATCTACGATTATGTCACCACCAACATGGTCACCGATGAGGACTTGAAGCGCGAGGCTTTGGACAACAAGACGCCAGACGAAATCATTGCGCAGCTCCAAGCCTTAGCGGAAGCCAACTACGCCGATAAGCTCAGCCAGCTCGGCGATAAAGACCAAATGCTTGAGTTTGAAAAAGTTGTTATTTTACGGGTGGTTGACAGTCTGTGGACGGATCATATCGATGCGCTTGATCAACTGCGCCAATCCGTTGGCCTGCGGGGTTATGGGCAAATGAACCCACTGGTCGAATACCAAGAAGAAGCGTACCGGATGTTTGAAGAAATGATTGCGAACATGGATGATGGCGTGACCCGCCTGTTCATGAAGGCACAGATTCGGCAAAACATTCGTCGTTAATAGCGAATCGGGAATGGGGCAAACCAAAATGGTTTTGTCCCATTTTTGTCGGCATGGTACACTAGACGAGGCAAAAAAAGGAGCACACAAAACATGGAAATTGCAGAAATGCGCACCATCTTGGCCACTATGCGGGCCAAAATTAATCACTTTAGGGGGTCGCTTTGACCTCGATGCCTTGAACGAACGCATCGCTGAAAACGAAGGCCGCATGGCGGAACCCGGGTTCTGGGACCACGCCGAGCAGGCCCAGCAGCTGATTGACGAAAACAACCAGCTGAAAGGCAAGCACGATAACTTCCTGAACTTGCAGAATCAACTGGAAGACATCGAAGTAGCCTTTGAGCTACTGCAGGAAGAGCCTGATGCTGAGCTGCAAACGGAAGTCACGACCCAAATTACCACGTTGCAAGAACAGTTGGATCATTACGAAATGACCTTGCTGCTGAACCAACCTTATGATCACAATAACGCCATCGTTGAAATTCACCCAGGCGCTGGGGGCACTGAAGCCCAAGACTGGGGTTCAATGCTGACGCGGATGTATGAGCGCTGGGCCGACCAGAATGACTACAGCGTCGAAGTCGCCGACTATCAAGCCGGGGATGAAGCCGGCATCAAGAGCGTGACCTTGCTGATCAATGGCGCCAACGCCTATGGCATGCTGCGCAGCGAAAAAGGCGTGCATCGCCTGGTGCGGATTTCGCCCTTTGACGCGGCAGGTCGCCGGCATACGAGCTTTGCCTCGGTTGATGTCATGCCGGAACTGGATGACAACATCGAAGTCGATCTGCGGCCGGAAGACATCAAAATGGAAGTCTTCCGTTCCAGCGGGGCTGGTGGGCAGCATATTAACAAAACCTCTAGCGCCGTGCGGTTGATTCATATTCCCACCGGCATTGTGACTTCCAGTCAGGCCCAGCGGAGTCAGTTCCAAAACAAAGCCACCGCGATGGCGATGTTGAAGGCGAAGCTGTATCAACGCGAGCAAGAGAAAAAAGCCCAGGAGGCGGCGGCCATCAAAGGCCAGCAGCAAGACGTGGCATTTGGCTCCCAAATCCGATCGTATGTGTTTCATCCCTATACGATGGTCAAAGACCACCGCAGTAATTATGAAACCGGCAACGGCCAAGCCGTGATGGATGGCGACCTTAATCCGTTCATCTATGCCTACCTGCAGTGGCAGTTGGCCCAATCCAATCCAGTCTGAAAGCAATTGTAACGTGGTTGCAATCAGTCTGTGTTATTGGTCTGCTATACTCGGCCTAGTGATTCAATAAAGGAGCGAAGTCATGATTCAGATGAAAAACGTGATGAAAAAGTATACCAACGGCGTCATCGCGATTAAAGACCTCAGCTTGACGGTGGACCCCGGGGAGTTTTTGTATGTCATCGGCCCCAGTGGTGCCGGGAAGTCAACGCTGATTAAAATGCTTTACCATGAATTGGTACCGACTAGCGGCACCATCCAGGTGGGTAAGTATGATTTCAGTACCATGAGAGATAAGGATGTGCCTTATTTCCGGCGCGGTATCGGCATTGTGTTTCAGGACTTCAAGTTGCTGCCGCGGCTGACAGTCTACGAAAACATTGCCTACGCGATGGAAGTCATCGAAGCCCGCGACGAAGACATTAAGCCGCGCGTGTTGCATGTGTTGAAGCTGGTCGGCTTGGAACAAAAAGTGCGCCGCTTCCCGAGTGAACTTTCTGGTGGGGAGCAGCAGCGGGTTTCCATTGCCCGGGCCATTGTTAACGCCCCAGATGTTGTAATCGCCGATGAACCGACGGGGAACCTTGATCCAGATACCTCTGATGGCATCATGGACATTTTGGAACGCATCAACGCCGATGGCACCACTATTATTATGGCGACGCATAATCGCGAACTGGTCAACGCCCGGCCGCACCGCCTGCTAGAAATTGCCGGCGGCCGCCTGGTCCGCGACGAAGAAGGAGGGAGTTACAGCGATGAAGACTGATGTCATGATGCGTCACCTCAAAGACTCCCTCAAGAGCCTGAAACGCAATGGCTGGATGTCAGTGGCGGCGGTTTCTGCCGTGACGGTCACCTTGCTGTTGGTGGGGATTTTCTTAGCCTTGTTGGCCAATGTTAACCGGGTTTCTAGCCAGGTTGAAAATGACGTGCGGGTGCGGGTCTCCATTCAAAAAGGCACCACCAAGAAGCAACAGGCAGCCTTGAAAAAGGAACTGGAGGACTTCGCCGAAGTCAAGTCCGTGCAATTCCGCTCGGCCAGCCAAGAACTGGACACCATCGTTGGCAGTTACGGCAAGCAGTGGCAGACCTTCAAAGGCGATCAAAACCCACTGAACAACGTGTTCGTGGTCGACACGAAAGACGCCAAGGACACAATCAAAGTGGCCAAGAAGGCGGACAAACTCAAGCATGTGTCGGAAGCCACTTATGGTGGCGCTAAGGCCAAACAGCTCTTTAAGACTGTGGCCACCATTCAGCGCTGGGGGCTCGGTTTTACCATTTTGCTGTTGTTTGTTGCCGTGTTCCTGATTTCCAACACCATCCGCATCACCATCTTGTCGCGACGCACTGAAATTGGCGTCATGCGACTGGTCGGGGCGACGAATGCCTACATTCGCTGGCCATTTCTGCTGGAAGGCGCTTGGACCGGCTTGTTCGGGGCTGTGCTACCGATGCTGATTGTTGACTTTGGTTACGGCTTGGTGACGCGCAATGCACCATTCACCGTGGCGGCTAATGGGTTCTCGTTGTATCCCAACATGCCATTTCTGGTGTGGATCGATCTCGCTTTGGCGGTGATCGGGATGGTCATCGGGGCGTTAGGTGCGGTGGTTTCCATGCGCCGCTTCCTGAAAATTTAAGGGGCTGTAACAAAAGGCGAGTTTGCCTGTTTGGCGCGCAGTGCTGCTATAACAGTTAAGGTCAATGCTAAGGGGCTGTGACAATCGTCGCAGCCCCTTTTGCGATGCCTGCTTAGCCCTAATTCATCCCGCTTCGAGTTCGCGTCAGATATGCTATACTTACAGTAAATCCAGTCAGGAAAGGGGCACCTATGGGACAGCTTGTGCTTTCATTCATCTTAAGCCCAGTGACTTGGGTGGGCGCGCTGGTAGCTGGCTGGGGCCGGGTGCTGCGTATTCGCCAAGAGCGACGGCTTTTTGGCGTTGGCATCGATCGCCATTGGACTGGACTATGGGCCGGGTTAATTGGCGGCGTCGCGGTCAGCCTGGTGCTCGACGGGATGCTGTTGGCGGCTGGGGCCATGCTGCCTAAGTGGGTGTGGCTGACAGTGGTGGGGTTGAATGTGGCCGCGCTGCTGCTATCGTGGTTTGGTTTTTCGCCATGGTTCTTTGCCATCGCCGGTTTAGTCGCTTTCATTCCTAGCGCTCATTTGGCGTTAGGAGCTTGGGTTGGTGGGTTTGCCGTGTTGGTGGCGGGAATTTGGGCCGCCACGGCGCTGCTGCTTCATTTGCTCAATCCGCCAATTGATATTCCCAAAGTGGTGGCTGGCAAGCGCGGCGCGAAAGTCGCGGTGTACCGGCATCGTCAATGGTACTGGTTGCCGCTGGTGGTGCCAGTGCCTGGGGCTTGGTTCGCCGCCCCGAGCTGGTGGCCGACCTTGGGGACTGGGACGCACCAGTTCGCTTTGCTGTTCGTACCGCTGGTGATTGGGGCGGCCCTGATGACCAAGCGGCAGCTGCCGCAAGCCGCGACGCTGCAGTGGCGCTGGCAATACTTAGGCGCCAGTGTGCTGGCTTTGATTATTGCCGGCCTGACCTATTGGCGACCCGCCGCTGCCGGTTCGGCGGCGGCCATGCTGGCGGTGCTGGGCGTGATTGTGGGGATTGGCAACTGGCGCGCCACCAAGCTTGGCGCAGCGGCGATATCCCAAACCAGTGCCGGCGTGCGACTGGTGGCAGTGCAACCTGACACGCCGGCCAGTAAAATGGCGCTGCAGGCCGGCGATATTATTTTGACCTGCAACCATCTGCCGGTGCACAATGAGGCCGAACTCTACGCGGCGCTTCAAACCCAGCCGACCTATTGCCGGCTGAAGGTCATGCGATTAGATGGGGCGATACGTCTCGCCGAAACCGCGATTTTCAAAGGGGCCCCACATGAATTAGGAATGATCACATTTGCGGAGGAGCAAGCATGAAGAAAATTCTTGTTGTCGATGATGAACCAGCGATCGTGACCTTATTGCAATACAACCTGGAAAAAGAGCACTATGCCGTCACCACCGCCGGGGATGGCGATACCGCCTTAAGCCTGGCGCTGCAGCAGAGTTTTGACTTTATCATTTTGGATTTGATGCTGCCAGGGTTGGATGGGTTGGAAGTGACCAAGAAAATTCGGGCGGCTGACAACAAAACACCAATCATGATTTTAACCGCCAAGGATAGCGAAACCGATAAAATTGTGGGCCTGGAGTTAGGCGCGGATGATTATGTGACCAAGCCGTTCTCACCGCGGGAAATCGTGGCCCGCATCAAGGCCATTGAGCGCCGGGTGCAAGCCCCGACGCCAACCAGCGCCAAGGCGCCAGCCAAAATTCTCAGCGTTGGCGAGTTGGTGATTGACCCCGATAATTATCAGGCGACCAAAAACGGCGAGCGCCTGCAGCTGACGCCGAAAGAATTCGAACTGTTGGTGTTCTTTGCGCAACGGGTCGGTAAAATCCTCTCCCGTGATGCGCTGCTAAACGGCGTTTGGGGTTTTGAGTATCCCGCCGAAACGCGGATGGTGGATATTCAAGTCAGTCATTTACGCGATAAAATTGAAGTGGATCCAAAGCATCCGGACTACATCAAGACGGTCCGCGGCTTTGGTTACCAAATGGAGGCGCCTAATGAGTAGCAGATTCAAGCGCCGGCTCGCCTGGACGGGGATTACTTTCGTCGCAGGCTTTTTTCTACTCTGGTTCGGCATGGATCGGACGCTTTATCAGCAGCAAGGGGACCATTTAAGCGCGCTGTATCAGACGTATCGCGATTTTGACGGGGCGGCGGCGCAAGTGCAACCACTGGCAAATGACAACCATGTGACTTTTACGGTGCTGACAGGCAAACCCACTGATCGGCGCGGTACGTTGCTGCAGGATCTGGTGGACCGGCAGCGCACGATTGCTGGCCATACCACCACGCTGACGGTCAACGGCCAAGCCGAGCAGGTCTATGTCGCCCGGGAAGGCACGACCTTTATTGGTGTCTGGCAGCAGCGCGCCACCTTGTTCTCTGAAGCGCCGGCCTTTGCTTGGACACTGATTGTGGTCGGCGTGCTCGGCCTGCTCGCCATTGCCACGTTGATGATCAAACGCTTCCACTATTGGAATGGTCACGTTGAAAAAATGACCAGTAATTTGGCCCGCATCGAAGCCGGTGGGGTGCCAGAGCCGATTATTTTAACGCCCGGTTCGGCGTTCATGGCCATGGGCAAACAGATTGACGCGATGGACGAAGAAATGCGCCACTTGCGCGATAAAGTGGCCATTCGCCAAGCGTCCTTTGACCGCTTGATCGATCACTTGCCGCTTGGCATCATGCTGCTAGATGATGAGCGTCAGGTGGTACTGGCCAACCAAGCGATGGGCACGCTGGTCGGCCACCAGATTGCGGCGGTTAAGCATGATTATTTTGATGACATCAAAACTTACCGCTTGGCGCGGATGATTGAGCACACCTACCGCAATCAGAAAACGCACCACAAAGAACTCACCATGCTCAACACCCAAAAAGCGGTTGATGCCAGCGTGATCGCCCTTAACCGTGGCACCGATCATTTGGAAGTTTTGGTGATGCTGTATGACGTGACCTATCTGCGACAAGTTGAACAGATGCAGTTGGACTTTGTGGGCAATGTCTCGCATGAGCTGAAGACGCCAGTGACCGCGATCAGCGGTTTTGCCGAAACGCTACTGAATGGCGCCAAGGATGACCCGGCGACGCTCAATCAGTTCCTTCAGATCATTTTTGATGAAAGCACGCGCTTGACCCAATTGATTACCGATATTTTGACCTTGTCGCGGCCTGATACCGGGCAGGCGCAAGCCACGGCGGTGAAGGTGGCCGAAGTGGTGCAAACCGCCTTGGTGAACTTGCGCAAGCCAATTGAAGAAAAGAACCTGACCTTGGAAACCATCATTCCCGATGACTTGACGCTGACCACAGTGCCGGTAAAGTTCTCACAAGTCGTGCGCAACCTGCTCAACAATGCGGTGTTCTATAATCGCAATGGAGGCAAGGTCACGGTAACTGCCACCACGGACGATAAGAGCCTCCTGCTGAGTGTCGCTGATACCGGCATCGGGATTGCCGAGAATGATCAGGCCCGGATTTTTGAACGCTTCTATCGCGTTGACAAGGCCCGCAGCCGCCACAATGGCGGGACCGGCCTGGGGCTGGCAATCGTGCATGATATGGTTCTGCAACTGGGTGGGGAGGTTTCTTTATCCAGTCAACTTGGGGTGGGCACCACCTTCGTTGTGTCCTTGCCCTTGGCCGATTTACCCACCTTTTACAAGGATTGACCTTTAGTTTTACACGTGATTGCTACAATTAATTCTGTTATGTCAATGGAGGGTTGGATGTGAAAAAACGACTGATTTTTATTGTGTTGGCCGGTTTACTCGCCTTAGTCGGGTGTGGAAAACAAAGTAACAGCCAATCGATTACCGCGGTAGGTTCCAGTGCCTTGCAGCCGCTGGTGGAAGCTGCGGCGGAGCAGTATCAAAGCGATCACTTAGGCGTCTTCATCAACGTCCAAGGCGGCGGCAGTGGCACTGGCCTGTCACAGATTCAAGAAGGCGCGGTGGAAATTGGCAATTCGGATCTGTTCGCCGAAGAAAAAACCGGCATCAACGCCAAAAAGCTGGTCGATCATCGCGTGGCAGTGGTTGGCATTACCCCGATTGTTAACAAAGCCGTGGGCGTGTCTGATTTGACGGTAGTGCAACTGCGCCGTCTGTTCACCGGTGAAATCACTAACTGGAAGCAAGTCGGCGGCAAGGACTTGCCAGTGGTGGTGGTTAACCGCGCGCAAGGCTCCGGCACCCGGGCCACCTTTGAAAAATGGGTGCTCGGCGACCGGCAACCGATGGCGGCGCAGGAGCAAGACTCCACCGGGATGGTGCGGTCGATTGTGGCCAGCACGCCAGGGGCGGTGTCTTATGTGGCGTTCTCCTATGTGGACAAAACGGTGCGGCCACTGGCCCTCAGCGGCGTGAAGCCCACCGACCAGAATGTCACGACTGGGGCTTGGCCCATTTGGTCGTATGAACATATGTATACCAAAGGCGCGCCGACTGGCTTGACCAAGAAGTTTTTGGCCTACATCCAAAGTACTACCATGCAACAGAAACTCGTCAGCAAAATGGGCTACATTCCCATGACTGCAATGAAAGTTGAACGCGATTATCGCGGCAATCTCGTTAAACTAGGGGGCAACTAAGATGGATCCAATCAAAGAAGCGATGCTCCATCGCTCCAAAGCCGCCAAGCTGGAACGGCGCGGCCGCTGGCTCAGCTTCACCTGTATCAGCATCATTGTGCTGGTGGTGGTGGCGATTTTCTCCTTTGTGGCCACGCGGGGCTTGGCGACGTTTTTCGATAATAAAGTCAATCTCTGGTCCTTTCTGAGCAAAACCACCTGGTCGCCAGCGGTGAAAGATGCCCATGGGGCGCCGCAAGTCGGCGCCTTGCCGATGATTGTGGGCTCCTTTGGGGTCACTTTCTTGTCAGCGATTGTTGCCACGCCGTTTGCGGTGGGGGCCGCGATTTTCATGACGGAAATCTCCCCGCAAGTCGGCAAACGGGTGCTTCAGCCCGTGATTGAATTGCTGGTCGGCATTCCCAGTGTCGTTTATGGGTTCATTGGCCTGTCCGTGGTGGTACCGCTGATTCGCAATGTGTTTGGCGGCACTGGCTTTGGGATCCTGGCCGGGACCTTCGTGCTGTTCGTCATGATTTTGCCAACCGTGACCTCCATGACGGTGGATGCCTTAAGTGCGGTCCCGCGCCATTACCGGGAAGCCAGTCTGGCGTTAGGCGGTACCCGCTGGCAAACCATCTCCAAGGTGGTGCTGCGCGCCGCCATGCCAGGTATTTTAACCGGCGTGGTGTTCGGCATGGCGCGGGCCTTTGGGGAAGCGCTGGCCGTGCAAATGGTCATTGGTAACGCCGCCTTGCTGCCGCAAAACTTGATCAGCCCAGCCTCAACCTTGACCTCGGTGTTGACATCAGGTATTGGTAATACCGTGATGGGCTCCCTGGAAAATAATGCGCTGTGGTCCTTGGCGCTACTTCTGCTGCTCATGTCCTTAGCCTTTAACCTGTTGATTCGCTGGATTGGGAAGAAAGGGGAGATGAAGTGATGGACGCCAAACAAAAAGACAAACTGGCCACAGGCATTTTGTATGCCATTGCCGGTATCATCGTCCTGCTACTGGCCAGTCTGCTGGGTTACATCCTGATTCAAGGCTTGCCGCATGTGTCCTGGCATTTCCTCACTTCACCGGCCAAAGCCTTTGAAGCCGGCGGGGGGATTGGCATTCAGCTGTTCAATTCGGTTTACCTGCTGGTTTTGTCCATGCTGATTTCCGTGCCGATTGCGCTGGGCGCCGGCATTTACTTGGCGGAATACGCCAAGGCTAACTGGATCACGGATGTCGTGCGGACGGCCATTGAAATCCTGAGTTCGCTGCCTTCGGTGGTGGTGGGGCTGTTCGGATTCTTGGTGTTCGTGCTGCAGTTCAACTTTGGCTTCTCGATTCTCTCAGGTGCCTTGGCGTTGACGATGTTCAACTTGCCTTTGCTCACCAGAAACGTGGAAGACTCGCTGCGGCAAGTGAGCTTTGCGCAGCGGGAAGCGGGGCTGGCGCTAGGGCTGTCACGCTGGGAAACGGTGATTCATGTCGTGATTCCTGAATCGCTACCGGGCATTATCACTGGGATGATTTTAGGGGCGGGCCGGGTCTTCGGTGAAGCCGCGGCGCTGATTTACACCGCCGGGCAAAGTGCGCCGGCGTTGAATTTCGGCGACTGGAATCCGTTCGACATTGCGAGTCCGCTGAATCCGATTCGGCCGGCCGAAACCTTAGCCGTCCATATTTGGAAAATTAACTCTGAAGGCATTCAGCCTGATGCCGCCGCCGTATCCGCTGGCGCCAGCGCCGTACTCATTTTAGCGGTGCTGCTATTCAACATCTTGGCCCGGTTCCTGGGTAATCGCTTGTATCGCAAGATGACCGCTGAATCGTAGCGGAAGAAGGGATTTTATGCAAAACTATTCGCTGACCGATACGTATCTCAAGCCTTTTGATGAAGGCCAAGAAATTGCCATTGCCACCAAGGATCTCAAAGTCTTTTATGGCGAAAAAGAAGCGATTCATGGCGTGTCGTTGCCATTTGAACGCTACAAGATCACCGCTTTGATTGGCGCCAGTGGCTCCGGGAAGTCGACTTTTCTGCGGTCCCTGAATCGAATGAATGATAATATTGAAGGCACTAAGGTCACCGGCCAGATTATGTACCGGGACCTCGATATCAATTCCGATGCGGTGGACGTCTATGAAATGCGCAAGCACATTGGGATGGTATTCCAACGTCCGAATCCCTTTGCTAAATCGATCTACGACAACATCACCTTTGCGCCACGGCGCTTTGGCGAAAAGCGCAAGGCGGTCTTGGATGAGCTGGTGGAAACCAGCCTCAAGCAGGCGGCACTGTGGGATCAGGTGAAGGACGACCTCAACCAAAGTGGTTTGTCGCTTTCCGGTGGTCAGCAGCAGCGCCTGTGCATCGCCCGAGCCATTGCCATGAAACCGGATATTTTACTGCTGGACGAGCCGGCGAGTGCCTTGGATCCGATTTCCACCGCCACGGTTGAAGAAACTCTGCTGCGGCTGAAAGATGATTACACCATCATTATCGTGACCCACAACATGCAGCAGGCGGCGCGGATTAGCGATTACACCGCATTTTTCTATTCCGGCACCGCGATTGAATATGATGAAACCCGCAAAATCTTCACCCGGCCCAAGATTAAGGCCACGGAAGATTATGTATCAGGTCACTTTGGCTAAGCCGGTTCAACAAGGAGGCAGCGATGAAAAAACAAGTCATCACCAGTCGCGATGTGCATTTATTTTATGGCGACTTTGAGGCCTTAACCGGCATTGATTTGGCTTTCAATGAGCATGAAATCACCGCCATGATTGGCCCGTCAGGTTGCGGGAAGTCCACGTACCTGCGGATTTTGAATCGCATGAACGATTTGATTCCTAACGTCAAAATTACCGGCGACATCGAACTGGAAGGCAAAAACATTTACGCGCCGGATACCGATGTGGTGCAGCTGCGCAAGCAGGTGGGAATGGTGTTTCAACAGCCTAACCCGTTCCCGTTTTCGATATATGATAACGTGGTGTATGGCCTGCGCTTAGCCGGCATTAAGGACCGCGCGCAGCTCGATGAGGCGGCGGAAACCAGCTTGAAGGCGGCGGCTATCTGGGATGAAGTTAAAGACAAGTTGCATGAAAGCGCCTTGTCCTTATCTGGTGGTCAGCAGCAGCGCGTGTGCATTGCGCGGGTGCTGGCAGTGCGGCCCGAAGTCATTCTGATGGATGAGCCGACCTCGGCGCTGGATCCGATTTCCAGTACTCAAATCGAAAATATGCTGCTGGAATTGCGCAGTCAGTATACAATTATCTTAGTGACCCACAACATGCACCAGGCATCGCGCATTTCCGACAAAACGGCCTTTTTCCTGCAAGGCCGCGTCGTGGAATTCGATGATACGAAGAAAATGTTCTTGAATCCCAAAGAAAAAGAAACGGAAGATTACCTAAACGGCCGGTTTGGGTAAGTCAACAGACAAAGGAGGTCCGACATGCGGCGACTATTTGAAGACGAGTTGAATGATTTGCACGCTCGTTTTTCCGAGATGGGCATGATGGTCAACGAAGCCATTTTTAATTCCGTGAAGGCGTTTGTGAACCATGACAAAGCCTTGGCGCACACCGTCATCGACAATGATTACCACATCAACAAGCGCGAAGTCGACTTGGAAAAGCGCTGTTTTGAACTGATTGCCTTGCAGCAACCGGTGACCACCGACCTGCGCATGATTGTGACCGTCATGAAGGCCAGCTCAGATTTGGAACGCATGGGCGACCATGCCGTATCGATTGCCAAGTCCACCATTCGCGTCAAAGGCGAAACTCGTGTGCCCGCGATTGAGCAAGTGATTGCGGAAATGGCAGCGGCAGTGAAGACAATGGTGGAATCCGTGCTGGATGCCTACGTCAAAGAAGATGTGCTTAAGGCGCGCAAAATTGCCGAAGAAGATCATGGCATCAACGCCTTTTCTAAGGATATCTACCAGCGCTGCATCGACGAAATGACCCGCGATGCCGACACGATTGTCGGCTCGATGGATTACATGTTGGTGTCGTCCTATTTGGAGCGCATCGGCGATTACGTCACCAACATCTGCGAATGGATTTTGTACCTCAAAACTGGCAAGCTCTTGGAATTGAATTCCAATGCCAAAGAGGACGGTTTTTAAGCTATCGTTCATAATCTAGTCCAAGCCACATACCGGCTTGGACTTTTTTCTTTGGCGGGGGGCAGACGGCTACGCATCTTCGGCCCGAAGTCAAAATCAACCTTAGGCCCTATGTCATTTTACCCGGGACCGTTCATACTATAACTACAGAGCAGTAGTCAAAACCGTGGAGGTAATCTCATGAATGAACGTGAACGGATTTTAGATTTAGTCAAACAAGGGATCATCACCAGTGAAGAAGCATTAGTCTTGCTCGAAAACTTGGCTAAGGCCCAAACCACTGATAACAAAACCACCGCGCAGCCTGAAGCCGCGCAACCGCAGCAGCAATCTTCAGCTGAAGACGAAGCGTTAACCGCCTTGAATACTCAGATTGCGGAAACTGCTGGCAGCCTGGATGCGGCCACGATGCAGATTAAAAAGACCCGCGCCAAAGTGGCGGCGAACAAGGAACAAATCATTGTCCTCGACACAATGGAAGATTTGGACACGTTAACGGCGGATAAGTACCAAGAGCGCGGCGCCTTGAAGCGTGAAAACGAGCAACTGGGCGAGGAACTCGTGCAGTTGGCCGATCAACAAGAACAACTGCGCAACCAGCTCAGTGATTTGAATCGGCAAAAGCGCCAGCTCACCAAGCAGCGCTTTACCGACCATGTCCTGCCTGATGACTGGCAATACCAAACCAAGAGTGCCCTGAATGACATTGGCAAAACTGTGAATGACGCCACGAACCAGCTGGGCTCTTTCATGAAGAAGACCTTCAGCGATGTCCTCGACAACGTGGATTGGAAAGATGTGACCGTCCGCGTGCCAGGCTTGGCAACAGAAAAGTTCAGTCACACCTTCACTTACCCGAATAGCCAAGCCTCCATCATTGATGTCAAGGTGGCCAACGGGGATGTGCAGCTGCTGCAAGGCGACGGCGACGACATCACCATTCAAGCCGACGTGAAGTTATTTGGTAAAATGGATGGCGAGCCGCTGCAGGCCTTTCTGGATCGCAGCCGCATCGAAGTGACGGATGATCATTTGATTTTCCAAGTGCCGAACAAGCGGGTGCAAGCCGACCTCATCATTACCTTGCCAACGCGCAGCTACGACCATGTGTCGCTGCGCCTGCTCAACGGGAACGTGAAAGCCGCGCACCTGACCGGTAAGGACTTTTACGCCAAGAGCACCAATGGCGACTTGCAGTTCACGGATTTAGACGCCGTGATGCTGGAAACCGAAGGCGTTAATGGCAGTGTCCATGTCAGCGGCCAGATTCACGATCTGCTGGTGGATGCCGTCAATGGCGATATCAAAGTTAAAGGCAATGCCAAAGTGCTGAACCTGAAAACCGTTAATGGGACGGTGCGGGCCACTTTGGTCAGCGACTTTACCCAGTTGACGGCTTCAAGCGTCAACGGTGATCTGAAACTGGCTTTGCCTGCCAGCGTGGCCGCCAAGGGTGAAATCAAAACCCGCTTTGGCAGTTTGAAGAGTCGCATGAGCGGCGTGGTGTTGGATGATAAGGTCAAAAATCTGACCTTGGATCGCCCAGGCACCGGCAGCGGCGAATTGAAACTCAATGTTTCCAGTGGTAATGTGCAACTGAAAGACACTGAGCTGACGAAATAAGGAGGGCTAACATGCCATTACTATTACTTCCCATCATTTTAATCGCGGTGGGCATTGCGTTGATCTTGGTGATCGGCATGAGCCTGTTTATCGGAGTTGCGTTGATTCACATTCTTTTTTGGCCAGTGGTGATCGGCCTGATTGTCTGGTGGATCTTCCGCCGTCGCAACGGCAGCAACCGGCCGGCGCGGCATCAAGATTGGCAACAATTTATGCCGCGGCAACGCAAAGAAGCCCATCATGTGCACGAAGAAAAGCCAGCGCATCATGAGCATCATGATGACTGGAGTGATTTCTAATGGGTTTCATCCGTAAAGTTGGTTTAACGATGGTGATTTTCATCGTTTATTCCCAGCTATTTCCGGCGCAACTGTATGTGGCAGATTGGCAAACCGCGTTAACCGGCGCGGTGGTGCTGGGGCTCTTGAATGGGCTCTTGCGGCCAATCCTGAAGGTCTTGACCTTCCCGCTGACCTTGCTGACGTTAGGCATATCACTCTTGATCTTGAATGCCTTGATGGTGAGCTTGATGGCGAACTTGGTGCCAGGCATCATCTTCAGTGGTTTTGGGGCCGAAATGATTTTGGCCATCATTGTCAGTGTCGTGAATGCCACGTTAGGGGAACCGAGACGAGATTAATGGAAGGGGAGTGTGACATAACCCCTCAAAAAAGGACCAAGACTCGGAAATCACGAAGATTTCTAGTCTTGGTCCTTTTTGTTTGATTGAAAGCCAATGAAGCGAATAGGCGCTTCGCCACCTTTCCCAAGTTCATTGCCATTATCATGAATCCCATCAGATTTTAAACCCGATGCTCCTTTAGGTTAGCTGATTGAAAGTGAAAATTTCAAGTTACACCCTGATAGGACACTTCTGCTCCCAGCCTGACTAGTTCCGGAATTGTTCGATTGGGATCTGTCCTGACAAGAACGGTTACACACAGGAGGTGCATTTCCTGTGTTTTGGTAGTTTTATGATGCGGCTGCTTATTAGATCCTTAGCGTTTAACACCAATGGCTACCTTCGGCCAGACCTTAATTGTTACACAATATAGAGAAAGGCTTCATTCGAATGTATTTTTTCTAGGGTTAATCTTTTCTCATCGCCAGTGCTATTACTTGAAATTCATCTAAAAATGGGGTATTTTCTGCCAGAAAGGTGGTGATATACCAATAGTCAATTTTATGACGATAAGCCTCTATAAAAGTGGCATGAATATGCCGTACCAATGGTGATGCTTTCGATCGGATGTGTGTGATATTTTCTTTAAATCTGTCACACATGCCAAACCTAACTCAAGCTATACCGTATCCTAATACTTTCAGACTTCCCATGTGGTATAACGCAGTCTCAAAAGTTGTTATTGGCGCGTACTGAAGCAAGGTAAAAGGAGCTGAATAGTAATGAGAAAAGTGGTCTTGGGTGCTCTTATTGGTTTAATGTGCTTGTTATCGGTGCTTTTTGCGCCAGCTCTTAACGTAGAGGCGAAATCAGTGAACGAATATTCATACTCGGATTTAATTAAGTCAGCATCTTGGATAACCCGGAGCGGTAAAGTGTCTTTAAGCGTTACAATGTCAGCACAGTTTGAAAGTATTTCGAATGGCAATCTTAAAGGTGCGCTGGCTACAAGGGCATTCAACTTATTGAAAGCCAAGTTTTCCAGCAGCTAAAATTGGGAAAATACTGACGGCATGCGCAATCAATTTATGTGCCATTATCTTTTTGCTTTCAAGACTCCCTGGAATCTGGAACCCTGGAGAAAGACGGTGAGCATGAGTGCAACGACCGCGGCGTTGTGTAATCCTTAAACTATTCTTGATTTTAATAAGCTTGGCTACGCTTGCATTTCTTATGTTTACCCCTCAAAGAACACCGAAAGTTAATAATATTTCGACTTACCGCAAAACCGAGAATAGTCTCGTTCAAAGCCATAACTTAGTGCGAGTTTCCCCTAATCAAGTCATGACTACACTGACTAAATCAGGCAGACCTTTCACTGTTGTATATGTTGGTAGAAGCACCTGCCCGTACTGCCAACAGTTCATGGGAGCCTTTGCTTCAAGTTTAAAGTATACGGGCGAAACAGTGGGATATATTGACACTGATATATATCGTAATGATCCTCAATTTGTTACGATGGCAGAAAAACTTGAGTTGGTGTCAGAGCCTTTCCTCTTTCGAATCAAAAATGGTTCACTCCAGAAAGTTGCCCTTGCAAGTGGGCCTTCAGTAAACGTAGCGCTTGCAACAATGGATATTTTACGGTCAGGGAGTGAAAATAGAATGGCATTCATTAAAATCGCTTTAGAAGTCATTGGTGTAATAGGAATAGCAGTTCAGGTTATAGTGTTGATTTTGCATTACCAAAAACGCCAAGAAAACTTGGAGCAATTTACTTTATTATATAGCCTGATGAATGTTTTGCTTGTTGCTCTTCAGATGACGGTCACTTCTGCATACGGCGCACTCCGTGATGTTTTTACTAGTGATGTGCTTAGCTATATGTTCTGGTGTTTGTTAGTAACTTCTGTTTTTCTGCTCGGTGTGGAATTGGTTCTATTATTCAAGCCGTTCAAGAAGATAACCGACACGCCAGTTCAACGAGACTAAAGGAATAGAGCTATTTTTCGGTGGGCCAGCTCAGTTTCTCGCATGAAAGTCCAAGGCACTGGTTTCGTACTGAGGGTGTGTGGTGACAGCTCCTCTGATTGCATTTAGAAGGCATAAAACACTAAGGTTCTTGAAATAAGCCTTCTCGTTTGCGCGTGATCGCCTTAGTTGGTTTTAATGTGCTTCACACGAGTGCCACGATAATTCTCGGTTTTAACTAAGGCCATAGTGCAAAAAAGAGTGTGACATACCCCCCTCAAAAAAGGACCAAGACTCGGAAATTACGAAGATTTCTAGTCTTGGTTCTTTTGGTTTTCCTCAGTTGACGTCTTTTTGTGGAGTTATGTCACAACCCCTTGCGTGAAGGCGGCGTGTTAGAAAGCTATTCGTCCTGCTAAGTGCGTTGCCGCCATAACCTACTTGCGGTCAGGTCGGCAACACACGAGCGATTAGCAACGCTCCGAGTATTACCGGCGGTCTTAGCCGGTAATACTCGGAGCTAGGCTACTCGTCCGCTAAGTACGCCTTGCCTCACGGCCTGTAGGTGCGTTGCGCGCACCAACGCGGGAGTGATTTGATCAGCCCGTAGCGCATAGCGCGTACGGACTGACATGCGGTAGCGGATGCGGCCAGCACCTCGAAGCCAAAAAACGGCTTCAATGCGCTGACCTTGGCTAATCATCCCGCTAAGTGCCCCCGCCTCCACTGCCTGCTCCACAGCCTTCCTCTGTTCACTTGCCTTCAGTGATGATAAACTTAGCTTAACTATGTGAAAGACGGGGTGGACCTGATGGCAGATCAAGTTTCCGTGAAGCAATTGGTGACCGATATCAAGTTGAAGGTGTATAGCGGTGAGGATTATTTGCCGGAGCGCCAGGTGGTGGTGAGCGATATTTCGCGGCCGGGCCTGGAGCTGACGGGTTATTTCAATTACTATCCGCATGAACGGATTCAATTGTTTGGTCGCACGGAAAGCGCCTTTGCGCGCAATATGTCCGCCCCGGAGCGACTCGTCATTTTCAAACGCATGGCGGCGGAAGATACGCCAGCTTTCCTGGTTTCGCGGGGCATTGAGCCGTTGCCAGAAATGCTAACCGCCGCGGCGGCAGTGCGGGTGCCAGTGCTGGGCTCTGATTTACCCACCACACGGCTGTCGAGTTTGCTGACGGATTATTTGGAAGAAAAGCTTGCCGAACGCCAAAGCATGCATGGGGTGCTCGTCGATTTGTATGGCTTAGGGGTCATGATTACCGGGGATTCTGGCGTCGGTAAATCCGAAACGGCGCTGGAGTTGATTCAGCGGGGCCACCGCCTGATTGCCGATGACCGCGTGGATGTTTACCAAAAAGATGAACAAACCATCGTTGGGGAAGCGCCGGCGATTTTGTCCCACTTGTTAGAAATTCGGGGGCTGGGCATCATCGATGTCATGAATCTGTTTGGCGCTGGCGCCGTGCGGACGCACACCAACCTCGACTTGATTGTGCATCTGGAGAATTGGACGCCGGATAAGCAGTTTGACCGGCTGGGTTCTGGTGAGCAGAGCCAGCAGATCTTCGATGTCAATGTGCCGAAGATTACCATTCCGGTTAAAGTCGGCCGGAACCTGGCTTCGATTATCGAAGTGGCGGCGATGAACTTCCGGGCCAAGTCCATGGGCTATGATGCCACCAAGACGTTTGAGGCCAATTTGAACAAATTGATCAAATCAAATGAAGCAGCCGATAAGGCGAAGTAACGATTCCGGATTGAGAGGGACAGTATGTTAGCGGCGTTAAATCCAATTGCACTGAAGCTAGGCGGTTTAGAAATTCATTGGTATGGGGTGATTATTGCCTGCGGGGTACTGCTGGCAGTTTGGCTCGCCACCCGGGAAGCCAATGCGCGCGGTATCGGCGAGGACCATATCATCAACTTGGTGCTCTGGGCACTGCCATTCGCGCTGATTGGGGCGCGGCTGTATTATGTGGCCTTTGAGTGGCCGTATTATGCTGCCCATCCTGATCAAATCATCGCGATTTGGAATGGTGGGATTGCAATTTACGGTGCACTGATTGCCAGCGTGATTGTGTTCCTGATTTATTGCCGCATCAAATGGCTACCAGCCTGGCTGGTGCTGGATATTGCGGCGCCGACCGTGATGATTGCGCAAAGCATTGGCCGCTGGGGCAACTTCATGAACCAAGAAGCGTTTGGCGCCAAAACCACGCTGGCCTATCTGCGCGGGTTGCATTTGCCAGAATTCATCATTCAACAGATGAACATCAACGGGGCCTTTCGCCAGCCGACATTTCTGTATGAATCGATGTGGAACCTCGTCGGCTTTGTGCTGATCATGAGTGTTCGCCATCATCAAGGTTGGTTCAAGCGCGGCGAAATCGTGCTGAGCTATGTGATGTGGTACAGTTTTGGCCGGTTCTTCGTCGAAGGCATGCGCACCGATAGTTTGTATATGTTACCAGGGCTGCGAGTGTCGCAGCTGTTGTCCATTGTGCTGTTCGTTGGTGCTTTGGGGCTGTTCATCTGGCGCCGGCGTAAATCAGACTTGCCGTGGTACATGGACGGCTATACGATCAACAACTTATAGGAGTGATCTTTTGACCGAAAAAATCGGAGTGTTAGGGGCCGGTTCCTGGGGCACCGTGCTGGCTAATCTGCTAACGGAAAATCAGCTGGACGTGGCCTTGTGGACGCATAAGCCAGCCCAGGTGCCTGAAATCAATGAGCAGCACACCAACCAGCACTATCTGCCGAATTTTAAACTGCATGAAGCGCTGCACGCCACCGCCGATTTGGCGGCGGCTGTGAAAGACGCCACAGTGATTTTGTTTGTGGTGCCGACGAATGCCATTCGCAGTGTGGCCACCCAGGTTAGCGCGCTTTTGGATGAAACGCAGCGGCCCATCATTGCCCATGCGGCGAAGGGGCTGGAGCTGGGCACCAAGTTGCGGGTCTCGCAGGTGTTGGAGGCTGTGCTCCCAGCAGGCCGTTATCAGGGTCCAGTGGTGATTTCCGGGCCGAGTCACGCCGAAGACGTGGCGACGCGGGACATCACGACTTTGACCGCAGCGGCGGCCGACGAGGCGGTGGCAAAAAAAGTGCAGCAGCTGTTCATGAACGACTATTTCCGGCTTTATACGAACACCGACGTGATTGGCGTTGAGTATGGGGCCGCCTTGAAAAACGTGATTGCCATCGGCGCTGGCGCCTTGCATGGCCTCGGTTATGGCGATAACACCAAAGCGGCGCTGATGACGCGGGGCTTGGCCGAAATCACCCGGTTGGGCGTTAAAATGGGTGCCAATCCGATGACCTTCATCGGCCTGTCTGGCGTGGGTGATTTGATTGTTACCTGTACCAGTGTCCACAGCCGCAACTGGCGAGCCGGCAATGCCTTGGGGCAAGGTCAAAAGCTGCCTGAAGTGTTGGCCAACATGGGCATGGTGGTCGAAGGGGTCTCAACGGCCAAAGTCGTGCATGAATTGGCAGAGCAGCAGCAATGCGAGATGCCGATTTCCAATGCGATTTATCAAGTCCTTTACCAAGGGGCGCCAATCAAGACGGTAATTACGGATTTAATGGCGCGTGAAGGTAAAGCCGAAACCGATTTTGGGGTCACTTTACAAGTCGTCCCAAACAAGGTATAGTATAATTTGACTTACGAAAGGTAAGCGAATTGGAAAGAGGTGCGTCCCATGGCAAAACAATATGATGTGATCGTAATCGGGGCTGGCCCTGGTGGCATGACCGCGGCGTTGTACGCCTCACGGGCCAATTTGTCCGTGTTGATGCTGGATCGCGGGATTTACGGCGGCCAGATGAACAATACTGCCGCAGTGGAAAACTATCCTGGCTTTTCTTCGATCTTGGGACCAGACCTGAGCCAGAAGATGTATGATGGCGCCACGCAATTTGGCGCTGAATACGCTTATGGCAACGTGACGGACCTGCGCGATGAAGGGGCCGTGAAGCGCGTGGTGACCGACGAAGGCGAATTTGAAGCCAAAGCGGTAATCATTGCCACTGGTGCCGAGCACCGGAAGCTGGGGATTCCTGGCGAGGAAGAATTCGGTGGCCGTGGTGTATCGTACTGCGCGGTCTGCGATGGCGCCTTTTTCAAGGATCAAGAAGTTGCGGTGATTGGCGGCGGCGATTCGGCAGTCGAAGAAGGCCTCTACCTCGCCGGGTTGGCTTCCAAAGTCACGGTGATTCACCGCCGTGACCAGCTGCGGGCCCAGCAGATTATCCAGCAGCGCGCCTTTGCCAACGACAAGATGCACTTTGTCTGGAACGCAGACGTGCAGGAAATCCTCGGGGATGACCAGAAAGTCACCGGCGTTCAGTACAAGGACAAAGTGACTGGCGAAACGCATGTCATTCCTGCGGCGGGCGCCTTCATTTACGTCGGCATCAAGCCGCTCACTGACAGTTTCAAAAACGTCGGCGTGCTTGATGAAGCCGGCTGGATTCCGACTAATGATCTGATGGAAACCCGCGTGCCTGGCATTTTCGCTATTGGTGATGTGCGGGCCAAGGGCTTGCGCCAAATCGCAACCGCGGTGGGCGAAGGCGGCCAGGCGGGCCAAAGTGCGTTCAACTACATTCAAAGTCTTCAAGATGCCACTTTAACGGCAGCAACGAAGTAACATGTGGGGGCTGTGACAAAAGGCGGTTTTGGAGCCGACAGGTAGCCTAGCCATCCACCAAGTCCGAACTTTGGACTCTGTGGATGGCGTAGCTGGCTGCTCGGCTCCGGCCTTTTGGCGCGTAACTCTGCTGGAACCTTCGAAATGAATATAGGGGGTGTGACATTTGTCACGCCCCCTTTTTGGTGGCCGCGATTGTTTAACATCGCGTAACAATTGGCCACCTTGAGTTGAAACCCGCTTTTGATATGCAATAATGAAACCGTTATGCCGATGCTTTTTTGCGCTGGCCAAGGGCTGGTGAATGCCAGAAATAACTTCGCGGCGTACAATGAACTTGCAATAGGCACCGGACAAAGGATAGGAGTGAATCAAATGGGGTATAAAGAAAATTATCAAGCATGGGTGAACGCACCGACGATGGACGCTGACCTCAAGCGCGAGCTCATCGCCATGGCGGATGACGAGAAGACGCAAGAAGCGGCGTTTTCTGTACCGATGGCCTTTGGGACTGCCGGCATGCGCGGCATCATTGGCGCCGGCATTGGCCGGATGAATATTTACACCGTGCGGCAAGCCACGGAAGGCTTAGCCCGGTTTATGGATACCTTGGATGCTAGTCAAAAGCAAGCCGGGGTGGCGATTTCTTTTGATTCGCGGTACCAAAGCCAGCAGTTTGCCCAAGAGGCGGCGGCAGTTTTGGGGGCGCATGGGATTGTGAGCTATGTTTTCGACAGCTTGCGCCCCACGCCGGAGCTGTCATTTGCTGTGCGCTATCTGAAAACATACGCCGGCATCATGATTACGGCCAGTCACAACCCGAAGCAGTATAACGGCTACAAGATTTACGGCCCAGATGGCGGCCAAATGCCACCAGAAGAATCCGACCGCATCACCGAGTACGTTCGGAGCGTGGATGATTTGTTTGCCATTCAGACGCTTGATGTGCATGCCTTGCGGGCCCAGAACCTGATGCACTTGATCGGCGAAGATGTCGATGAAGCCTACTACCAAGCCGTGGCCACGGTCACCATCAACCAAGACTTGGTGCACACCGTCGGCAAGGATATGAGTTTGATTTATTCGCCGCTCAATGGGACTGGCCGCATTCCGGCTCAAATGGTGCTGCGCAACGCCGGCTTCCAAAACTTCCAGCTGGTACTGCCGCAGTCCACAGCAGACCCTGAATTCCCGACCACGCCGTTCCCGAATCCGGAATTCCCGCAAACCTTTGACCTGGCAATCGAAATGGGCAAAGCTAGTCATGCCGACGTGTTGATTGCCACGGATCCTGATGCTGACCGCCTTGGCACTGCAGTGTGGACCGGAGATGGCTACCAGCTGTTGACCGGGAACCAAATTGCGTCGCTGTTGCTCCACTACATTCTGGAAGCCCGCAAACAAGCTGGCACCTTGCCCGCCAATGGGGCCGTGGTAAAGTCGATTGTGTCGACGGAACTGGCCACCGCGATTGCCAAGGATTACGGCGTGGCCATGATCAACGTGGAAACCGGGTTCAAGTTCATTGGTGACCAAATCAAGCAATACGAAGAAACCGGAAGCCATGAATTCTTGTTTGGCTTTGAAGAAAGTTATGGCTACCTGATCAAGCCATTCGTCCGGGACAAGGATGCCATTCAATCCACTGTGTTACTGGCGGAAGTAGCCGCCTATTACAAGTCCAAAGGCCAAACCCTCTGGGATGGCATTCAGGCCTTGTATGCTCGGTACGGCTACTTTGCCGAAAAGACCGTCGGCGTTGACTTCCCAGGGCTGGAAGGGCCAGCGGAAATGGCCGCTTTGATGACCAAGTTCCGGGAAGAACAACCAGCGGATTTTGCCGGCGTGAAGATTGTCCGCACCGAAGACTACAAGAAGCAACTCATTACCACGGCAGAAGGCACCAGTCCCATCACAATGCCGGTATCTGATGTGCTGAAGTACATTTTGGCCGATGGCACTTGGATTGCCATTCGGCCTTCTGGCACCGAACCAAAAGTGAAGTTCTATGTTGGCACCTCAGCTGCCACCGAGACCGAAGCCGAACAGAAACTGACCGCCTTTGAAACGGCGTTGACGGGTTTTCGCACCGCATAATTAAAGCATAAGCTATCCGGCGAGCCGCAAAGTGGCTTGCCGGATTTTTTGCGCGGTGGTAAGCTTTTAGAAACTTTACAGGAGGATGTTAATCATGGGAATGCACCAATTTATTCAAGGCCTGAACAATTTGGAAACCTTGCGGCGGGCCCCAGGGTTTTTCAAATATGCTGAACACAGCGTGGCCGCGCACAGCTTCAAGGTCGCGGAAATCGCGCAACTGCTGGGTGACATCGAAGAGCACGCTGGCAATGAGATCAACTGGCAGATGCTTTACGAAAAAGCTTTAAACCATGATTACACCGAGCGTTTCATCGGCGATATCAAGACCCCGGTCAAATACGCCACGCCGACGCTGCGCAAAATGCTGGCTGATGTCGAGGACACCATGACCGAGAACTTCATCGAAAACGAAATCCCGGCTGATTATCAGGATGTCTACCGCCGGCGCCTTTCGGAAGGCAAAGACGATACCTTGGAAGGCCAGATTTTGAGCATCGCCGACAAGGTGGATTTGCTTTATGAATCCTTTGGCGAAATTGAAAAAGGCAACCCGGAACGGGTCTTCGTTAACATCTACACCGAAAGCTTAAGCGTGATTATGTCGTACGAAGATCGGCCGTCGGTACAATACTTCCTAGATCAGATTCTGCCGGATATGCTCAATGAAGAATTTGCCGACCGGGATATGCTGGCCAAGTTGACGCGGTCGGTCATGGCGAAACAGTAGGGCGTCGCGAGTGCCCTTGTCTGCAGCGTGTAGTTGCGCTCCTGGTGGCCAACGCCGGAGTGGATAGCTACGCTAAAGGCCTCGCCGGCAAAGTACACCGGCAATGCCTTTAGCTAGGCTACCCGTCCGGCTAAGAGCGGCCATCCTCCGCAGCCTGTTTTACACATTGGCGAATGTGTGTTCGCTATGTTATAATTAGTCCAATGAAAAAGTCGGAATTTCGGTTCCGGCTTTTTGCGCGTTGAGGTGAGGAGGTTGCGGCCATGATTGAACGCATTGCCGATAAAAAATTTGATTTGGTCTCCCCGTATAAGCCGGCGGGGGATCAGCCTGAAGCGATTGAAAAGCTGACCCAGGGCTTTTTGGCTGGAGAAAAGGAACAAGTGCTGTTAGGCGCGACTGGGACCGGGAAGACGTTCACGATGAGCAATGTGATTGCTAACCTGAATAAGCCGACCCTGATTTTGTCACATAACAAGACGCTGGCTGGCCAGTTGTACGGGGAGTTCAAAGAGTTCTTCCCGCACAACGCGGTAGAGTATTTCGTGTCCTATTATGATTACTACCAACCAGAAGCTTATGTGCCGAGTTCAGATACCTATATTGAAAAAGACTCCGCCATCAATGATGAAATTGATAAGCTCCGGCACAGTGCCACCAGTGCCTTGCTGGAGCGTAATGATGTGATTGTGGTGGCGTCGGTGTCCTCAATCTTTGGCTTAGGCTCACCAACCGAGTACCGCGACCATGTGCTGTCTATTCGCAAAGGCATGGAGATTGACCGCAACACCTTGCTGCGGCAGCTGGTGGACATCCAATTTGACCGCAATGACATCGATTTTCAACGCGGGCGCTTTCGGGTGCGCGGCGATGTGGTGGAAATTTTCCCAGCCAGCCGCGACGATCACGCGATTCGCGTGGAGTTCTTTGGCGATGAAGTCGATCGCATCACCGAGGTCGACGCGTTGACCGGGGAAGTCATCGGCGAACGGGAACAGGTTTCCATTTTCCCGGCCACGCACTTTATGACCTCAGACGACGCGCTGGAGCGAGGCATTCAAAGCATTGCCGCTGAGCTGACGCAGCGGCTAGCAGAACTGCGCGATCAAGGTAAGTTGCTGGAAGCGCAGCGGCTGGAGCAGCGGACGAATTACGATATCGAAATGCTGCGGGAAATGGGTTACACCAACGGCATTGAAAACTATTCGCGGCACATGGAAGGGCGCGCGGCAGGCAAGCCGCCGTACACGCTACTCGACTTTTTCCCTAAGGATTTCATGATTATGGTGGACGAAAGCCATGTCACGATGCCGCAAGTGCGGGCGATGTACAACGGCGACCGGGCCCGGAAGCAAACGTTGATTGATTATGGCTTCCGGTTGCCGAGCGCGTTGGACAACCGGCCACTGAAGCTCAACGAATTCGAGCAGCACGTCAACCAAATCCTTTACGTTTCGGCTACCCCAGGGCCGTATGAACTGGACCGGGTGCCAAAAGCCGATATCGCCGAACAAATTATTCGGCCGACTGGGTTGCTGGATCCGGAAATCGAAGTGCGGCCGATTATGGGCCAAATCGATGACCTGACTTCAGAAATTAACAAGCGCATCGAACGCAACGAGCGCGTCTTTGTCACGACCTTGACCAAGAAAATGGCTGAAGATTTGACCGATTATCTGAAAGAAGAAGGCATTAAAGTCGCCTATCTGCATTCAGATATCAAAACGCTGGAACGGACCCAAATCATCCGCGACTTGCGGTTAGGCAAATATGACGTGCTGGTCGGTATCAACTTGCTCCGGGAAGGAATCGATGTCCCTGAAGTGTCCCTGATTGCGATTTTGGATGCTGACAAGGAAGGCTTCCTGCGGGCGGAACGGTCGCTCATTCAAACCATTGGCCGCGCTAGCCGGAATGCGCATGGGAAAGTCATCATGTACGCCGATAAGATGACCGACTCGATGGAGGCCGCTATCAATGAAACCAAGCGGCGGCGGACCATCCAGATGGCGTTCAACAAGAAACATCACATCACGCCGAAAACTATCATCAAACCCATTCGCGAAGCGATCACCGCGGTGGATACCAGCGGTAATGGCGATGATGATAAGAACAAGAGCTTTGCCGAGGTCGATCTGCATGACCTGACCAAGCAAGAGCGCCAGCAGTTGATTAACAATTTGCAAACGCAAATGCAGGCAGCCGCCAAGAAGCTCGATTTCGAGCAGGCGGCCACGTTGCGCGACACGATTTTGGAACTGGAAGCAGAAAAGTGAGGATTTATGGCTAACGATAAAATTGTGATTCACGGCGCCCGCGCGCACAACTTAAAAGATGTCGATTTGACCATTCCCAAAAATAAATTGGTGGTCATGACCGGTTTGTCTGGTTCCGGGAAGTCCAGCTTGGCCTTTGATACGCTGTATGCAGAAGGCCAGCGCCGCTATGTCGAAAGCCTATCGGCGTATGCGCGCCAATTCCTTGGCCAAATGGATAAACCTGATGTGGATTCAATCGACGGCTTGAGCCCGGCGATTTCCATTGATCAGAAAACCACCTCGAAAAACCCCCGTTCCACTGTGGGCACGGTCACCGAAATCAATGACTACCTGCGCCTGCTGTGGGCGCGGATTGGCAAGCCAATTTGTCCGAATGACGGGACGCCGATCACCAGCCAAAGCGTCGAGCAAATGGTCAACCGAGTTCAGCAGCTCCCGGACAAAACGCGGATTCAGATTCTTTCGCCAGTGGTGCGCCGGAAAAAAGGCGCCCACAAGAAGGTGCTGGAAAAGATTGTCCGCGAAGGTTATGTGCGCATGCGGGTGGATGGCGAGATTATGGACGCCAGCGCCGACGTTGAATTGGACAAAAACAAGAACCACGACATTGACATTGTGATCGACCGCATTGTCGTCAAGGCAGGGGATGCTGACAATCGCTCGCGTTTGTTCGATTCTTTTGAAGCAGCGCTGCGCCTATCTGAAGGCTATGCCACCGTTGATGTGATTGGCGGCGAGCCGCTGGTGTTCTCAGAACATTTTGCCTGCCCGCTGTGCGGCTTTACGATTGGGGTGTTGGAACCACGGCTGTTTTCCTTCAACGCGCCATTTGGAGCCTGCCCAGAATGTGATGGATTAGGCGAAAAGCTGACGGTGGATGTGGATTTGGTGGTGCCCGACCCAGACAAAACCATTGCCGAAGGGGCGATTGCGCCTTGGTACACGGCTAGTTCCACTTACTATCCGACGATGCTGGAACAGGCCTGCACGGCGTTCAAAGTGCCGATTGACAAGCCCTTCAATAAGTTGACTGACCGCCAGCGCGACTTGGTGCTGAACGGCAGTCAAGGTAAGAAGTTCCACTTTCATGCTGATTCCGATTTCGGCGGTGTGCGCGATGTGATGGCCCCATTCGAAGGCGTGCTCCCAAACATCGAGCGTCGCTACCGCTCCAATAACACACCGTTTGGCTCTGATCAGATGCGCCAGTACATGACCGCGCTGGTTTGTCCAGTGTGCCACGGCAAGCGCCTTAACCGCCAAGCCCTGGCAGTCAAAGTCGCCGGCAAAGACATTGCGGAAGCCTCTGACTTGGCAATCAAAAATGCCTTGCCGTTCTTTAGCCAAATTCAGCTGTCCGAAAACGAAGTGGTGATTGCCAAGCCCATTTTGAAAGAAGTGAACGATCGTCTGACCTTCTTGGAAAACGTCGGCCTGGATTACCTGACCCTGAGTCGGGCGGCCGGCACTCTGTCCGGTGGGGAAGCCCAGCGGATTCGTTTGGCCACCCAAATTGGCTCCAACTTATCTGGTGTCCTGTACATTTTGGATGAACCTTCCATCGGCTTGCACCAACGCGATAACGACCGCTTGATTGCTTCACTGAAGAAAATGCGTGATTTGGGCAACACGTTGATCGTGGTTGAACATGATGAGGACACCATGCTGGCGGCGGATTATCTGATTGACGTTGGCCCCGGCGCTGGGGATAAAGGGGGCCACATTATGGCCGCCGGCACCCCAAAGCAAGTGATGCGCTCCAGCAAATCACTGACGGGCCAATACCTCGCCGGCAAGAAGTTTATTCCGGTTCCGACCGAGCGGCGCGCCGGTAGTGGCAAGATTTTGCGTCTGGAAGGCGCGGCTGACCACAATCTGAAACACATTGACGTTGACTTCCCGCTGGGTAAGTTCATCGGCGTGACTGGAGTTTCCGGCTCCGGGAAATCCACTTTGGTCAACTCGATTTTGAAGCGCGCCTTGGCTCAAAAGTTGTACCGCAACTCAGCAAAGCCTGGGGCTTACAGCAAACTGTTGGGCTGGAAGAACATCGAAAAGCTCGTGGATATTGACCAAAGCCCTATCGGCCGCACGCCGCGCAGTAACCCGGCCACTTACACTGGGGTATTCAACGACATTCGCGCCTTGTTTGCCCAAACTGGTGAAGCCAAGCTCCGCGGTTACACCCAAGGCCGTTTTTCCTTCAACGTCAAAGGCGGCCGCTGTGAGAACTGTAAAGGCGACGGGATTATCAAAATCGAAATGAACTTCCTGCCGGATGTCTATGTGCCTTGCGAAGTCTGCCATGGCAAGCGGTACAACTCCGAAACCCTCGAAGTGACCTACAAAGGTAAGAACATTGCTGATGTGCTAGAAATGACCGTGGACGAAGCAGTGAAGTTCTTTGCCCCGATTCCTAAAATCGCACGCAAACTGCAAACCATTGTTGATGTGGGCCTCGGCTACGTCCAAATGGGCCAAAGCGCCACCACCTTATCTGGGGGAGAAGCCCAGCGCATGAAGCTCGCCTCTGAACTACAAAAGCTTTCTACCGGCCGCAACTTCTACATTCTCGACGAGCCAACTACGGGCCTGCATACTGATGATATTCGCCGGTTGCTGGAGGTGCTCCAACGGTTGGTCGATGAAGGTAACACCGTGTTGGTGATTGAACATAACCTGGATGTAATCAAAACCGCCGATTGGCTGATTGATTTGGGCCCAGAAGGCGGCGATGGCGGCGGTCAAGTGATTGCCACCGGTACACCAGAAGACATTGCCAAGGTGAAGAACAGCTACACTGGCCAATACCTCGCGCCAATTCTGGCCCGGGACAAGGCCCGCATGGCTGCTCAGCGTAAATAAGCTTGTGAACCGCTACTGTTGAGTGGCGGTTTTTGTTTGGGCTGAATCGTGGTTTACTGGGAGGCGGGGCGCTTGAGCGTCCACCGCAACCCGCGACAGCGCTGGCCAAAACTGAATTTTCTTGTGCCACGTAGATGAAGCCGGTATGATGGGGGTAGAAAGAGAGGCGCGGTTTATGTTTAATCGGACACATTTTGGATTTGACTGGGGCGAATTTATTACAGGGATTGCCCTGATTTTGGCTGGGGTAGTGGTTCTACATCACCCTGGGGCGACTTTAGCCACGTTGACTTTCCTGTTCGCGTTGGTGGCCATTATCCGGGGGATTGCGACCTTGGCGGCGTTTGCCAAGTTGCGTGAGTTCACCGGGAAGTTGGCTTGGTTGACGTTGATTTCTGGGATCCTTGATTTGATCTTGGGCGTGGTCTTCCTGTTCAATCTCCAAGCTGGGGCGTTGACGCTGGCTTACCTGTTCGCCATCTGGTTCGTGATTGATAGTATCGCTAACCTTGCTAATGCCGGGCAAATGCGCGCGGCTGGCACCGGCTGGTTCATCTTGAACTTGGTGCTGGACATCTTTGCGCTGGTCGTCAGCGTGCTACTGTTGATGCAGCCGGTAGTGGCGGCAGTCGGGATGGTCATCTTACTGGCCACAGCTTTCTTCCTGCTGGGACTCAATGCGATTCTGCTGGCTTTTGCTCGGCGCCAGATCTAATCCGCTCGCAACGATAACGAAAATCAATCTGACCCTTTACCCTTCAATCCGGTGAAGGGTCTTTTTTTACCTGTGCGGCCAAAAAGCCCAAAATTACGCTGGCGTCGCCTCAGGACTTGCAGCGCTTCCAAGGATAGCCTATAGTTCCAAGTATAGACTTATCGAAAACAAAGACTTATGGGGGATGGCAAGGTGGAGCCAAAGTACATGCACATTGTGAACGTCATCAAAAAAAGAATTACGGATGGCGTTTATCCAACCGGCAGTGTGATTCCAAAGCAGGAGGAACTGGCGGCAGAGCTGGGCGTTAGCCGCATGACCGTTAAAAAAGCGCTGGATATTTTAACTGTTGATGGCTATGTGTTGCCGAAGCGCGGGGTGGGGACCTTCGTGCGGCCCAAAGTGGTGCGGCAGCGCAACTCATTGCCTCTGAGTTCCTATGGCGGCCTGAGCAATGACTTAGGGGTGCCGGTGGAAAGTAAACTGATTCTGTTTGATATCGGCTTTCCCACTGCGGAGGTGCAGGAGGCGCTTGAGATCGAGGAAAACCAGCCCGTCTATGAAATTCGCCGGTTGCGGTTAGTGGATGGCCAGCCATATGGGCTTGAGCACACATTTCTAAACGCCGCCATTTTTCCGCAATTGAAGCCGGAAGTGTTCAAAGGTTCATTTTACCGCTACCTCCACGAAACCTGTGGGCTGACGATTGGTGGGGCCAATCGCTCGATCTCGGCTGAAAAGCCGGATCAATACAATGAGCAATACTTGCATTCCAAGCCGGATGAACCGATTTTACAAGTGAAGCAGACGGTGTACTTGGATGACGGGCAGCCCTTTGAAATGTCGATTGATCAACATCCTTATAGTGCGCATCATACTTACACTTTTATCGACGTGAAGCGTTAGCACCTGGCACCTGCTCGCAGGTGCTTTTTTGTATAGGTATATACATGAAAAATATAGAAGTATTGACATGAAATAATTCTGATATATACTGACTTTGGCGGTTGATGAAATCGCTTCATTCTTTCGTGGTAGTTGGCGTTGACCAATTGCGCGATGCACTTATCAAAGAGGAGATGGCATTATGTCTTTGGAGAACTCTAAACTGGGCGATCGGTTCGCGATTTTCGCGGCCAAGCTCGGCAATCAAATTCATCTGCGCTCATTGCGAGATGCGTTTGCAACTGTTATGCCGCTGTATATTTTGGCTGGCTTGGCGACTTTGTTGAACAACACTGTGTTCACCTGGATTTTCAAGGGTAGTACTTTAACGTCAGTCCAGTACTGGGGCACACTGTTGAGCAACGCGACGCTGAACTTTTCCGGCGTCATGATTGCAGCCATGATTGGCTACTGCTTGGCCAAGAACCGGCGCTTTGAAAACCCTATTGCGGCAGCGATGGTTTCAATCGCGGCTTTGATTTTGATGATGCCGAACACGGTTTCCCTTATTCCTGATGGGGCGAAAAAGGCAGTTTCGATTTCCGCTGTGCTGCCATACACCAACCTAGGGACCGGCGCGATGTTTGCCGGGATCATCATGGGCTTGGTGGCAACCGAAATCTTTATCCGGGTGTCCCACATGAAGCGTCTGCAAATCAACTTAGGCGACAACATTCCGCCGGCGGTTTCGAACTCATTTAATGTCCTTATTCCGGTCATTTTGGTGCTGTCGGGCTTGGCGATTGTTTCCGCCTTGCTGAATAACTTGGCCGGGATGAACCTGATTAACCTGATCACCACCTTCATTCAAGAACCACTGCGTCATGTTGGGACCTCAATCTGGGGCGTGCTGCTGCTCTATTCTCTGGGCAACTTGCTTTGGCTGTTTGGGATTCACCACTCAGTTATTTACAGTTCCATCTTGGAGCCATTGTTGATTATCAACATTACCCAGAACATTGCCGCGTACAGTGCTGGCAAAGCAATCCCTAACATCATCAACGTTTCGCAAGTCGCTTCCTTTGGCCTGATTGGTGGTTCCGGTTCAACGCTGTGCCTCTTGATTGCAACCTTCCTGTTCAGCCGCAACAAGGTTTCCCGCAATGTGGCGAGCTTGTCTGTTGCCCCTGGGATCTTTAACATCAACGAACCAGTCATTTTTGGTTACCCGATTGTTTACAACATCAGCCTGATTTTCCCGTTCATCTTTGTCCCAGCGCTGGGTGTTTTCGTCAGCTGGGCGGCAACAGTAGCCGGCTGGATGAACCCATGTGTGACCTTGGTACCTTGGACCACGCCAGTTGGCATCAGTGCCTTTCTGGCGACGGCCGGCGACTGGCGGGCCGTGGTCATTCAGCTGCTGATCTTAGTCGCTGGGGTGCTGATTTATGCGCCATTCGTCAAGATCAATGACAAAGTGGCTGAGAAGCAAGCCGAAGAACAACTCGCTGATCAACAATAATTACCGGGATAGTTAGAAGGAAAATTATGCGCGAACAAATGCTTTACGATACGGACCGTTATCAGCTACGCGATTACATTATTGAGCGGCTGAACGAAGTCACAATGGCCAACCGGGACGCGATGCCTGGTGGGGTGGTGTTCTTCGGGGATTCCTTGACCCAATTCATGGATCTCAAACGGTTCTATCCCGAATACAAAAATGCTTATAACTGCGGCGTTGCGGGCATTACGTCGGATATGTTGCTCCACTTTATCGATGAGGGGGTGCTCAAATACCGGCCCAGCACCGTGTTTCTGATGGTGGGGACCAATGACCTCGGTAATACCACGATGACCAGTCCCCGGCAGATTGCCCTGAATGTGAAGGAGATTATTGAGATCATTCACAATAATCTACCTGATTGCCGAATCAATTTGCTGAGCTGCATTCCTTGCGATGAAGCCATTCAAAGTTACATGGCCAAAGGCACCACGCTCAGACGCAATGACACGCTGCGCATGGTCTTTGCGGAGTACCAGCGCGTCATCCCATATGCCTACGTCCACATGATTGATATGTTTGACGCCTTGTATGACGAAAATGGGCACCTTGATACCAGTGCTTTCAAAGATGGCTTGCATGTCAATGATGCCGGCTATGAAAAGCTTGTTGCCGCGGTGAAACGGCAGTTATAACCAGAGAAAGTCGTATCTTCAGGATGCGGCTTTTTTGCTGCCTTGATGACGGTTGGTATCAATGACACGCCCGGCATGTTACAATAGAGCGAGAAAGAAGGGATACGATGGCGGAATCATTGAACCTCGTTGTGATCACAGGGATGTCTGGGGCTGGCAAGACGGTCGCCATGCAATCGTTCGAAGACCTTGGCTATTTTTGCGTTGATAATATGCCCCCGGCTTTGCTGCCCAAGTTTTGGGAACTAGTGAAGGAAAGTGGCAAGATTACCAAAATCGCCTTGGTGATCGACCTGCGGAGTCATGCCTTTTACGATCAAATCAACGATATGCTGGCTAGCTTGGACAATACGGCGTTTGTTACCACCAAAATTCTCTTTTTGGACGCCACCGACGCGGAGCTCGTTTCCCGCTATAAGGAAACGCGGCGCAGCCACCCCTTGGCCCAAGAAGGCCGCTTGATGGATGGCATTCGCAAGGAGCGGGCGCTGTTGACCGAGCTGCGTAATCGTGCCCAAGTGGTGATTGATACCACCAATCTCAGTCCGCGGCAGCTGCGGGAGAAACTGTTCGTCACCTTCAAATCGGCCAACCATCCGACCTTCCACTTGGAAGTGATGTCCTTTGGTTTCAAGTATGGCCTGCCGATTGACGCCGATATCGTGATGGATGTGCGTTTCTTGCCTAATCCTTATTACGTGCAAGCTTTCCGCAATCGCGATGGCCGCGATCAGGATGTTTACGATTACGTGATGGACAACAAAGCGGCCGAAGACTTTTATCAAAAATTCTATGGTATGCTGGCGTCCATTATGCCGCAATATCAAGAAGAAGGTAAAAGCTCCGTCACGATCGCCATCGGTTGCACCGGCGGCCAGCATCGCAGCGTGGCCTTCGCCGAGCGGATTGGCAAAGCCTTCAAGGCTGACTACCCAGTGGATATCACACATCGGGATGTCAATAAACGGAAAGCGACGGTGAATCGCTCATGACCATGACGGAAACCAAAACCATTCGCGTGATTCGCGGCCGGCGCCCGAAAGTCGTCGTCATTGGCGGCGGCACGGGCTTGCCTGTGATTGTAAAGAGCCTGCGCGAGCAAAATGCCGATGTCACCGCGGTGGTTACCGTGGCGGATGACGGCGGATCCAGCGGCGTGATTCGCAACTATATCAACGTGGTGCCGCCTGGTGATATCCGCAATGTCCTGGTGGCGTTGTCGGATTTGCCCGAGCTGGAAAAAAGCGTGTTTCAATACCGGTTTGACACCAGTGATGCCTTTTTTGCCGGGCATGCGATTGGTAATCTGATTATTGCGGCGCTGTCTGAAATGCGCGGCGGCATTTTTCAGGCGGTGCAGTCTTTGTCTGCCATGATGAAAGTCGATGGTCATGTCTATCCCGCCAGCGACCGACCGCTCACCTTGAACGCGGAATTTACCGATGGCACCACTTTAGCCGGTGAGGCGGAGATTACGGCGGCTGGCAAACATATCAAGCGCGTCTGGGTCACTGACAGCAATGGCGAAGTGAAGCCGCAGGCGGTGGATGAAGTCGTGCAAGCCATTTTGGCCGCCGACGTGGTGGTGATGGGGCCAGGGAGCCTCTTCACCAGTGTCTTGCCGAACTTGATGATTGAAAATCTCGGGCAAGCGGTGCTGCAAACCCAGGCCGAAGTGATTTATGTCGTCAACATCATGACCCAAAAAGGGGAAACTGAACGCTTCACCGATGCGGATCATGTCCGGGTGCTGAACGCACATCTTGGCGCTAATTTTGTCGACACAGTGCTGGTCAACATTGCGCCGGTGCCGAGTCATTACCTTGATCAACAAAAATACAACGAAATTCTCGTCCCAGTGCGGCCTGATTACGCCGGTTTGCGCGCCATGGGTTGCCGCGTGATTTCCGCTGACTTCCTGAAATTGCGCGATCACGGAGTGTTCCATGATGGCGATAAAGTCGCCTCGGAAATTTTGAACCTCGCTTTTCAGGTGGGGACGATGAAGAAACGAAAGCGGTGAGAACATGGCCAGTTACGCCAGTACGGTCAAAAAAGAATTAACCCAGCTGGAGGTGCATCCAGAGCATGCTAAAGCCGAGCTGTCGGCGCTGATTCGCATGAACGGTTCACTGGCCATTCAGGCCCATGAATTCGTGCTGAACGTCCAAACTGAAAACCCGGCGATTGCGCGGCGGATTTACAAGCTGATTGATCAGGTCTATCATCGCGAAGCCGCGCTGGTGGTGCGGCGCAAGATGAAGCTTAAGAAGAATAATCAGTACATCGTGCGCTTGGTCTCAGGCGTCAATGAGGTTTTGCAGGATCTTGACATTCTCGATCCCGCGGACATGGCGATTCGCACGGCGGTGTCTCCCAAAGTCTTGAATGAGCCGCAGCGCGAACGGTCTTACTTGCGGGGCGCCTTTTTGGCGGGCGGCTCGGTGAATAGTCCGGAAACTTCGCGCTACCATTTGGAAATCTATTCCCTGTACAAAGACCATAACGATGGCGTGCTCAAGATGATGAATGATTTTGGTCTGAATGCCCGTACCGTCGAGCGCCGCAGTGGTTGGATCGTGTATCTGAAGGAAGCCGAAAAGATTGCCGATTTTCTGCAGGTGATTGGCGCCACCAATGCCATGCTGAAGTTTGAGGATGTGCGGATTGTTCGCGACATGCGCAATTCCGTTAACCGGCTCGTGAACTGCGAAACCGCCAATATGAACAAAACCATTGATGCGGCCCAGCGGCAGATTGAAAATATCAATTACTTGCATGACCATGGCATGTTCGACACCCTTCCCGCCAAGCTCCGGGAAATTGCCGAGCTGCGCCTGGCGCATCCTGATGTATCGCTGAAGGAGCTGGGGACCATGGTGCCTAGTGGTCCAATCTCCAAATCCGGCATCAACCACCGCCTGCGTAAGCTCAACGAAATCGCTGAAGGGACCCGGCAGCCGGCAGGTAACTAACGGTGCATTCTGGCCGCATTGCGCAATTAATCGCTTCTGCCCCTTGCTTTTTAAGAGGCAGTCACGTATCATAATTGAGTACTTGCGCGGTTAGTGTAATGGATCGCACGTGAGATTCCGGTTCTCGAAATCCGGGTTCGACTCCCGGGCTGCGCAGAAATAGCTCATTTAGGACAAATAGGGACAAGCAAAACGCCTAGAAATAGGCGTTTTTGTTTTACACTCAAGTGGGGATAAAAGTTTTAGGTGGCATCGAGGTGGCACTTTGGCTGTTTTTTCTCTGACTTTGGCCAAAAGTGCCACCTAAAATGCCACCTAGCAGGCTGTATCCATTGGCGCGCAAGGGGTACCGCAATCGCATAATTTTGCTAGAGCGCATTTAGCGCTTTAATGGTCTTCTTGTCGTCTTTTTGCTTGAGTTCGTCAATCTCGTGCATGTAGACGCGCATGGTGATGGCAAGGCTCGCATGACCAAGACGGCGAGAGATAGACATAAGCTCCACGCCCTCATACATGAGCATGGATCCATGCGAGTGGCGCAGGCCATGGCTGGTGATTGTGTTCTTAGCGCCGACGGCTTTACACAAACCTTTGACCGTCTTGCTCATGGCCTCATTGCCGATGATGCGGTGGTCTGCATTACGGAAGACAAGGTTATCTTCGTCCCGCCAGCCGTCAGCCATGAAGGCCGTTTGCTGTTCGATCCGTAGCTTACTCAATATCTCGACCAGGTTATTCGAGATTGGGATGGTGCGGTAAGACTGTTTGTTCTTGAGTGGCCCGAAGTTGTCGTGCTGTTTGCGCGTCTTATATTGCCACGAGTGCGTGAAGGCCACAGTGCCAGCCGCCAAATCTATATTGTCCCAGGTCACGCCCAGGGCTTCTTCAAAACGAGCACCAGTGAGCGCCATGAAGACAGCGATGTAGTTGCTCATGTGGTCCAGGTCGGCACATTGGGTGGCGAGTTTGATCATCTTCTTGAACTCACTGAGGTCGACATATTTCTCTGACTCATCCTTTTCGGCGGTGCCGCCGACGATGGCGCGGCGGGTGAAGTCCTTATTGGTGTAACCGTCTTCGATGGCGTCCTTGAGCACGGCTCGCATATACGAGTTGACTCTGGCCACTGTGGAGTGGCTGAGGGGCTCTTGGCGCTTGCCGCGTGGATTTGACCCTAGCCAGTCCAGAAACGCCTGGTAGGTCGTTCTATCCACATCAGCGATGAGCAGGCCAGGGTGGTTATTATCAAACCACTCTCTGATGTAGCTACCGACCACACGGTACCACTCATCGGTGACTGCCGAGTGACGGCCAATCTTGAATGCCTCTATCCATTTGTCATAGTAGTCTGGCAGCGTCATATCGTGAGTGTCTTCTGGCGTTCCATCGTCAAGGTCAAGGGTGGCCGCAAAAGTCACCGCTTCACGGCGCTTGTCGAATACCTTACGCACGTCTTTGCGGGTGCCATCAGCACGCGTGCCTTTGATGCCTCTCACACGCCATTTGCCGTCCGTTGTTTTACTGATTGATGCCATGATTTTCCTCCAATTCTGCTATAATAGAGTACGCAAAGGGCGTACTCCGCCTGAGCATTTGTTTGTGCGTCTGACCGGTCTGCCAGGACTGTGGGTCAGGCGCTTTTTTATTGCGTTGCATCCAACAATGTTTCAATTGAGGTGCCGCGTATCTCCATTGAATCCATGAGATAGTCTCTATCTTCAGGAAATTTTTTGAAATAGTCAGCTAGCCTTACGTCAATCCAAGAGCAAATCGATTTAAAGGCGTTCAGATTGTCTAACCTTCGAAGCGCAAGAATGAGTGCGCCAATACTGCTAGTCAAAGCGCCATTTGAGTACTGATTTTTGGATACCTGTATTCTAGCGTTGGGATTTTGATATAAGAAAGGAGTATATGTGAGCTGTTTCCACTTGTTTCGGTGGTTATAAACACGCCCCCCGTGTGCACATAAGTTACGATACTCTAGACATAGACTCATCATGTCGCCCAAGCCTTGACTAATCAGTAGCGATTTATCTGAAGCAATGAGAACGTCCTCATCGAGTCCAATCAGTAGCGATTGAATTTTCAATCTTATCTCTTTAGGTAATAGCCGATACCAATAGATTGTGGAACCGAGCGAAAAGTTTTTGACCATAATCCAAGGAGGAACGTTGCCAACTTTGGAATGGTAGTGACAAAATGGTTCTTCTTTAGAATTAATTGTGTTGTAAAAGTTGCTTTCAAGAATATCGCGATCCATGAGAGGTTGGCCGTTTTTCTTTTTCTTTTTATGTGGCTCACCAATTTCGTAAATATCTGGATTTGTATAGATTGCTTGCTCAAATCCTATATTTTCAGAAACAACATATGCGACTGCTTGTTTGAGGGTAATTTCAAAATCCGCCAACCCAGACAGCACCGCGTCCGAAATTTTTCGATCAAGCAAAAATAATTCGAAAATGTGTTCAAATGTTGAACCAGGTTTGAATCCGGCATCGTCGTCTGAAGGATCGACCATAAAATTGTCTTTGTAGCTATTAATAATTTCGTAGTAACCATATCGCTGAAGATTTGACTTTGCTGTTTCCTCACTAAGGAACGTTAGGTGCCGTTTATCATTTAAAAGGGTAATTAGCTCATCAATTGTTTTAAAAGGCTTGTCTGACATTTTTCCTCCAAAAATAAAAGAGCGGGCACATCATAGATGTACTCGCTCAGTCGACGGAAACCCGCCACATATTTGTTAGGTACATTATGCGGCATCAAATTTAGCGAGTCAATCTATATTTATCGAAAATCAACATCTAGTATATCGAAATTAAAAAACACCAGATGTAGAAGAAATGTTCACTGTGTGTTGATAACTTCAGCTTGCCGCGACCTTTAGTTTAATTAAAGTCCAAGAATTTCTTTCTTCTTAGCGTCGAACTCATCTTGGCTAATGATGCCGTCATCGAGAAGTGATTTGTATTCGCGAAGCTTTGCAATTGGATCATCTACGGCTTGGATCGGCTCTGTCGAAGCATCAGAATTTGTGGCTTGATTGGTTCTTGAAACGACTTCGTCTGCTACAGGCTCAACCTTGAATGCACGCAATTCCTGATATTCCTTTGTTTTAGTGGTCAGTACAATTTCGACAGTTTCCCCATCTGCAATGTTTTTCAATGTGATGGTTGTCTGAGAGTCATCTTCGATTTGTCGAGTGCTAGAGGTTGAATTCGAGTCAGAGGTACTTTTTTCTTTAGACTTCTTGGAATTACCACCTACAATCGCTCCGGCCACGGTGCCAAAGCCTGGGGCCAAGGCGGTACCGATAATAGCTCCGGCGAGGCCATGACTCTTTTTCTTGCCTTTGCTATTAGTGTCGGAGTGTCCCTGCTCTTGAGTTTCCTCGTGATAACGAGCTCCGGCAAATTCGACTGAAATCAATTTGAAGAAAATTGGGTCATCGAGATCGAAAATTATGCTTCGGTCATCTAATTGGTACATCTTGTCACCGAATATTCCATTGGCGCCGACTAGCTGACGGCCAACTTCAAACTTAATTCCTTGTTCGTGAGTTATCCGGGTCTTGAGTAGTGCCTTTGCGTCTTTACGTGCCTGTTTTTCCTCAGGTGTAAGACCGTTGTTAGCAGTTAATTTATCAAAAATGCCCATGATGTTTCCTCCAAAATGTTCAGCTTTTATTGTCATCAGGATTTGGACATTACAAATCTGAAAAGGCATCAGAAAAAGCTACCCAAGTACCTTACCAATCACTTCAACTTCATCACAGTCGAGCTGGCGATCAGGATAGTCTGGGTTGATTGAATGCAGCACAATCTTCTGACCGCGCTTATCGAGCATAATTTGCTTGAACGTAACACCTTCGTCGCGGACTCGGACGATGGCCAGATCACCAGAGTCGATAGTCGGCTGCCAGTGTATGTAAATCTGGTCGCCGCGCATGAAGTCGGGCTGCATGGAGTCGCCATCGACTGTGACAATCTCATCGGTGCCGTGGGGGATATCTTCAATTTTAACGACGGTGGACACCGCATCAGCATCTTGAGTATCACCGTCGATTGGATCACCAGCTGCAGTTGAGCGTCCGGTGATAACACTGCGCTCATTGGGAAAATCGACCACATTGTCGCTCAGCTCGTTCTCATGAGCAGACTGCTGACGAAGCTGATCAGAGGCGAAGTCATAAACACGTTGCTGGCGATGCTCTGTGAGCTTGTTGAATATGCCAACAATATTTGGCTTATCCATATTCACATCGTCAAATCCCATGAGCCAGGCTTCGTTTAAGTCCATAGCCTTTGCAAGCCTATATACATAGTCCTGCTTTGCATCGTATTTGCCCTTCAGGTAGTCGCTAATGGAATTACGGCCAATCCCTGTACGGCGTGATAATTCGGCCTGGTTCATCTTTCTAGCCTGCATTCCTTGTCGTAGTCTGTTTGCAAAACTGTCCATAATTCTGAACACCTCTTTTGCCATAAGTATCTACCAAGTGATCGTTGTGGTCAATATTAAAGTTCAGAAATATGAACAAAAGTGTTGACAGTCTATTCGAGACGGCGCTAAGATGTGTTTGTACAGAAAACCGAACACATTGGAGGCGATAATTTGACGATTGCTAATGACAAATATGACTATAGGAAGCTGCTTGATCAGATTAAGCAAAAAGGCTACAGCTATTCTTCACTTGCTGATGCGATGAACCTAGGCCGCTCCACGCTATACACGAAGCTTCACAACCAATCCGCGTTTACTCAGACTGAGATCAAGCAACTGAGCCTATTGCTTGATCTCAAGCCAGCGGAATTGGCGGCATATTTTTTTACACCCGTTGTACGGAAAACCGTACACGAAACGTAAGCGAAGGGAGATGAACAAAGATGGAGAAGCAACGCGCACAAAGCCAGATTGCAACATTTACCACCAATGTAGAAGAACTAAAAGAGCTGCTCAATCTGGCCGTTACCCAGGTCGAACAGCTGCAGGAGACAATCACTGCAATCAGCAGTTTTGAGTTGACTACGAGTCTAACTGACGCTTGACATACGCAGAGCTAGCTGCGTTGAGCATTTCCTGCCAGTTATTGAAACTGGTGTCGGCTTTGACCTTCTCGTCGAGCTTATCCTCAGGAAATGCTCTAAGGGAAGCTTGATCGGTAATTCCCAAGTCGCCCAGAAAACTCTCAATACTTAGAGACTTAGAGTTTTGAGACATGAATGATCTGGTAAAAAGCTCGTCGAACGGGACGGATCGCATTCCTTCGAGTTCCTTGGCATTCTGTGCCATCCGCTCTAGTTTGCGTTCAAGTTCCTTTGCACCTTTAATTTTAACGCCCATTTAATCACCTCCTTTCAGTTCGATTATCCGCCGAGGGGAGGCAAAGCGAAAGGGGATGAATCAGCATGGAGAAACGATATTTTCGGGATATTACGATGGATGAAACTCAGCTTGCTACGCGCCACACCTTTGGCAGCGAACTTGGTGAAACCATTCTGCAGGCCATGACAAAAGAAGGCCTCACATATGAGGAAGCATATGCGGGCCTTGATTATGCTTATGCTGCGCTACGATTTAGCGCTAATTTTGCTCAAATCCAACCAGCTCATATTCAGAGCTTGACAACTCAGTTCCGTGAAGAACGAGACCGGATTCAAAACGCGTCTCAAACGCAAAAGTAGAGATCGGAAATCTTGCTCCCGGCACTGAATTAGCCGTCTCTGCCCTCATTTCTTCGGTGAGAGAGTCGCGGACAAGTGTCATTAACTCTTGACCGGTGGAGCTTGGCAGACCACGGATCAAACTGGCAGCGCGGCTGAACAGGTTGGGAAGGTGCCCTGCATCAAGTGCCCTCATGCCCGCGACCTCACGAGACGAATTGGCCAGCCAAATTTGCTGGTAGCCTTGCTGCTTATCAGTTGTGAATTTAGCTGTGAACAGTTGATAGCCATCTGAGTACCACGGTACGAGCGGGATGTCGTTTTCGGTAAGTCCGTAGTCGAGTGCTTGCATCGCAAGTAAGTTAAGTTTCATCGATATCACCTCCTTTCAGCTCGATTATCCGCCGAGGGGAGGCAAAGTGAAAGGGGATGAAAATCATGTTACAAGCAAAGGTACTTGAGGACACAGATGCCACAATCATAGTTTTACGGCAGGAAGACCTAGACAAACGGCTGGCGGCAGCCCGACAAGAGGCCGAGACTGCACTACTGGGCGGTCGCTGGTCAATCGACGACTGCTTGAAGAGATTGAATGGCTACCGCAGAACCGACTTCCTAAACAACATCCTGAAGCCAAAGCGAGCGGAGCTTGAGCGGTGTGGCGCCCTACTGCACTGGTCGAAGGGCCGCGGAGATGGCTACCGGTTTAGAGCAACCAAAATGGCCCAGTGGCTTGAGGATAACTTAGAACAAATCGACCGTGGAGGGTGGAAATGACAATCTATGTACGCAGTGAAGACCGACTCCGGTTGTACGACCTGCACCGTACCATCCAAGAATTCGAGGATGCAGCGCAGCGTGACGAGAATTGGTCGTCGTGGGAGCTTTGGCACACGTTGCACAACCACGTCATGGATGAGCTTGAAACTGTGATTGGCATGCAGAAGTGGTCAACACAAGACCGGCAGGAGCTAGAAGCTTCATGTAAGAAAGAAGCAATGGAACAGGGGATGATTTTACGAACGGATTAGTGATTATGCGTGATCGCAAAGCAGTGACATCAAGCCTAACCATCGCTGAGACCTTTGAGAAGGATCATCGGCATGTGTTGCGTGACATCGACAACCTTCAAAAAGATGTGCCCAATTTTGGGCAGATGTTCTCGCTAGGGGATGAGCCTGATAGTTATGGGCGTCATCGCCGGGTGTACTACATGACACGTGATGGCTTTACACTGCTGGCCATGGGCTTCACCGGACAGAAAGCCTTTAGCTTCAAACTGAAATATATTGACGCCTTCAACTCGATGGAGACTCAGATTACCACTGGCTTCACAATTCCTGGCACCTATGCGGAGGCGTTGAAGCTGGCGGCCAGCCAGGCGGAGCAACTAGAGCTACAGCGCCCAAAGGTTGTCTTTGCCGATGCTGTAGCAGTCAGCCATACGACCATCTTAGTTGGCGAGTTGGCCAAACTGCTGCGCCAAAACGGCGTAGACATTGGCCAGAACCGGCTATTCAGTTGGCTCAGGCACCATGGTTATCTGTCGGGCCGTCATGGCAGCAGTTGGAACCAGCCAACACAGCGCTCAGTAGAGTCGGGTCTGTTCAAGGTCAAAGAGACCACAATCAACCACTCAGATGGCCGTGTTGAGATTGTCAAGACGACCAAGGTTACCGGCAAGGGCCAGCAGTATTTCATCAACAAGTTCTTAAAACAGGAAGGAGAGATTGGCTATGAATAAGCAGTTACTTCAAGCGTATGTGGATGTACTCAAGGAACACCAGGATGCGGAAAAGGAATTTTATAAGCTCACCGGGACCTACAAAGGCGCCGCCGCAATGGGCCGGATGTTTGGCCTTGAGACCGCGCTCAGCGCCTTGACCATTCAGGCGGACCATCACGATTTGAAATTGATGGCAAAGATGCGTCGGCAGGCCGGTCGCGGCGAAGAACCAACGTTTGAATTCGTCACGAGGGAAGAAATTAAGGAGGCAAATAAATTTGATCACGATTAGCCTGCCACATTTGGTTGGGGCGTTTGTTGCTGTCATTGTGATTGGCCTGCTGATTGGTGGCCAGCACAGTGAGTGGATTAGGGGGTTCTTGGAATGATTACGAAGAACATGTCGGATACTCATCGTTTGGAGAAATTGGCCTTTTTGGCCCAGCGCCGTGCCGATAAGCTGACCGGCGATACTCAGCAATCGGAACTGGAGAGAAGTTATCAACGTGGACAGGCGGACGCTTTTGCGGTGGCCGCTCAGATTAGCCGACAGGAGGGCATTGATCATGATTGAAAAACAGAAACAGGTTGCATCACCGCATAAATTGGAGCTTCAAGTTGAAGGCGAATTTGCTCGGGTATCGAATGACGCTGTTTGGAAATTCTTATACCAACAAGGCTTTCGAGCGGACACATCTGTTGAGGAGAGTTTCCCCGATGATCCAGTAAAAACCATCATTGTTCGCTTGATGGTGACGGATGATCAGGCGCAAGCAATCGAACACGCTATCAGGAGCAAGTTTTCATTTTTCCCAGCGCCTGCAGACAAAAATTTGGCATAAAAAAAGCCGCTCACCACGAGGGAGAACGGAGTAGTGCAGGTACTAGACAACCTCATTCTACTCCCTTCGCCCTCGTGGCGTCAAAAGCTCGTTCAAGGACGCCACTGGTAGTCCTTATGCGGGCTCGTTATAGCTATTAACATTCCTGCCAAAGGGAATTAATTGGAGGGTATCAGAATGACGGTCAGTGCGTTTTCACGTGAGAAGAAGATCATGGTCGGGAGTGGCTATATGGAAGTGGATATCTTCAGCCGTGATCCAGAGCAAGACCGCGTGGCCAGGAGTGGTCACCGGAACAAACGGCAGCGGGAAACGGCACCGGCCCAAAAGAACCTCAACTCAAAGAATGCACGTCGATATCTGGAACAACTGGCCAATGGCAACTTCGAAGATGGAGACCTGTTCCTGACGTTGACCTATAAGCCGGAGCTTGCGCCCAAGACGATTGCCCAGGCTGAACGCTATGTGACCAACTATCTCAGACGTGTGGCCAGACGCCGCAAGCAAGACCACATGGAGCCGTTGAAGTACATCCTGGTGACAGAAGCCAAGACCGATGAAGACGGCAATGTGGTAGGCGGTGTTCACCATCACTTGATGATCAATGCAATGGACCGCGATTTGGCAGAACGCATGTGGACTGCAAACCGCAAAAAGCTGGGGATGGCGAATACACGCCGCATGGATAAGGACATGGACAAGCGTGGCAATCACTTTGCGGGGCTGGCTGACTATATGGCAAAGGATCCCCAGGGGAAAAAGCGCTGGTCATCGAGTCGCAATCTGAAGCGACCTGTTTCGCGTGCCAATGACCATAAGTACCGAAGACGCAAGGTGGCGCAGCTGGCCCAAGACCCAGCCGCAGCCTATACCTTTTACGCTGAGCAGTACCCGGACTGGGAGGTTGTCGGTCCGGTTGAATACACAATGAATCCAGTCACAGGTGAATGGGCGTGCTACTTGAAGATGTGGCGCAGTCCGGTTCACATTGGCGAAAAACAAAGAGGGTGATCACATGGGTTTCAAAACCGGGGATGATGTCTACCATATCTCAGCAAAGCAGACTGTCATCGGTAAGGTGACGGCCGTGCTGACGTTTCCAGAAGGAACAATCTATCAGGTACGACTGGGAGACGGTGAAGTGTTGCTCATGCCCGGTGAGGCGCTCATGTTGATCAATCCGAGTTCTGATGAGCGAAATAAGAGTTAAAGGGGAAAGTGATGAATATGAATGCAGCAAAGAATACTCAAGAAATGATTGAAGGTACCAGAAAGTGCTATGTGTACAGCGGCGATAAGGCCACGCCAGCCAAGTTTTATGGCGTCTATCAAGTAGCCTGGGTAGTAGGCGAAAGCCCCTTTATCGGTGGACACTCCGCAGGACAAGTAATGGACCCAGTGGCTGTGGTCGAATACGAGGGGCAACTACACAAGGCGTCGCTTGATCGAGTCCACTTTGACGATACGGAGGTGGCCGAGCATGAAGCTGATTAAGCTGGATAGCGGGGACTACATCAACACGGAGTTCATTGCATGGATGGGCATAGACCATCGCCATGCAGACCGTATAACCGTAAGCACGACTGAAATTTCTGCCAATCTTTACCAAATCACCTCGGCCGACCGCGAACGCATCGTGGAAGCGATGAAAGACCACCACACGCCAAACTTCACGGCGCTAGGTGAAGTATACGGGGCGCTTGAAATGGTTAACCAAGGAATGAAAGACGGAACACAATACTCCGATATCGACGGGATACTTCACGTATTAAGGATAGGCATTGGTGGGGAGGATAAATAGCATGACTTGGGAAACGAAGCAGGACTTGTTCGACGCGGCAGTTGAGAAGGTAATCGCTATGACCCTCATAGCTGGCTTCAAGCGGCCATACAGCAACAAGTATCGCGATGATATGCAGAAACGTTACGCTGCGGCCGCTGACTGCGACACAGATTGCCAGTGGTGCCACGGTGAGAGAACGCCGATAAAAACAAAGACTGCCGACAATGAGGAGTTCTTCGTGTTCACACGTTGGGGGGAGCACACGCTCGACTATGACCCACCGCAGGGAGGTCAATTGCAAGCAGTCATCAACTTTTGCCCGATGTGCGGCCGGAGATTGGAGAGCAATGATGACCAAAATTGAAAAATGGTTTCTAAAGGTAATCTACATCACGCTCTTATTAGTTGGTATCGGTGAGGTGCTTCTGACGACATACGCATTCTTCTATTTGAGCGATGCCATGGTGATCATCGGGCTATGCTGCCTGATGCTGACTGTACTCGGCTATTTGGTGATAGAGCTGGAGGCCAGAAAATGATTAGAATTCAGCTGGTGTCAATTCCCGCCGATGTCAGCAGGCTCATTATCGAGAGTAAGCAGGAGTTGCTGCCAAATCTATGGTTTCTTTATGGAAATCTGAACGACCGCATCAACCATGGGGAGTGGTCAGCTAGGGTGATCAAGCGGGACGATTGGATACTGGAGCATGCTGACGAAGTGGCGGCTGCATGGCTACGGCAAAGCTGGATAGTTGCCGAAACTGGTGAAGTTGTCGATTTACTGAAGGAGGAACAGACGAATGAGAAGTGAAATATGGGATTTGAATAAGCTTGCTGATGGTGGGTTTAAAGAGAAGCTGACTGCAGCCGTGCTAGAGGTGGCTGACAACATCATGGACAAGAACACTGACCCAACCAAAGCGCGTAAGGTAACCGCAGTTTTGTCGTTCAAGTCTGACAAGGGCCGTGAAATGGTTCAGGTGGATATCGCGGTGAAGACGACGCTAGCGCCACATGAGTCAATTCAGTCACGTGTCGTAATTGGCAGGGATGAGAAAGGAACGCCGCAAGTTCAGGAACTGTTGTCAGGGGCGAAGGGTCAAGAATATTTTGACCCAGAAGACTCGACGTTGAAGCATGATGATGGCACACCGGTAGAAGACAAACCGAAGAATGAACCGATTGATTTCAGAACTATGCAGGCTAAGGAGGCCAAGTGACTATGGAAAATCAGACGCAAAAAGAAGCTTTACAGTATGTAGCGAGTCTGGCAATGACGGCAGCAGACAAGCGCATCATCAATGTTGACACCACTGTGGGTGAGCGCACCTTTGCCGTTGATAGAGATGGGGATGTCGTCGAGTTCAGACCGCATGATGGGGCCAGCCGGGAGCTGAATGTACATACCCTTGGCTCAATCATTGACTACATCACACACGTTCAAGAACGACGGGAACGTCGGCTAATCGTTGAGATTGTCGATGAAAATGTAGTCAAGGTATACGGTGAGTTAGACCCATTTGGTGAACGGGAACTGCTATTAGTGTCAGAGGCAGATCATCCTCAGTTCCCATTTGGACGATACTTAGACCGCGAGGCATTCAACATAGCACTTCAATCGCAGTTCGTAGCCAATACTGACCAGACGCTGCTGCTGAAGTTTGTTGGCAACATGAAAGAGGATGCAACGAAGACCTCAACAGACGATGGCGTGACTCAAGTGGCTACAGTGAAAACTGGTGTAGCAAGTGTATCAGACGCCATCGTGCCAAATCCGGTGACACTTGCACCGTTCCGCACCTTCAGTGAGATTAACCAGCCGGAAAGCGGCTTTGTCTTTCGGGTTTCAGAGGGGATGCAGGCGGCGCTGTTTGAGGCGGATGGTGGTCGGTGGCGGAATGAAGCCATCAACAGGATTGCCGATTATCTTTCTAAGGGCCTGGAAGAAGAAATCGACCGGGTCACAATACTGGCGTAGTGGAGGAGATTATGGCGAATTACTACAAATCAGTCGAGCGATGGGCTATCATTCGCGGGCTCGATAAGGCTGACCCAAAAGCCCAGTTAAACAAGCTAATGGAGGAAGTTGGAGAGTTAGCTCAAGGGATGAACAAAAACAATCGTGATCAGATTATCGATAGTTTGGGAGACGTTCAGGTGGTGCTGACAGTGCTGGCGCTTCAGCTAAACCTTCATCAAGAGGTTGCCTTCAATGCAGCATACAATGTAATCAAAAGTAGGGAAGGCAGCCTAGTGAACGGAGTGTTCGTCAAGGATGCAGACAAATAGGTGTAAGGGTGTGATAGGTTGAGTTTAAGCAAAGCAGAGGTTCAGCGCATCGCTCACGCCGTTGTCGTTGAGTCCAACAAAAGTAGACGTGAGGCCAAAGCCACTGAACGTGATGATCGGCTTAGGAACACCAAGCTACTCTTAAAAGAGTATCCGAAGCTAAAGGCGCACGTTGAGGCGAACCCAGAGGTCTTCCTGACAGATGATGAATACAAGATGCTGACTGGGGTGGAACCAAAGCCAAGGGAGCTGGCAAAATATCATGTTAAGACGCATCACATGCTCCAATACGTTGATCAGCTGCTAACCGCTTATGAGGCTTATTGCAAGGGCGGCACTGAGGTTGATCGACGGCGGTGGACTATTGTTGAGGATAGTTACTTAAAGACACCGCGGTTGTCCACGGTGAAACAGGCAAAGAAATGGGGTATCGTTGAGTCCCGCATTCGCCAGGAGCAAACCCAAGCGGCCCAAGAGCTATCGGTAATGCTTTTCGGCGTTGCGGGGCTCAAGGACTTTCTAGACCAGTGGCTTGCCGATGACTGAAGGATAGTTAACGAAAGACTAACGATAACCTGCGATTGGGCATGTTAGTATGGTATTGTAAAATCCCTCACTTTGGAAGCAATGGCCAGCCGGCAGCGGCTGGCCATTTGTGTTAAGGAGCGACGACAACCTCAGCATTTGCTGGGGTTTTTGTGTGGAGGTAGTGATGAAACGGCATTTTGAAGTGATGTATTGGGGTTACAACACATACGATGGCACGGACCTCACTGAGCTGAGACGGATCGCCACAATTCCAGAAGATACTCTGAAGATACTTATGAGTGGAGCAAAGGCCGAGACATACCACTTCATTGTTGAGGACGGCCTGCTATGGCTGCTGCCAGCTGGCATGTTGTGTGAGATACGTGAGCTTGAGGAATATGAGTGAAGGAGGACCTGCAATGTTTAGAGCAGATAAGCAAGGCGCCCACCGTGTCGCCTTTGAAAAGAACAAGAGGATTATTCTAAAGACCCAGAGTGTCTGCGGTATCTGTGGCCGGCCAGTCGACAAGCGACTCAAGGCGCCAGATCCGATGAGTCCTGTCATTGACCACATCATTCCGTTGAACAAGGGTGGACATCCATCGGACATCAGTAACCTGCAGCTGGCTCACTGGTCCTGCAACCGGCAGAAGTCCGACAAGCTGTTCAAGACGCCGCAAGCGGAGCCAAAGGTGCTAGGCAACCGTAACCTTCCACAAAGCCTGAATTGGGCTTCTTACAGGTCTTAGAACAATTTTGATAAATACTGCTCGTACGACTTTGGCGCCGCTGAGGTGGGGGGATAGCCCCCTCCCCCGGGGCGCCTCCGTCGTTCACGCCGTCACTGTACATTTTTTTCACGCCATCATGTTAGGAGCTGATTGTATGGCCTTAAAAGGGCTCGGTTACATGCGCACAAAGCTGGCGCAACACCAATCTCGCGTTAATATGCGTTACAGGCAATATGCTATGAAGTACCAGGACTCGGATGTTGGCATTACCATCCCGCCGAAGATACGTGGTCGTTATCGTTCTGTTCTTGGCTGGTGTGCGAAGGGTGTTGACAGCCTGGCTGATCGGTTGGTATTCCGGGACTTCGCCGATGATAACTTTGAGGTAAATGAAATCTTCCAGGCAAATAATCCGGATGTCTTTTTCGACTCAGCAATCTTATCTGCATTAATTGCATCATGTAGCTTCGTCTACATTTCAAAAGGGGACAACGATGAGGTGAGGTTGCAGGTTATCGAGGCCAGCAACGCAACCGGCATCATTGACCCAATTACGGGGATGCTGACAGAAGGCTATGCGGTTCTAAGTCGTGATGACAAGGGGTCAGTGACGGTCGAAGGGTACTTCACGCCAGACAAGACGGTTATCTATTACGCAGACCCGGCCATCAAAGACTTTTCTGTGGATAATCCAACCGGGCACCCACTTTTGGTTCCGATTATTCATCGTCCGGATGCTGTTCGGCCGTTTGGTCGCAGCCGGATTACAAGGGCAGGTATGTACTATCAGAAGTACGCCAAGCGAACCTTGGAGCGATCAGACATCACAGCAGAATTCTACAGCTTTCCGCAAAAATACATTGTCGGACTTAGTAATGACGCTGAGCCACTAGATAGCTGGAAGGCGACAATCTCATCTATGCTTCAGTTCACTAAGGACGACGAAGGTGACAGTCCTAAGCTTGGCCAGTTCACCACTTCATCCATGTCACCGTTCACGGAACAGCTTCGGACAGCAGCAGCCGGTTTTGCGGGCGAAACTGGGCTGACCTTAGATGATTTGGGTTTCGTGGCCGATAATCCTTCAAGCGTTGAAGCAATCAAAGCAAGTCATGAGAATTTACGTCTGGCTGGTCGTAAGGCACAGCGCTCACTAGGCTCTGGCCTGCTTAACGTTGCCTATGTTGCCGCATGCCTTAGGGATGACTTCAAATACCGAAGAGAGCAGTTCGTGCTCACAACACCACGATGGGAACCACTATTTGAGGCAGATGCGAACACACTTGGCCTTGTCGGTGATGGTGCAATCAAAATCAATCAGGCGGTCCCAGGCTTCTTTGATGCAGATACTATTCGCGAGATAACAGGGGTGAAGGGAGCTGAGGGCGGTGGCGGAGGATCTAGTTCCCAATCTACTGCAAGCAATCAACCAACAGTTTGATGAGAAGACGAAAAATAGTCCTAAAATCAAAGCGGCGATTAAGGCATTAAGAGCCAAGGAAGCAACCTATTTGAATGCCAACGATTTTGCGATTGAAGCTGGTCGCCTCTTGTCAGAGGTGCTTGGAACTAACTTGTCGGCAAGCATCCTACCCGACGGTAAAATGTATTTTAACATCGCAGATCGTGTACTGAATTCGACATTAAAAAAGAACCATGACCTGATTGCTGGATACTCAAAGGATGTACAGACTTTGCTTAACGACCAGGCTGGCATCCATCTTAAAGCGCAGGAACCGGAATTTAACCAGGATAAAGTCGATGGAATTATCAATAGAGTGTCGAGCGAGGATGACTTTGACAAGATAAAGTGGGTCTTGGACGACCCAATCGTTAATTTCAGTCAAAGTGTTGTTGACGACTCGATAGATGCAAATGCAAAATTTCAAGCAAAGTCGGGTTTACATCCTACAATTACGAGGAAATTGATGGGCAAGGGATGTGACTGGTGCCGCAATCTTGCGGGAACTTATGAGTATTATGAGGCACCGCATGATATTTACCGTCGGCACGAGCGCTGTAGGTGCACGGTAGAGTACAACCCAGGGAGCGGAAAGCGTCAGGATGTATGGTCAAAGAAATGGAGCAATCCAGAACAAACGGCAAAGCTTGCGGAGCGGATAGACAAGGGAACCGGTAAAAAGCCTGTAAATCCGAATCGAAAAAAGCAGTTCCGCCAGGCGTCTCAAAAAATGTTGGCCGAGAGCAAACGATACATCAAGAAGTTGCCGAAGGAACAATATGATGCAATCAAGACGTATACGGGAGAGTCGTATAAGACTGTCAATAGACACTTTAGAACTGGGTCAAAGCTAGGACAGAAACTTATAGGTATTCCAGACGATCTTGACCAGGCTTTAAATCACGAAATTGGCCAGGACGTCAAGGTATTTCGAGGGATGAGTAAGCTACCTGATAACTGGTTGACGGCTATGGACGATGCTGCTGGCAAAAGGGTCAAAGCAGTCGCTGGTAAGATAAACCGGAAAACACTTAAGCCGAGTCAAGTTGGTGACTTAAATGCAGCATTGGACCAGCTTGGAGAGTTTCAAGTGGAAGACCCTGCATATATGTCAACGACATACGCGCAGCGTGTCGCCAAAGAATTTTCATCTAATATTCGAATGGAGCTAAATGTTCCTCGTGAAGCCCATGGATTAGCAGTAGAATCAGTGTCAAATTACGCTTCAGAATCCGAGATTTTATTGGCAAGAGGTGCTAAAATAAAGATATCAGGTATACAAGTCAGCGATGATGCAAAAACTTTAATCCTGAAGGGGGAGGTTCTCAATGAGTAGTGATAAGAAGCATGACAAGCAGGAAATCGATGAAAAGTTTATCGACGATGGCGAAGGACTGAAGATCACAAAACCGATGCACATGACGAAGAAACAAGTTGAGAACTTCACATCAGCCATTGATAAAATCCTAGCAGAAGATGAGTAGCACCCAGTAATTAAAGCTGAGTGCTATTTTTGTACTCTGATTGACCCAAGCATGTCGTTAAACTGCGGGATTGAAGGAGGATTAGTATGACTACTCAAGTTAGACTTGGGAATCAACATCCTACTCAATCGGTAATTCTTCCGTACGCTGATAGCAAATATCGTCAAGCAATCAAATACTATGAAGCCTCTGGGCGTAATGCCCAGGAGTGGCAGGTAGAGCTAGCCAAGCACATCCTTGCGGTTAATAGCGACAATTTGTGGACGCACACAAAGTTTGGCTACTCGCTACCCAGGCGAAATGGTAAAAACGAAGTCGTGGTCATTCGTGAACTATATGCCCTGTTTGATGGCGAGCAGGTTCTGCATACGGCACACAGAACAACAACTAGTCATTCCTCATGGGAACGGCTGCTAAAGCTCCTGGATAAGTCGCATGTGGAGTATGAATCACTCAAGGCCGTTGGTCGCGAGCGTATCGAGCTTCCCAGCACCGGTGGTCGAGTGGAGTTTCGTACTCGTACCTCTACTGGTGGTCTTGGTGAAGGCTTCGACCTACTCGTGGTCGATGAGGCCCAGGAGTACACGACTGATCAGGAGTCAGCACTTAAGTACGTCGTTTCAGACTCGAAAAACCCGCAGACCATCTTCTGCGGAACGCCACCAACGCCGCTTTCAAGCGGCACGGTCTTTGTGGCCATGCGCAACCGTGCGCTGGAGCAACACCCAGACAACGTAGGTTGGGCAGAGTGGGGCGTGGAGGACGAGTCGGACGTCAATGACCGCGAGCTGTGGTATCTCTGCAACCCGTCCCTTGGCACCATCATGACGGAGCGTTCCATTCAGGACGAAGTTGGCCCCGACAAGATTGACTTCAACATCCAGCGGCTAGGCCTCTGGATTAAGTACAATCAGAAATCGGCCATCTCAGAAAATGAATGGAACGCGCTCAAGGTGCATTGCCTGCCAGTGTTACGCGGAAAGGTGTTCATCGGTATCAAGTACGGTAACGACGGCACGAACGTCGCAGTGAGTGTGGCAGTTCGCACTTTGTCAAAGCGCATCTTCGTTGAAGCTATTGACTGTCGTTCCGTGCGTGAGGGTGATCAATGGATCATCAGCTTTTTGAAGCATGCCGACGTGGCAGCAGTAGTGATTGACGGCGCAAGTGGTCAGAACCTGCTCGCAAAGGATATGAAGGACTTCGGTTTAAAAGAACCGATGCTGCCGACGGTAAAGGAGATCATCAGTGCCAACGCCGGGTGGGAACAGGCCATTTACCAACAAACCATGCGGCATAACGGCCAGCCTTCGCTAACCGCGGTGGCCACGAACTGCTTGAAGCGGAACATCGGATCGAACGGTGGCTTCGGTTACAAAAGTCAGTTTGACGATATGGATATCAGCCTTATGGATAGCGCCTTACTAGCGCGCTGGGCTTGCAGCAATGTGAAGTCCAAGAAGAAGCAAATTGTTCGTTATTAGGACTCCAAGTGGGGTCCTTTTTGATTACCGATACCACCGGGAAAGTGGGAGAAAGGACGTTACATCATGTCAGAATTTACACCAATTGAATCGCAGGAAGAACTCGACAAAATCTTGGGCGCGCGTTTGGCTCGCCAGAAGGAAACACTGGAGGCAAAGTTCGTTGATTACGATGAGCTGAAGTCAAAAGCTGCCACCCTGGAGACAGAAAACAGCACTCTCAAGGAAGCTGCCGAAAAGGCAAAGGCCGCATCGGATACAACAGAAGCTACCATTGCCGGGCTAAACAAGCAGGTGGCGGGGCTTCAGACCGCTAGTATGCGCACCAAGATTGCGCTGAAGAATGGCCTGCCATACGACCTGGCCGATCGGCTTGTCGGCGATGATGAAAAGAGTATTCAGGCTGATGCAGAACGCCTGTCAGAATTCGTTGGTAAGAAGCCGTCAACACCGCTCAAAGACCCAGACATGGGTACTAAGACTGGCGGCAATACTGCTTATCAATCACTAATCGAAGGCTTGAAAATAGAAGGAGAGTAATATCATGACAAATCCATTATCTAAAGGTAACCTGTTTGATCCAACGTTGGTCAGCGACCTGATTAGCAAGGTTAAGGGCAAGAGTTCCCTGGCCGTTCTGTCACCCCAAGCACCAGTCGCCTTCAATGGCCAAAAGGAATTCACCTTCACGATGGACTCCGACATTGACGTCGTCGCCGAAAATGGCAAGAAGACTCACGGTGGGGTCACGGTAGATCCAGTTACCATTGTTCCAATCAAGGTTGAATATGGCGCTCGTATTTCTGATGAATTTTTGTATGCGTCGGATGAAGACAAGATTGACATTCTCAAGGCGTTCAACGACGGCTATGCAAAGAAGCTGGCTCGTGGCTTGGATATCATGGCATTCCATGGCTTGAACCCTCGCTCCAAAGCGGCATCCACTGTGATTGGAGACAACCACTTCGACAAGAAGGTCTCGCAGACCGTGGAATTCACCACCGCAGATCCAGACCAAAACGTTGAATCGGCCGTCGCCATGATCCAAGGGGCTGAAGGTACCGTGACGGGGATGGCGTTGGACCCAGTATTCTCCGCCGCGCTGGCAGCTATGCGCACCGGTGACACCACCAATGTCCGCCTGTTCCCAGAGCTTGCCTGGGGCGCTAACCCTGGCAGCATCAATGGCATGCCGGCCGACATCAACTCTACGGTTACTGCTGGCACCGACGATGTGGCTATCATCGGTGACTTCGCCAACATGTTCAAGTGGGGCTATGCCAAAGAAATTCCACTTGAAGTCATCCAGTACGGGGATCCTGACAACAGTGGCCAAGACCTGAAGGGTTACAACCAGGTCTACCTGCGTTCCGAAACCTACCTGGGCTGGGGCATTCTAGATGCTACAAGTTTTGCCCGCATCAATAAGCCTGCTGCTGCTCCAACTTCAACCGATACGACTGGTGAATAACATGAAATATCGCAATAGAAAAACCGGGGTGATCATTACGTCTGCTTCCGCCATCAGTGGCGGCGACTGGGAGCCATTCCTGGCCAATCCTAAGCCACAACAAACTAAGCCACAGCAGACTAAACAGGCACCGGCAGTTAAGCAATCTGCGCCGGTTGCTGCACCAGCTAAGCCAGTAGCAAGTTCTGTTGGAGAAGGCATCGATGGCGTGACAGTGAAGCAAATCAAGCAGGAGCTTGACGCAATGGGTATCAAATATACAGCAACGGCGAAAAAGCAGGAGCTGTATGACCTAATGATGGGGAAGTGATCACATGGCGAATTTCGCAACGGTTGACGATGTGACAACCCTTTGGCGGCCATTAGATGAAGACGAAACGGCAAGGGCAACCGCGCTTCTTGCTGTTGTCTCCGACTCATTGCGTGAGGAAGCCAACAAGGTGGGCAAGGACCTGGACCGAATGGTGGTAGAACGCGCCAGCTTTGCGAACGTCGTCAAGTCAGTGGTTATTGATGTTGTCGCTAGAACGCTGATGACTTCAACCGACCAGGAGCCGATGACGCAGACCACCGAAGGCGCCCTTGGCTACAGTTTCTCTGGAACTTACCTGGTGCCAGGTGGCGGTCTATTCATCAAAAACTCGGAACTTGCACGTATCGGTTTACGCCGGCAGAGATATGGGGTGATTGACTTCTATGGGAAAGATTAAAGGCATCACCATTGTTCTTATCGATAAGGTGAATCGCGGCGAGGACGCGTTTGGCCATCCGATTTATGATGACGTTGAAGTCCCAGTGGAGAACGTCTTAGTCGCTCCCGCTGCGGCGAATGACGTTGTGAGCCTACTAAACCTGACTGGGCGCACGGCCTCCTATACGCTTGGGCTACCCAAGGGGGATGACCACGACTGGGAGAATAAAGAGGTGCGATTCTTTGGCCAGCGTTGGCGGGTGTTCGGTATTCCACTAGAGGGCCTTGAGGAATTGATCCCTCTTGACTGGAACAAGAAAGTGATGGTGGAGCGTTATGGCTAAGCAAGGGTTTGTTTTGAACCAGGCCGGAGTGGCAGCACTGATGAAATCGCCTGAGATGCAGGCCATTCTCAAAGAGAAGGCCACGGCGGTACGTACACGAGCCGGCGAGGGTTATAAGCAAGACCTATTTGTGGGTAAGAACCGTGCCAATGCCATGGTATCTGCTGACACGGTTCAAGCTAAGCGCGATAACATGAAGAACAACACACTTTTAAAGGCGGTGCGATGAATGATCGAACAGACAATGAAGCAATTCATGGACGGTCGCTTGTCGGCACCGTCTTTTTTTGAAGCTCCGGAAAGCTCAGCAGGTCAGTACGTGCTTATTGAGCGAACTGGCGGTTCTGAGCGCAACCACCTGACTTCTGGGACCTTTGCCTTTCAGAGCTATGCGGACTCGATGTTAGAGGCTGCCGAGCTTAATGAGGGGGTGAAGGCTGCAGTGAACGCGATGATTGAGTTAGATGAGGTGGCGTCCGTGCATCTCAACAGCGACTATAACTTCACGGACACAACGACAAAAAAGTACCGATACCAGGCTGTATTTGATATCGGTTACTACTAAGGAGAATGAATATGTCAAAAACTGAGAATGTTTCGACTGCTAAGCCGAAAGTCGGCGGTGCTATTTATTCCGCACCGGCCACGACTGCGTTGCCTACAGACGCGACGACTGAACTCGATAAGGCCTTCGTGGCACTAGGTTATGTGTCTGACGATGGCCTGACTAACAAGAACACGCCTTCTTCAGATAAGATTACTGCCTGGGGTGGCGACACCGTAGACGTGGTTCAAAAAGAGAAGACCGATGAATTCACGTACACGCTGATTGAGGCACTGAACGCTGATGTGCTCAAAGAGGTATACGGAACTAGTAACGTGGACGGCACAATCGAAAGCGGCATTAAAATCAAGGCAAATGCGACACCACTGGAGGCTCATGTCTTAGTAGTGGACATGGTGCTCAAAGGTAGCATCCTAAAGCGCATTGTCATTCCGCAAGGCCAGGTGTCTGAAATCGGAGAAGTAAAATACGGTGATGAAGATGCGGTTGGCTACGAAACGACACTGACCGCGCTCCCGGATGACGAAGGTAACTCACACTATGAGTACATCCAGAAGAAGGCAGCATCGGCGCCAGCACCTGAAGCGCAGGAGGGATAATCATGCTGAAGGGTAAAACAAGCACTGGTTTTGCGTTTGAGATCAGTGATGAACGTCAGAATAACTATGAGTTGCTCGAGGCTTTCGGCAAATTAGAAGAAAATCCAGCCCTGCTACCACGGACGGTGGAGATGCTGCTGGGCGCGAAGCAGGCGTCGGGCCTCAAAGACCACGTTCGGGCCAAGAGTGGTATCGTACCAGCCGACAAGATGATGGACGAGCTCAAGGAGATTCTAGAAAGTCAGAACCAGCTAAAAAAATCCTAGCCCTCGCAAAAATGGTTGCTACAGATGAGGATGCACTAGCCTGTGATTTCGCTGAGACCTACCACATATATGATTTTAGACAGCTGCCTTTAACCAGGACAGCTGTCTTTGCGTGTGGCCTTGGTGACAGTTCGCGGATCATGATGCGGTTGTCTGATCAGCGTGTGACGACGGAAACGTTGCTCATGGCGCAGATTACCGATGGGATTAACAATCTCATGTGGTCCAAGACTGAAGATGCAGAGAACGGCAAGAACCGGCCAAAGTCGATTGTTGCGGCGTTATTAGGCACCACAGAGGCGAAATCGGAAGAGCATTTTTCGTCTGGCGAGGACTTTGAAAGAGCGCGTCGACAAATTTTGATGCAAGGAGGTGATGACAATGGCGACTGAACTCGGCCAGGCTTACGTGCAGATTATGCCATCTGCCAAAGGAATTTCTGGGATGATCAAGAAGCAGATTGACCCAGAGGCAGATACAGCTGGTAAAAGCGCCGGCGGAAAAATTAGCACTGGCCTGAAATTAGCGGTAGCAGCCGGAGCTGCCGCTGCAGGGGCCCTGATGGTGAAGACCATCTCTTCGTCATTAGCAGAAGGCTCCAAGCTACAACAATCTCTTGGTGGGATTGACACCCTGTTTAAGGGTTCTGCTGCCAAAGTCAAGGCGTATGCAAATGAGGCCTACCGAACCTCTGGCTTGTCGGCGAACGCGTATATGGAGAACGTTACTAGCTTCAGTGCGTCATTACTGCAGTCAATGGGCGGTAACACCTCTAAGGCGGCGGACAAGGCGAACATGGCCATGGTGGACATGTCAGACAACGCCAACAAGATGGGCACCAACATCGGTGATATCCAGAACGCGTACCAAGGATTTGCCAAGCAGAACTACACGATGCTCGACAACTTAAAGCTAGGGTATGGCGGCACCCAGGAGGAAATGAAACGCCTGCTGGCAGATGCAACCAAGATTACCGGTGTGAAGTACAACATGAGTAACCTGAGTGACGTATACAGCGCCATTCACGCCATTCAGGGCAATCTGAAAATCACCGGCACCACAGCAAAAGAAGCGGCGTCAACCTTCAGTGGGTCATTTGACTCAATGAAGAGCGCCGCTTCAAACGTGCTTGGGAAGTTGTCACTGGGGATGGACATTGGGCCTGATCTGAAGGCCCTGGCGCAAACCACATCCACCTTCCTGTTCAATAACTTCTTCCCGATGGTGGGCAACATTATCAAAGCATTGCCAGGGGCAGTAACCGGTTTTATTTCGGCGGCTACTCCGCAATTTTTGACAGCTGGCGGGAAGATGCTTTCACAGTTGGCCAGCGGTATTACCACAGGTGTACCGGGGTTCATGCAAAATCTGCAAACCTTGGTTCTAAACATTCAGACTTGGGTGACAACCAACCTGCCAACATTCCTGAACATGGGCGTGCAAATGCTGACGAATATCATCAACGGTATGTTGCAGACGTTACCAACAGTAGTCAACGTAGTGAGCACTATGATAAACAATTACGTTACTTTCTTGATGGCAAATCTACCGGTAATTCTACAGGCGGGTAAAACTCTGGTTCTGAATCTGATTGATGGCATTCTCTCGAATCTGCCTGCGATTGGGCAGAGCGCGATTACGGCCATCAGCAAATTCGTCGATACGATATTTCAGAATAATTCACGTTACCTGCAGACAGGGCAGCAAATGCTGATGTCGTTGATCAACGGTATCGCGAACCGGCTACCAAGTCTGGGGACCACCGTTGGCAGCTTGATAGGTAAGTTCATCGTGATGATAATTTCTAAATTGCCTGAGATTATCACCACGGGCGGGAAAATAATTATTAGCCTTGCTATTGGTTTGGTGCGTAACCTTCCAAAGGTGGTCAGCGCCGCAATCAATATTGGGGCTTCACTGATTGGCGAGCTGAGAAAGATTAACCTGCTAGACATTGGTTCAAACCTCATTAAAGGTCTCTGGAAAGGTATATCAAATATGAGCGCGTGGATCGGCGAGAAAATCAAAGGATTTGGCAAGGGCATAGTTAATGGCCTGAAGTCGTTCTTTGGCATTCACTCACCATCACGCGTGATGCGTGATCAGATTGGCCGCTTCTTGGCAGAAGGGATTGGCGTCGGCATCAGCAAGTATTCTGGTACCGCCGTGGCTGCAATGAATACGCTTGGTGCAAACCTCCAGGATAGCGTTCCAGCGTTGGACATGGGGATGGATACCTTGAATGGCGGGAGTGTCGCCTCAGCGGTTGTGAGTCACCAGGTACAAGCTGTTGCGAGCACCACGCAGGCGGCTGCCATCAGTCCAAGCAGTAAGGCGCTGGCCCTGCTGCAGGCGCTGGTGGACAAGTCGCCAGTGATTGATGGCTCAAGCGTGATGCCGGCACTGGCACCATTCGCCAGCACGCAGCAGCGCATGCGTCAGATGATTTCAGACAGAGGGGGGACTGTAAGTGTCAAGATTTGATTATGGTATCACCTTCAATGGCATGCACACGTACCACGACCTGGGACTCATCTTGCTGTCTAAGACCATCGAGTATCCAGCCCGTTCACCGGTCCTGGTGAAGCCGCCATATAGTAACGTGCCAATCGACCTCTCTAACATCTATGGCCATACGGTGTTCGATGACCGTGCGTACAAGGCAGAGTTCTACCTGAAGGGCGCAACACCCTACACGAAGGAAGAGCTCGCCGCCAAGTACACGTCGGTTGTGGCCTGGCTGGAGAGCCAGATGGGGCGGCAGCCACTGATTGACGATACCGAGCCTGGTTACTACTACGTTGGGGAGCCAGTGAAGGCACCTGATCGCAATGAGCTGCTCAGAACGGGACATATCACGATTGAGTGGACCTGCAACCCATATCGAGTCGCAGTGAACCCTGAAGGTGGAGACCGCTGGAACAGTTTTGCCTTCGAGACTGACGTAGCCCAGCAGACCAGGTTCGCTGTCGATGGTAGTTTGGCATTCATACTAGTAAACGGTAGCAGTGAACTTCTGCAGCCGACCATCACGACTGATGCAAACATGGTTCTGCTCGACCAGGCGGGTAATCAGCTCGACCTGGTTGCCGGCACCACCACGCCGCTGAACCAAGCCTATCCGTTGACGTTGAAAACTGGCGTGAATTACCTGGCCGTCACTGGCACTGGGAACATCTCCTTCGAATGGTACAAGGAGGTGATCTGACGTGTATCGTATTCTGATGCGCCAAGGTTGGGATGGGCCAGAGGTGGTCATTCACTCCGAGCTTGGCAACACGCCGCGCCTCATGGCCGCCAAGTTAGCCAAGTCAGTCACAACCTACGACACCCTTACCGTCACTGCCGACCCGACCAACCCGCTATTCGGGGATGTGCAACCTCTCCAAACGTTCATCCGGGTACTTCGACCAGATAAGCACCGCCAGCTATTTGAGGGCCGTGTTTGGACGTACCAGCCAGCCATGACGACAGATGGCACATTGACCAATGAAGTGGCCGCAATGGGCTTAGAGGACTTCCTGCACGACTCAACGCAGCCATGGAAAGAGTATCGCAATGTTAGTCCCAAAGACTTCCTGCAGGCACTAATCACTGAGCACAACAAGCAGGTAGAAGCATACAAGCAACTCAAGCTCGGGGCGGTGACCGTTACCAACTCGACAGATAACGTCTATCGATATACTGATGACACAAAGGACACATACGACACCATCCAGGACAAGCTTGTGAGCCGTCTGGGTGGTGAGATACGTGTCCGCCACGAATCCGATGGGCTGTACTTGGACTACATGCCCGTGATTGCTGAACAGACCAATCAGGTAATCCGCCTGGCGTCTAACATGATGAGCCTTACTCAAAAGTTGGACCCGACGTCAGTGTTCACGGTGCTAAAACCTTTGGGAAAGGCTGCGGATCGGACCAGTACGGATGGTGATGGCAACAGCTCCACGGAAACCTCTACCCCTCGGCTGACGATTGAAAGCGTGAATGGCGGCTCACCATTTCTTCGGGATGAGGCTCTGATCGCTCAATTTGGCGTCATTTCGGTGGCCCAGACCTGGGACGATGTGACGACCGCCTCAATTCTGAAGACAAAGGGCCAAGCAGCGCTAGACGCACAAAAGCCAGTCAAAGAGCAGATCCAGATTGCAGCTGCTGATTTGTCTCTCATCAACGACTCAATCGACGATTACGTATGTGGCAATTACAACCGAATAGTCAATCCGTTGATGGCCTTCGATGAGACACATCGCATCATCACGCAAGACCTGGACCTCTGCTCACCCAGCAATTCGACCATGACAGCAGGGGATGTGATGTTATCACAGGAGGAATACGTTCGGCAGGTAACGATTGCGGCAAAAAATGCCGAGTCACAGTCAGCGGTTTATGGTGCTCAAATTGCGAGTCTAAACACGCAAGTAAGCAACTGGGCTGGACAGCAGGATGTATTGGCGGAGTCGGAAAAAGCGCTCAAAGCGCTACGAGCACAGCCGATTGTCAAGTTATCGGCAATGGCTGGGGTATTGGAAATTCACTACACGATCACGCCCGGCGCTGTGGCGGCTGACACTTACACCGCCGAAATAAGCATGGACCAAAACGACTGGACTGCCGCGGACCCAATCACGTCTACCAAAGGGATGTTTTACCCTTCAATGGCAGGCGTCTTTTACGTTCGCGTCAAAGCTACTCTTGAAGGCTACGACAGCGGGTATAGCCCTGCTGCACGCATCACGGTGACAACAGAATGAAGGTGAAGATATGGCAGAAAACGGAACATTAGATTGGACTCAGAATGAACAAGAAATCAGTGTGGCCGTCGCTTATGACGACCCCAGCGCCACTCCGCCTTTGAAGGTAACACCTGGTCAAGCGGATGCACTGACCAAGGCAGCCGAGCTCAATGCGAAGCAGATGGCATCGAAGATGTACGGCAAGGATGTGCGGGCCAGCCTCGCACAATGGATCCTGTTGTGTGGGTATCTCACGCAGCAAGGCATCATGTCGCTACAAGACTTTGATAAGTCGATTAACAGCTTCACGACTTCGATGAACGGCCGCATGGGAGATGTTGAGCAGCGCATGGCCACTCAAGAAGCGACCTATACTGACCTCATCAAGCAACTGACAGACGCTGACACAGGGGATGCAGCGGCCGAGGTCATCGCCGCACGTACTAGCTCGCTTTATGGCGCCTTTAACACAGTCAAAGCACGTCTGGATGACATTGATGCGCGTATCGGTTCGGCTATCCCTGGCGGCTTTGATGTCACCGTTCCGCACGGACTTGGACGCACACCGGCCATCACGGTGAGTTATTACGAGTATGCGATTGGCACTGAAACTGACGGATTAGGCACCGGGCCATTTGGCTTGGGTGGCAGTAATCCGAAGACCCTTCAGGCAACAGTCAGCTATCCTGACGCTAATACAGCCAAGGTGACGCTGCCGGTGGCATACAAGATGAGCGGAACACCAGAACAGCACGCAGACGGTGACTGGTACCTTATCGACGGGTACAAAGTGCTACGGTTTGAAATCGGCAGCGCCAACGGAAGCGCAGGCACCACGACTGGCGGTGACGATGGGGGCGGGGCCTCAACGCCCAGCTAGGGCGGCGGTGTATGACCTCCGCGTAAGCCCTGACTCGGACACTACTGTACGCATTAGTTGGAAGGTGAAATAGTTGAAATTCAATATCTATGACAACGATGAGAAGGTGAAAGAGCTCGATGCCTCAACGCTTGAGAAATCAGCGGATGGCACCTACTCATGGGTGTACTCAAACCTACCTGCGGGGTCAAAGCACAGCATCTCAATCTCGGCCGATAATGGCGAAGGTGAAAGCGCACGATCCACAGCTATTGACGTCACCACCGGCACTGTCGGAGTGACCAGCATCACGCTAACGATTGGCAAGACGGCGCATGTTGGTGACACGCTGACGGCGACTGTCACCATCCAGCCACCAGATGCTACTGACAAGACTGTGACCTACTCAGTCGACAATAAGTCAGTGGCTACTGTGGACAATGACGGCAAGTTAACGTGCTTGGCGCCGGGCACCGTGACGCTGACTGCGACTGCATCGAATGGCGAAAGCTCAACTGCCACCATTACTGTCTATGAAGTGATGGTCAACGTGATCAACGTGAAGGCTTCAAACGTGACGGCAACCAGCGCCACCATTAGCTGGCAAACAGAAAAAGCGGGGTGATCCCGTGAAATTTGCAGTTAAAAGTAATGGGGTGCTGGTGACTACGGTCAGCGGCACATCAATCGACTTGACTGGCCTCACACAGAACACGGCCTATACCGTGACGGTAACACCAGAGAATGGGCTAGACTTGGGCACATCAGCAAAAGTGAGCTTCACCACGCTAAGCGCCGCACCTAACCCGAACCTTTGGAGCCTGATTGGGTGGCTGGCCAAGTCCACAGATACCAGCTCGATGCACCAGCTCCAGTACACCCTCAAGCCGAACACGGCCTACACGGTCAGCACCTCATATCCCGATCCATCCGGCGGGTACTACTACGACATGTGGTGCGACCGCAAGGCTGTGGCACTTAGCTCGGGTGTCAACCCGCTGAGTAAAAGCAAGGTGCGCCACATCACCACAGATGCGGACGGCATCATCGTCTTGGGCATCCGTAATGGCACAACTGAGGATGGCGTGGCCGCTGGCACTACTTGGGTCAAGATTGAAGAAGGCGCCACGGCGACCGCTTGGGTGGCTGCCGTGGCTGACCGCACAGTGACAGTGCCAGCAGCATCGACAAGCCTCACGGTCGAGAGCTACGTGGATGCGATTGGCACCGAGACGAACGGCCTTGGCACTAGCACGTATGGCCTAGGCGGTTCTGACCCGCAGGTGGTCACACCTACAAAGGTCACAAACGGCGCGACAAGCACTACGGTGGTTCTGCCGATTGACTACACGCCAGCTGGCACAATCACCAAGCACGAAGATGGGGCGTACTACCTCATCACTGGCAACAAGACACTTAGATTTAAGCTCAAATAAGGAGTGAGATAGATGGCAGAACAAGTAACACTCACGCAAATCACGCAGGGCATGGCCGATGGCGGCACCGCGATTGGTGCCAATTTTGAAGTTATTGCCCCGTTGCTCAACCAACTGCTTGCCGCAGGAAACGTGACGAGCTACACAGTCACTCAGTCAGACATCATCGACACCGCGGGCATCACATCCGCCGACGGGACCCTGTTTCGGGTAGGCAATATTGTGTTGTTTGGCTTTCACGGCGCAGCAGGCGCTCCAAAGTCCGGCACTGATACGCAGGATGTTTTTAATATTCCAGTCGGCTACCAGCCCGCATCAATGCACGGCCAGTTGCCGCTGTCCTGGGTACAAAGTGCTACGGTCACTAGCCAGCGCGCCGGTATCTCGGGAAGCGCGTATACGGTCAAATGGCGCATGGCGGCTGGCAATGCCTACATCGCTGGCGCCTGGCTGACACAAGATGATCAACCCACCGAATAAGGAGGAAATAACAATGTTGAATATCACAAATCGTAAAGCCTCCGAAATTTTCGGGGGGGGGCATTATTGCCTAGATACCGGGCTTAACAGCTCACAAAATAACAAGAGAGTCAGCATCTAGCCTTCGGACTGCCATCTAGGGTCGGTTGCTGACTATCTCTATAAGGAGAGATTGAAATGGCAACTTGGACCAAAATCGAAGATGGTATGGCCAAAGGCGGTTCCGCCATTCAGGCTGCACTAGAAGCACTCAATAATGGAAAGCAGGAAGCGTCAGAACTCATCCACAAGACTGCGACGAACGGATCTATTTCGATTGATTTCTACCGTAAGGGAAGTGTATGCACTGCATCTGCAACCTTCAGCACTAGCGCGGCCCTATCGCGTGGTGGTGTGATTTGCGATGTTCCAAGCGGCTTCATCCCGGCGACATATAACCGGCGCGCAATCGCTAAGGGTGGCACCGTGGCGTATATGCTGCTATTCAATGACACACAGTTGACTACGAACGACGCTATCCCTGCAGGCACGTACGTCAGCTTCCAGGCAGCGTACTTCACAGATGACGACCTTCCAGACTAAACAAAACGGAGGTAACTGAAATGGCACTTATCAAACTCAAGATTGACCAGTCAGGCGAAATTATCGCCAAGGGCTGGGCTAACCCAACCAAACGAAAGGCTGGTGAGGTCACAGCAGACGGCTTCACCGTCTACGACCTGGCAGATGAAGAAATCGCCAAGATTGTACTTGGCCACAGCAAGCTGGCTGACGGCACAGTGACGGTCGATGCTGACTATGTCGCACCAGCTGACCCAGAGCCAGAAGCACCGCAGCCAAGCGCAGACATGCAGGCCATCGCCTTGCTTACGAAGCAACTGGCAACCGCCAAGGCTGACGCCGCTGCCGCACAGCAGACGGCCACCATGGCTCAAACAGCCACAGTAGCATTGACGAAAGAACTCGCTGCACTCAAGGGGGCAAACTAATATGGATTACATTTTGGATTACTACAAGCTCGGCTTATTCACAGACGCTGACATGGCAGACTTCGTAGCCGTTGCTATGATCACCCAGGCACAGTATGACTCAGTCAAGGCCACACCTGCCGCTTAGGGGGCGAGCGTATGACTAAGATACGGTCGATCCCACTTAGCTTCTCCACTAGCCGTAGCGCTGACCCTATCGTGACTGATGCCGTCGACTTCGCAAACGACAGCGATTTCCGCTTCAAGTTTGTACTGCCTAACGACAGCATCACACCCACCGGCGCTACGGTGACCGTAAAGGTCGGCAAGCAGGCTGCGTCGTATGATGTAGACGCGTCTACACTTACCTGGACAATCCCAGACACGCTGCACACCTGTACGGATCCAATCGAGGTCGAGGTGGTGCTGCAGAATGGCGCTGAAACCATCAACGCGCAGCGGTTCACTTTCAAAGTGGTCCAGGCACTTGGCAAAGACCTGGAGCCTTTCCCTGGCTTGACGCCGCTGACATTTGAGAGCGAACTCAAGCGGGTCATCGCCGAGAACCCAGACCTCATCGGAGCTGGGAGCAAAGGCGAGAAGGGCGATACTGGCGATACTGGGCCACAGGGACCGCCGGGGCCACCAGGCGCCGATGGTAAAGACGGAGCAAATGGCACTGATGGTAAGGACGGCATGTCCGAAGACGATGTTAAGACTTTCATCTCTCAGCAAACGAAGTCTTTGCAAGACGCATTGGAAACATGGGGAACTTCAACATTTGCGCCACTTACTGCGGGAGTAAAAGCCACTAAAATTCAGCAAAAGAATAACCAATACTCCGCAAGCATTAAAGTTGGCGGAACTTTTCAAATGGTGCCTGTTCTTACACCTGCGGATGCTACGGATGTTGTGAAATATTATTACGACACAACCAAAACTGGGACAAATCTGGTAGCAACAGTAGATGCCAATGGCTTAGTTCAGGGAGTGAACCCGGGAACAGCTATCATCTACATGTCAACCGTAGCCGGCGAAACGTTTGACCGGATCGGAAAGCTCGACGGATATGTTCAAGGGTTCGTACCGATCTATGGTGTTCATATTACCGTCAGCGCGACATAGGGAAGTGAGAAAAGTGAAACCAGAAGATGAACTACAGTGTATTAGCCACAATCTGAATAGGAACCGATTTTGGCTATACACTGGCATTGAAATGCTAGGGTTGGCCTTTTACTTTGTCTGGGCCAATCGCTACTTTGAATTTCCGCCACCTGCACGTGAGATTTTGTCAGTGCTGGATGATCCCATGCCACTGCTTTTGATTGCCGCCATGGCCGGATACGTTTTGGCTTGGAGCATTTGGAATTTTCACCACTTCCACGCAAAACAAGTTGCGGTCGGTTTTGCGATGGCTGTGATGATGATTTACTTCTTGGCTTTCCTAGTCCGTGACCTGGATCTAGGCCAGATTTCTTTGGGGACAATCTTCACTGGGATAGTCGTCCTAAGGGTGGTGCATGAGGCTGTAGTCAAGTGAAAGGATGATGGCGATGAGCGAAGCCGTGGTAATAGCATTAATCTCGGCAATCTCCGGCATCATCATCGCAGTGATTAACGGTCGTGACCACACTGATAGAGACGATGTAGATAAGTTGGAGCATGAGGTACGTGAGCTTCAAAGGGAGCTAAAAGGAAGGAAGCGTAGAGATGGAAATCATCCAAAGTCTTAATTTAGCAACGGCCGGTGAGATTATTATCGCCGGTCTTTTCGTATACGCAATTACTCAAGCAATCAAGCAAACTAAGCTGCCAAACATCTGGATGCCGTGGGTGTCCATGCTGATCGGCTTAGTTGGCGGCATTGTAGCCGTTGCAGTCACTGGGGCCAATAACTGGGGCGGCGCCGCATTAGTTGGCGCTGGCATCGGTGCCGCAGTCAGTGGGCTGTTCGATGGCTTCAAGGCGTTTTGGCTTAAGTTTAAGGGGGAACAATAATGGTCAATATTAATCGGCAATATCTGATTAACCCTGGCACTGGGCACACAATCGGCAAGATTGCTGTTGTGCATTCGACCGCGACTGCTGGCAATCCTCCAGCCACCAACTTCGGCATTGCCTTCCACCGCGATTGGCGTAAGACACAGACCTTTGTCCACTACTTCGTGGATGACACGAATACGGTGGTGCAAGTCGCCGAAGAAGGTGTGACCGCCTGGGGCGCTGGCTATGCTAACAAATACGCCCCGCTGCAAGTGGAGCTGTGCGAATACTCTGACCGCGCTCGTGCGCTCAAGGCGTACCGCAACTTCGTTAGTTTCGTAGCGGCACGGTGCCGGGCGCTTGGCATTCCACTCACCCTGGACGACGGCAACAAGACCGCCGGCATCAAGTCACACAACTGGTGCAGTCAGAATTACGGCGGGTCTGATCACACGGACCCATACGGCTACCTGGCTAAGATTGGGATTAGTAAGGCGCAATTCGCCAAAGACTTGGGTGCTGCTACCGGTTCTGTTAGTGTCACTCCTGCGCCGAATGCAAAGCCAGCCCAGGACGAAACGGGAGACCTGGAAGTCGATGGCTTCTTTGGTGATAAGTCAGTCCGCCGCGCCGAAGCTCTAGAGAAGCGTACGCAGGACGGCGTAATCTCCAGCCAGGACATGGCTTGGACGAATGCCAAGGGCTACAAGTTCATTGATGCGCGGGCCTTGCCTGCGGTTCAGTGGGTATCAAGCAAGGCGGCAGTTGGGTCACAACTAGTGGGCATCTGGCAGCAACGCCTAGGCTTGCCAGTTGACTACAAGATTGGGCCTAAGTTCTACCACGCAGCGCTCAAGTATTATGGCTTCAAGATTGACAACTCTTGGACTTCGCCAAGCAACCTGGTCAAAGCGATGCAGCGCCAGATGAACAGCGGTCAAAAGCTGTTCTCATAGCAGCTTGAATAGCCTCACTCCTTCGGAGGTGGGGCTATTTTTTGTGGGCGAGGTGGCATTCGAGGTGGCATCGCACTCTACAAGCGTTGGTCTAGCACGGTGCTATACTCCCGGGCTGCGCAGCATGATCAACGAAACGTCCAGTGATGGGCGTTTTTGTTTTCTCTAAGTTAATCGTTGATAAGCGCAGGCCTGATATTTTGGCGCTGCGCTATGCTAAACTAGAGCCAAGCAAAGGCAAAGAAAAGATTTGACCTTCTTTGACTTTAGCTTTATACTTAGCACTGTACTTTTAAGAGTGCTAAAACTCGCGATGAGGAGGTTCCAATATGTTAGTTCCGACAGTTGTTGAACAAACCAGCCGCGGCGAGCGTGCCTATGACATTTACTCCCGCCTGTTAAAAGACCGGATCATCATGCTGTCCGGGGAGATTAATGACCAAGTGGCCAACTCGATCATTGCCCAACTCCTATTTTTGGACGCGCAAGACCCTGATAAAGACATTTACCTCTACATCAATAGCCCAGGTGGTGTGATCACCTCTGGTCTGGCGATGCTGGACACCATGAACCTGATCCACGCCGACGTGCAAACCATTGCCATCGGGATGGCGGCTTCCATGGCTTCCGTACTGTTAGCCGGCGGGAAGAAAGGCAAGCGCTTTGCATTGCCTAACTCCGAAATCCTGATTCACCAGCCATCTGGCGGTGCCCAGGGCCAGCAAACTGAAATCGAAATTGCCGCTGAAGAAATCTTGAAGGCTCGCAAGAAGCTGAACAAGATTCTCTCTGACGCCACCGGTCAAACCGAAGCGAAGATCAAGAAGGATACCGAACGGGACAACTACCTAAGCGCTCAAGAAGCGAAGGATTATGGCCTGATTGATGATATTCTGACCTCTAAGGCCGACCAAAAGTAACACCAGCGCCAACCAAAAATCGCCAGTCCGTTGCGAAAGCAACAGGCTGGCGATTTTTTGGTTGGCGCTCGTTTAGTTCAAAGATTCATCTGGAATGGCGGCTAGGTTGCCGTCCACCCGATCGACGCTTTCCTTAATGGCCACGTATGATTCTTCTGGCAAATTCAGCAGGGTCATGCAGGAGCCGACGTGTTCATAAATGTCATCACGCATCATTTCGGCTTTCTCGGTCAGGCTGACATCAACGCGGCGTTCGTCAACAGTCGAACGCTTGCGCGAAATCCAGCCGTCTTTTTCCATCCGCTTCATCAGCGGCGTCAAGGTGCCGGAGTCCAGGTCCAACGCCTGGCCGACTTCCTTGACCGACATCGTGCCATGTTCATAAAGTGACAGCAGGGTGATGTATTGTGGATAGGTCAGTTTGTACTTGGCCAGCGCCTGTGCGTAGAAATGATTGAACTGTTTTTGGGCCTTATAGATTGAAAAGCAAAGTTGCTCATTCAAACGAATTGGTTTTGTCATTGTCATGCCTCCAGATTTGCGGCCATCGCATTTGTCGAGATTATTGTACACGATTGAATGGAGCAATGGAAGTTTTTATTGCTGCCGCAGCCGTTGTGCAGACCAAGTCGGAATCGAATGAAAATCCCGTGAGAACAAAGCCGAATTTGGGCTCCCGAAACTGGCGGCCGCAAAGCGCCGCAACCGATTTCAATCCGAAAATAGTCATGGCTCGGGCGCCTAATCTTCCATATTTTGAACCTTTTGGGGAGATTGGGCGTTTTGCTTGCTTGCTTTTGGAGCAGTGGTTATAATAGGAGTCGTTGGTAAGGAAAAACAGGTCGCACTGGGGTTCCTAATTTTTTTACAAGTGCTGGGTCGTCATATGACACAGCGGGACACAGTGAGACCCACAAGAAGGATAATGACCTATGCATTCTGAATTCGCCTGGATCGAAGCAATCGCGCCAGACCTCATGGGCGTGATTACGAAACGTTATCAGATCCTTCAGTTCATTAGCTGGATGGCACCAGTTGGTCGGCGTTCACTTGCCGAGCAAATGAAGATTTCAGAACGGGTGCTGCGAACCGAGACCGACTTTCTGCGCAAGCAGGGGCTGATTGAGAGCTCAAAGTCCGGCATGGTCCTTACCAGCCAGGGTATTGAAGTCTTTGAAGGCTTGGAGCAGTTTATGAATCAGCTGCTTGGGTTCAAAGAAGACGAGAAGCGCTTGGCCGACAAGTTGGGCATTGATCATTGTCTCATCGTTAACGGCGATGCTGATCAAAGCAGCCGGGTGTTGGACGAAATGGGCAAAGAGCTCAACCAAACCTTGCAGCTAGTGCTACCAGCTGGCCGGCTGACCGTCGCCGTCATGGGCGGCACCACGATGGCGCGGGTCGCCCAGCAGATGACCTACAAGCTGTCGGCAGGCCGCGAGTTGACCTTTGTGCCAGCCCGCGGCGGGGTCGGTGAGGCGGTAGCCATTCAAGCCAATTCCGTCGCCGCCAGCATGGCTGAAGCAACAGACAGCAAGTATCGCGTGCTTTACATTCCTGAAAATGTCAGCGCCGAAACTTACCAACCTTTGCTCAAAGAGCCATCGGTGCAAGAAGTGCTTCAATTGATTGACAATGCTCAGGTTGTGATTCATAGTATAGGGGATGCCTTGGTCATGGCCAAGCGTCGTTCCATGGCTCCCGCTACCATTGCCAAGCTGGTCGAGAAGCATGCCGTTTCAGAAACTTTCGGCACGTTCTTCGATGAAGCCGGGCAGGTCATTTACAAGATCCCAAGAATTGGTTTGCAGATTCCGGATCTTGATCATATCCCATATGTGTTCGCCGTCGCCGGAGGCAAATCCAAAGCCCAAGCGATTGCGGCTTATATGAAAAATGCACCGAGTCGGACGTGGCTCATCACGGACGTCGGTGCCTCAAATGCGATTTTAACTGGGGAAACCCGTTAGAATAAAACTCTTATTTCCTAAAGGAGGAAATTTTAGCATGACTGTTAAAATTGGTATCAATGGTTTTGGCCGTATCGGTCGTTTGGCTTTCCGCCGCATCTTCGAATTGGGCGCCAAGAGTGACGACATCGAAGTTGTCGCAATCAACGATCTGACCAGCCCAGCGATGTTGGCTCACCTGCTGAAGTATGATTCCACACACGGCACTTTCCCTGGTGAAGTCAGCGCTACCGACAACGGTATCGTTGTTAACGGCAAGGAATACCGCGTTTACGCAGAACCACAAGCACAGAACATTCCTTGGGTTAAGAACGACGGTGTTCAATATGTCCTCGAATGTACTGGTTTCTACACCTCTGCTGAAAAAGCTCAGGCTCACTTGGATGCCGGTGCAGAACGTGTTCTGATCTCCGCTCCTGCCGGCAAGATCCGTACGATCGTTTACAACGTTAACGACAACGAATTGACTGCTGACGACAAGATCGTTTCTGCTGGTTCTTGCACGACCAACTGCTTGGCACCAATGGCTTACTTCCTGAACAAGGAATTCGGCATCGAAGTTGGTACCATGACCACGGTTCACGCTTACACCTCCACTCAGATGCTGTTGGACGGCCCAGTTCGCGGCGGCAACATGCGCGCTGCTCGCTCTGCTGCGGTTAACACCATTCCTCACAGCACCGGTGCTGCTAAGGCTATCGGTATCGTTATCCCAGAACTGAACGGCAAGCTGCAGGGCCACGCACAGCGTGTATCTGTTGTCGACGGTTCTTTGACCGAATTGGTTTCCATCCTGAAGACCAAGAACGTTACGGCTGACCAAGTTAACGAAGCCATCAAGAAGCACACTGAAGGCAACGAAAGCTTCGGCTACAACGCTGACGAAGTTGTTTCCTCAGACATCATCGGCACCACTTACGGTTCAATCTTCGACCCAACCCAGACCGAAGTTACAACCGCCGGTGACTACCAACTGGTTAAGACGGTTGCTTGGTACGACAACGAATATGGCTTCACTTGCCAAATGATTCGTACCCTGCTGAAGTTTGCTACCCTCTAATTCGTTAGAGTAAGCTCATTTCAACCGTTTGATGAAGAGGGCGGAGGGAGTAACTCCCTCCGCCCTTTTTTCAAGGCTCCGGTTCACATCCGTGGACTGGGCTTGCCGTGGCGGCAGCGATGCCGCTAGGGCAAACCTAGTCCGCGTTTGGCCGGGCTTTAAGTGGACATCCATTTTTAGGAGGGTTTTATTCAATGGCTAAATTGATCGTTTCTGATTTAGACGTTAAGGACAAAAAAGTCCTCATCCGGGTCGACTTCAATGTGCCGATCAAGGATGGCGTTATCGGTGATGACAACCGGATCGTGGCAGCTTTGCCAACCATCCAGTATGTGATCGACCATGGTGGCAAGGCCATCTTGCTGTCACACTTGGGCCGCGTGAAGACTGAAGAAGACAAGGCTAAGTTGAGCCTGCGTCCAGTCGCAGAACGCCTGTCCGAATTGCTGAAGAAGCCAGTCACCTTCGTTCCCGCAACCCGCGGTCCAGAACTGGAAGACGCCATCAACAAGATGAATGACGGCGATGTTCTCGTGATGGAAAACACCCGGTTCGAAGACTTAGATGGCAAAAAGGAATCCGGCAATGACCCAGAATTGGGCAAGTACTGGGCTTCCTTGGGCGACCTGTATGTCAACGATGCTTTCGGCACCGCACACCGGGCCCATGCTTCTAACGTCGGCATTGCTTCCAACATGAAGCAAGCTGCTGCTGGTTTCTTGATGGAAAAGGAAATCAAGTTCTTAGGCGACGCGGTACAAAATCCAAAGCGCCCATTCGTTGCTATCTTAGGTGGTGCGAAGGTTTCCGATAAGATCGGTGTGATCCGCAACTTGGTACCAAAGGCTGACAAGATTATTGTCGGTGGTGGTATGACCTACACGTTCTACGCTGCTAAGGGTCTGTCAATCGGTAAGTCCTTGGTTGAAAAGGACAAGATTGAACTGGCTAAGCAGATCATGGACGAAGCCGGCGACAAGTTGCTTTTGCCAGTCGACAACGTGGTTGCCACTGAATTCTCTAACGACGCCCCACACAAGGTCGTTGAAGGTGCCATCCCTGATGGCTACATGGCGCTTGATATCGGCCCGAAGTCTGTTGAAGACATCAAGGCTGCTTTGAAGGGTGCCAAGACGGTGGTTTGGAACGGGCCAATGGGCGTGTTCGAAATGCCTAACTACGCCAAGGGCACGCTGGAAGTCGGCGAAGCGCTGGGTGCCTTGAAGGACGCTACCACCATTATCGGCGGCGGCGACTCCACTGCGGCTGCTAAGCAGCTCGGCATCGCGCCTCAGATCACCCACATCTCCACTGGTGGTGGTGCAAGTCTTGAATACCTTGAAGGTAAGACTTTGCCAGGAATCGCTGCGATTTCCGAGAAGTAATCACTGCGTTTGGAAAGGAAGTTTGTAATGCGTACACCAATTATTGCCGGGAACTGGAAAATGAACAAGAACCCGGAAGAAACCCAAGCCTTCTTAGATGGCGTTAAGGGCAAGTTGCCAGAATCCAGCAAGGTGCAAACCGTCATTGCCGCACCGGCAATCGATTTGTCCACCTTGGTGGCTGGCGCTAAAGGCACCCCGCTGCAGACCGCAGCTGAAAACAGCTACTTCGAAGACGAAGGCGCCTTTACCGGTGAAACCTCACCAAAAGCCCTTAAGGAAATGGGTCTGGACTATGTCGTGATCGGCCACAGCGAACGCCGCGGCTACTTCCACGAAACCGACGAAGACATTAACAAAAAGGCTCACGCCATTTTCAACAATGGCCTGCTGCCAATCATCTGCTGCGGCGAAAGCTTGGCTCAGCGTGAAGCTGGCCAGACTGAAGACTGGGTGGCTTCCCAAGTTGAAGCTGCTTTGGCCGGCCTGTCTGCAGACCAAGTTAAAGTCGCTGTGATTGCCTACGAACCAATCTGGGCCATCGGCACCGGCAAGACGGCTACGGCTGATCAGGCCCAAGCCGTGGTTGCGCACATCCGCGCAACGGTCGCTAAGTTGTACGATGCTGATGTGGCTGACGCCGTTCGCATTCTTTACGGCGGTTCCGTTAAGCCTGCTAACGTCAAGGAATTGATGGCTAAGCCTGATATCGATGGCGGCTTGGTCGGCGGTGCTTCCATGGATCCGGAAAGCTTCATCGCCTTGGCCAACTACCAAGACTAATCACGCCTGCGTGATCAACTCAAATTAAAAAAAGTGCCTTCGGGCAAAAATAAAGGAGAAGACATATGTCTATCATTACAGATGTTTTGGCTCGCGAAGTCTTAGATTCTCGCGGCAACCCGACTGTTGAAGTTGAATTGTACACCGAAGATGGCGGTTTCGGCCGTGCTTTGGTGCCATCAGGTGCTTCTACTGGTGAACACGAAGCCGTTGAACTGCGTGACGGCGACAAGTCCCGCTTTGGCGGCAAAGGCGTTTTGAAGGCCGTTGCTAACGTCAATGACGTGATTGCAAAGTCCGTGATCGGTTTGGACGCTACTGAACAGCGCCTGATCGACAAGACCATGATCGACTTGGACGGCACCCCGAACAAGGGCAAGCTTGGTGCCAACGCCATCTTGGGCGTTTCCTTGGCTGCAGCCCGCGCTGCTGCTTCTGAAGTTGGTCTGCCATTGTACCAATACCTTGGCGGCCCTAACGCTCATGTGCTGCCTACCCCAATGATGAACGTCCTCAATGGTGGCGCGCACTCCACGAACACCGTTGACTTCCAGGAATTCATGATCATGCCAGTTGGCGCCAAGTCCATGCGCGAAGCAATCCGCATGGGTTCTGAAACCTTCCATGCTTTGCAGGCACTCTTGAAGGAAAAGGGCGACATCACTGCTGTCGGCGACGAAGGCGGCTTTGCTCCTAACTTGAAGGATAACGAAGAAGCCTTCGAATTCTTGGTTGAAGCTATCACCAAAGCCGGCTACAAGCCTGGCGAAGATGTTGCCATCGCCTTTGACGTTGCTTCCTCAGAGTTCTACGATGCTGAAAGCAAGAAGTACACCCTGAAGTGGTCTGATCCTGACACGTCTTACACCACCGACGAATTCATCGACCTGATCGCTGGCTTCGTTGACAAGTACCCAATCGTTTCGATTGAAGACCCAATCGACGAAAACGACTGGGAAGGCTGGCAGAAGATCACGGCTAAGTTGGGCGACAAAGTTCAACTGGTCGGCGATGACCTGTTCGTTACCAACACCGATTACCTGAAGAAGGGGATCGACATGGGCGTTGCGAACTCCATCTTGATCAAGCTTAACCAAATCGGTACTTTGACCGAAACCTTCGAAGCCATCGAAATGGCTAAGGAAGCCGGCTACACCGCCGTTGTTTCCCACCGTTCTGGTGAAACCGAAGACACCACGATTGCTGACCTCGTTGTTGCAACGAACGCCGGCGAAATCAAGACTGGTTCCATGAGCCGGACCGACCGGATTGCGAAGTACAACCAGTTGATGCGGATCGAAGACGAACTTGGCACTTCTGCTGCGTACAAGGGCCGCAAGTCCTTCTACAACGTTAAAGCCATCGACTAGTTCGTCATTGAAGCGTCTTACCTGCGGGTGAGGCGCTTTTTTTGTGGGCTGGAAGGCCGCCTTTCAGGCCCAAAACCCAAAAATTCACAAAAAATTCACAATTTTCGTCCATGCTTAAGAGACTAGTGTTTTCAGAAAGGCGGAAAGATCGTGGACGAAAAGCAACGGGAGCAGAGCCCTTGGCGGCGGAACCTCTCTGTTTTGTGGGGCTGCACGTTTGTGGCGGGGATCGCGTTTTCAGAAATTACGCCATTTATGTCCCTATACGTTGCCCAATTGGGGGACTTTACCAAAAATCAGATTTCCTTTTACTCAGGTGTGGTCTATGCGGCGACCTTCTTTGTGACAGCGATTGTGTCGCCAATTTGGGGCGCCTTAGCGGACCGCAAAGGCCGGAAAATCATGCTGATTCGGGCGAGTCTCGGCATGGCGGTGGCGATGTTTTTGATGGGTCTGGTCACAAATGTTTGGCAGCTCATTGCCCTGCGTGCGCTGCAGGGGTTGTTTTCTGGGTTCGTTTCTAATGCCCAGGCACTGATTGCCTCGCAGGCCCCCCGTAAAAATGCCGGCAAAGCCTTGGGCACCTTGGTCACCGGCTCGACTTCCGGCATGCTGATGGGGCCGGTGATTGGCGGCGTTTTGGCCCAGCTGGTGTCGATTCGCGTGACTTTCTTTATCACGGCGGGCTTGCTGCTACTGGCAGGCATTATTTCGGGCCTGTTTGTCACTGAGGCGTTCGTGCCGGTGGAACACAAAAAGGATGGGAAAAGCGGTTTGGCTGGTTTGCTCGGTCAGTTCCGCGATCCGCGGCTGATCATTGTGTTGCTGCTGTCCACGATGTTTGTGCAGTTAGGGAACGCCTCAATTGCGCCGATCATCAGTTTGTACGTCAAGGAACTGATGCATAGCCAAGGGCTGTACGCTTTGGTGGCTGGTATCATAGCTGCCCTGCCTGGGATTTCTAACATTCTGTCGGCGCCGCGGCTGGGGGCATACGGCGACCGCCATGGCTCAGGCCGCGTGCTGGTGGCAGGGTACTTATTTGCGGTGCTGGTATACCTACCGCAAGGCTTTGTCACCTCAGTGGTGGTCTTAGGCGGATTACGCTTTTTGGTCGGGATTTCCGATGGCGCCTTGTTCCCCACGATTCAAACCTTGCTCACGAAAAACTCGCCTTCCAGTGCGACCAGTGCGATTTTCTCCTGGAATCAGTCCTTCCAGGCTCTAGGCAATATGTTTGGTGCGCTGCTTGGCGGGACGTTGGCCGGGTTGTTCGACTACAATGTGGTGTTCATTACCACTGCCTTGCTATTGCTGATTAACTTTGCGATGCTGTGGTTCACAGAACCCTCGCTGCGGCATCAAAACGCATAAGAGGCTTTGCTTCGCGGCGGCGAGGTGAAGCTTTTTTTGCAGGCGAGCAGCGGTGTATACTAAGCAAGGAAACAGAGTTGGGGAGGTTAGGTTGTGCTTGAGGCAATACGTCAACATTTAGATCCCACGCGCCTGCGCTTTGTGGGCTTCGGACTGCTGGTTGGGGTGCTGACCGGCGGTGTGGTGGCCACGTTTCGTTGGGCGATTGAACATATTTTGCAGCTGATGCAGCAGCTTTATCGCCAGCCGACCAGTGGCAAATTGCTACTGATTGGGCTGGCGAGTATTGTGCTCGGCGTCATTGTCGCACGGCTACTGAAAAGCGAGCCGAATATTGCTGGTTCTGGGATTCCCCAGGTTGAAGGCCAGCTGGCCGGGGAAATGGACTTCAATTGGTGGTCGATACTCTGGAAGAAGTTTGTGGCCGGGATTTTGAGTATCGGCCCGGGGCTGTTTCTGGGCCGTGAAGGGCCTTCGATTCAGCTTGGCGCGGCAGTCGGGCAAGGTGTGGCCCATGGCTTCAAGCGTAGTGGTAGCGATCGGCGCATCATGATTGCGGCCGGCGCGGCCGGCGGCTTAGCGGCGGCATTTAATGCGCCGATCGCGGGCACGATGTTCGTGCTGGAAGAGGTCTATCATAACTTCAGCCCGCTGGTTTGGCTGACCAGTTTGGCCAGTGCGGTGGGGGCGAACTTCATCTCACTGAATGTTTTTGGTGAGGTGCCGGTACTGCATCTGGTGTATGATCGGCCGCTGCCGCTGGCGCTGTATTGGCATTTGCTGCTGTTGGGGGTGTTGCTGGGGCTGCTGGGCTTTTTATACCAGCAGGTGCTGCTGGCGATGCCCAAGCTGTATCGGTACACTAAAATTCCGCGGGCGTATCAGGGCCTGGTGCCATTTTTGCTCGTGATTCCCATTGGGGTGGTCGCCCCGAACATTTTGGGTGGGGGCAATGGCCTCATCACTGGCTTTAACCATGCCATTCCGGCGTTGGGCATTTTGGTTGCCATTTTCGCCGTGCGGTTCATTTTCTCGATGGTTTCTTATGGCTCCGGCCTGCCAGGCGGGATCTTCTTGCCGATTTTGTCTTTGGGGGCGGTGATTGGGGCGGTATACGCCGTGTTCATGGCCAATGTGGGGCTATTGCCGCAAGAGTACGTCATGAACCTGATCATCTTTGCCATGGCGGGATATTTTGCTGGCATCGGGAAAGCGCCTTTCACGGCCATTTTGCTCATCACCGAAATGGTCGGCAACTTAACCAACCTGATGGCAATGGCGGTGCTGTCGCTGGTGGCTTATCTGGTGGTCGATTTGCTGGGTGGGGCGCCGATTTATGAATCCTTGCTGCGCCGAATGACGGTGCCCAAGCAAATCGAATCGATTCATCGCATGGATCGCCTTGAGCTACCGATTTATGAAGGCGGCGTGCTGGAGGGAAAGCAGGTGCGTGATTTTGCCTGGCCCAAGCAGACGCTGTTGATGTCGATTCGCCGCGGGGAAAACACGATTATTCCCCATGGTGATACCGTGATTTATGCCGGGGACACCTTGGTGCTGCTAACTGACAGTCAAAAGCGGGCGCAGGTGCGCCAGCAGATTGAAAAGTTAGCGGCCAAACTTTCCACCCAAGAGGAAAAATCCGACCAAGAATAGCGACGGTGCCGCGGCGTTTTTCCTTGTGATGACTAGCCTTGACGGGTGGTTTGTGATAACCTAATGCTAGTAACTTTGTGCAAGGGAGGGAAAAACTTGCAGAGTTTATTTACAACCTTACTCATCATCGATTCAATTCTGATCGTGATTGCGACCTTAATGCAACCAAGCAAACAGCAAGATGCGTTGAGCGCCTTATCTGGTGGCGCCACCGACTTGTTCGGCAAACAAAAATCGCGAGGCTTCGAAGCTTTTATGGAAAAAGTCACCGTGGTCCTCGGCGTTTTATTCTTCGCCTTTTCGCTCGTCTTAGTGTATATTGGCGCCCACTAACGAAGGTCTCCTGGTGAACAGGGGCCTTTTTTTGGAGGTGAGGGCATGAAAGCAGCTTTACACTTACCTGGTGCCAATGCGCTCGGGGTGGTGCTACTCCATGCGTATACCGGCGGGCCGGCGGATATCAATCTGCTGGCGCATGCCCTTAATCGCCAAGGCTACCCCGTGGTGGCACCAGTGTTTGCTGGGCATGAACACAATGACCCAGAGGAGCTACTGCGCCAGTCGCCTTTGATTTGGTGGGACCAAGTTGAAGCCACGGTGGCGGCAATGGCGAATCAAACCGAGCAGGTGGCCGTTTTTGGGCTTTCGCTTGGCGGTATTTTTGCCATGCGGGCGCTGGCGGTGATGCCGCAGGTGACGTTAGGCGGCGTCATTGCCAGTCCGATGATGCCAGGTGCCAGCAACGTGCCGGTTAATTTTTGGCGCTGGTTTAAAGTGGTGCGGCGCCGCCAGGAGCGACCTACTGAGCCAACTGCGGCGCAGCAGGCGGCGTTAACGCAGCAGCTCACGGCGATTGAACAGTTTAACGCTGGCACCCAGCCGCTGCTGGCGGGGTTGACCAAGCCGATTTTCATCGCCGCTGCGCTGGAGGATACGATGATTGATCCGCAGCGCACCATCGCTTTGCGAGCGGCGCTGAAGCGAGCACCAGTCACCTATCAGGGCTATGCCGCTGACCATGTGCTGACCGTCAATGGGGCCCATCACCAGCTTGAACATGATATTGAACAATTTTTAATGAAAGAATATGAGGGACAATTATGACCACAGTCGGCCACTTGCGTAATGAACTACTCGCGACTTTTCGGCGGAATCCCAAAATCGGATTTTCTGTCCAATCACTAAATCGCGCACTGAAACTCACCGATGCCCAAGACTTCAAACTCCTGGTGCAGGCACTGAGCGGACTAGAAAATGATGATTTGATTCACCAAAATGATGAATCCCGCTACATGTTAGGCGGCAAACCTCAGCAGTTGATTGGGATTTTTCATGGCAACGAAAAGGGCTTCGGCTTTGTCGCCGTGGAAGGCCAAGACAACGACATGTTTATCGCGCCGCCGAACACGAAGTTTGCGCTGGATGGCGATACCGTTGAAGTGACGATTGTGCGCCAAGCGCGGCCTGGTGATTCCCGCGGCCCAGAAGCGGCGGTCACCCGCATCGTTGAACATAAAAATACCCGGCTGGTCGGCGAGTATGCCCCGCTATCTGATGGCGAGCATGCCCGTACCGGCTTTATCGGCACGGTCACCAGCCACGAAAAGAAGCTCGCGCGGTATCCCATTTTCATCAAGGATAATGGCACTGTCCCAGAACTCGGCGATATGATCTTGGCCGAAATCACCGAGTATCCGAGCCAGGAGCGGCCTGGTAGCATGGTTGGTCTGCTGGTTCAAAACCTGGGCAATAAAAACACCCCAGGCGTCGACGTCATGTCCTTGGTGTTGGCCAACGATATTTATGTCGATTATCCCGATGACGCGATGAAGCAGGCCAACGATACGCCTGATCATGTCACCGCCGAAGACCGGCTGGGCCGCCGTGATATCACAGACCAGCCGGTGGTCACCATTGATGGCGACGACAGTAAGGACTTTGATGACGCGGTTGTGGCCTGGCGTTTGCCGAACGGGAACTTCCACTTGGGGGTTCACATTGCTGACGTGTCCTATTACGTCACAGAAGGCTCGGCGCTGGATAAGGAAACTTACAAGCGTGGTACTTCCACGTACTTAGTTGACCGCGTCATTCCGATGCTGCCCTTCCGCTTGTCCAACGGAATTTGCTCCCTCAACCCTGATGTTGATCGCTTGGCGATGTCCTGTGATATGGAAATCGATTCAGAAGGCCACGTGGTCAACCATGAAATCTATCAGTCCGTCATTCGTTCTCACGGCCGCCTGACTTATAACAAGGTGAACCAAGTACTGGCAGGGGATGCTGAAGCGCGCGCTGAATACGGCGACTTGGTGCCCATGCTCGAACTGATGGCCGACATGCACAAGATTTTGTATGCGATGCGCCATCACCGCGGGGCCATTGACTTCGAAGAAAACGAAGCCAAGATCATTGTTGATGACGAAGGCCACCCAACCGATATTGTGCTCCGCGAGCGCGGCATTTCCGAGCGCATGATTGAAAGCTTCATGCTGCAGGCGAACGAAACTGTGGCGGAACATTACAACCGCCAGCACCTGCCATTTTTGTACCGGGTGCACGAAACCCCAGATGAAGATCGCATCAAGGACTTCATCGATTTCATGGCCACCTTTGGCCTGCACGTGCCGATTAAAAAGGGCCAGCCAATCACCCCGAAGATGCTCCAAAACGTCAACACGGAGGTCTCAGGCACCCCAGAAGAGATGATGGTCAACGTCAAGATGTTGCGGAGCCTTAAGCAGGCCCGTTACTCCGACGAACCACTCGGGCACTTTGGGATTGCTGCCAAGTATTACTGCCACTTCACCAGTCCGATTCGGCGGTATCCTGACCTGATTGTGCACCGCCTGATTCGGACCTACGCGACCCAAGGCACCGATGAGGCCGTGCAAACCAAGTGGGCCGAAAAGTTGCCTGACATCGCGGTTCAAGCGTCGACTCGGGAACGGCACAGCATCGATGCCGAACGCGCGGTGGATGACCTGAAGAAAGCCGAATTCATGGCTGATAAAGTCGGTGAAGAATTCGACGGCGTGGTTTCCGGTGTGGCCGGCTTTGGGATGTTCGTGGCCCTGCCGAACACTGTGGAAGGGCTCGTGCACATCAGCCGCATGACCGACGACTACTATGGCTTCCTGGAAAGCCAAATGGCGTTGATCGGCGAACGGACGCACCACATTTTCCGCATTGGTCAAACCGTGCGCGTGAAGTTGGAAAATGTCGATGTTGAACAGCGCCAAGTTGATTTTTCTTTGGTGCCAAGTGACAACACGCCAACCACCGACCTCGAAGTGCCGAAGCAGCCGAGTCGGGCGCCGCGCCGCGACAATAACCGTGGCCCAAAGAACGACCATCAGCCGACGGATCGGGGCAAGCGCCATAATGCTAAGCGCCCCACTGGCCAGTCCAAGCCGTTTCGCAATTCCATCGGCAACCAAGTGCGGTCTCACAATCAAGGCCGCAAACATTAGTTAACCAAAGAAGGTGAACCAATGGCCAAAAAGATGAAACCCAAGGCGGACAATGTGCTGGCGCAGAACAAAAAAGCCAGGCACGACTACAACATTTTAGACACCTACGAGGCGGGCATTGCCCTGACCGGCACCGAAATCAAATCGGTTCGGGATGGCAAAACCAACCTGCGTGACGGCTTCGTCCGCATTACCAATGACGAAGCCTGGCTCGTCAACGTCCACATCAGCCCCTACAAAGAGGGCAATCAGTTCAACGTGGATCCGCTGCGTAATCGTAAGCTCCTGCTGCACAAGAAGGAAATTCGCAAGCTGCTGGAGGCTTTGACGCAGCAAGGGCTCACCGCGGTGCCGCTGAAGATGTACCTGAAGCATGGCTATGCCAAAGTGCTGGTCGGCGTCGCCCAAGGGAAAAAGTTGTATGATAAGCGCGAAAGTCTGAAGCAAAAGGACCAAAAACGTGACATTGCCCGCGCCATGAAAGAACGGTACTAAACCAGTCGCTTCCTCGGAGGCGACTTTTTTCTTTGTTAGGCGGTGCTGAATCAAAAACAAGCTGACTCGCGTAAGGCGAATCAGCTTGTTTTGGTTTAGCCGTAAATATAATCCCGCGTTAGCGGCAGCCCCGTGCCAGAAGGGGCTTTGGTGACGAGAAACTGCATGACGTCAATGTTGCCGGATTCAAACGATGCCGCGGCCGCCTGTAAGTATAGATCCCACATGCGAGTGAACTCGAAGCCGAACTGCTTTTGGATGACGTTCCGCTTCGCGTTGAAGTTCGTGTCCCACAGCTCCAGGGTGCGCTGATAGTGGCGCCGCAGTGGCTCCAAATCGGAAACCTGCAGCCCGGCCGCAATGACGTGGTCGATATTTTCGCTGAGGCCGGGAATGTAGCCACCAGGGAAAATGTATTTGTTCAGCCAAGCGTTATTCGCGCCGCCTTGTTGCCGGGTGATGCCGTGGATCAAAGCTGAGCCATTGGGGGCCATCAGCTTGGCCACGTCCTGGAAGTACAAGCCCAGGTTTTCCTTGCCGACATGTTCGAACATGCCGACTGAGGTCACATAGTCATAAGGCCCGTCATCGAGTTCGCGGTAGTCACGCAGTAATACCCGCGCGTGATCTTGCAAGCCGAGTTCAGAGATGCGGGCAGTGACGAAATCGTATTGTTCCTGCGATAACGTGATGCCCGTGACATTGACGTGGTAACGCTTGGCGGCAGTGAGCATCAGGGTGCCCCAGCCGCAGCCGATATCCAGCAGGCGCCGGCCAGGCTGGGGATCGAGTTTGCGCAGGATGTGGTCGACTTTGTTCTGTTGGGCCGAGGTAAGATCTTGATTCCAATCGTCGAAGTAGGCGCAGGAATAGGTCATGGTTTTGTCTAACCACAGTTTATAAAAGTCGTTGCCCAAGTCGTAATGCGCCTGGATGTCTTGCTTGCTCTTTTTTTCAGAATGCGATTGTTTGGGGATGAGGCGCATCAACTTCGGATTGCGCATAAAGCTGCCGCTGCTTTCATAAGCCGCCGTTAAGAGGCGCTGCAAGGCGAAGGGACCGCCGCCGGTCACTTCGATGTCACCGCGCATGTAGGCTTCACCCAGCGCCAATGAGGCATTTTTCAGCAGGTCCTTCACCGGAATGAGCTTGTGCATGTGAATGGTGAGTTGGCTTTTGCCTTCGCCGTACTGCTTCTGCTGCTCGCCGTAATCGACGGTGAGGGGAATGTTGAAAGAATGGGCGAAGAGTTGATCATAGAATTGTTTTTCGAGCATGTTTGACCTCCTATGCCAAAGATAACATCTCTAGCTTACGCGTTTTGACGTGTCAAATGTAAGCAAAAAGCTCAAAAAATCCCCATTAATCAACGACTTGTCACATTGACAGGTGGATTGGTTAATGGGGTTTTCAGAAAAATATTAATATTGTCTATTCCTGGTCAGGTTCGTCTAAAGTGTAGTAAAGATCTTTTTCCGGCAAGAGAATTTCAGCTCGCGTTTGTTCATCGAGTACCGCGGCTTCGCGTTCAGGATGGAAACTGTGCCAGGGCACAATGACCTTGGGCGCCACCATTTGCGCTAACGTCACGAGGTCTTCCCGCAGCGCGTGGCCGGAGCAGGAGAGGAAATGAAGCGGGATGGCATGGTCGGCGAGGAACTGTTTGAGCTGGTTGAACCGTGGGTCGTAATCGCCTAGCGGTTCACCATTCGTGTGCACGTATGCGGAAACTGGTAGCCCGGCTAATTGATCCAGATGCTCAAAGGCGTTTTGCCACAGATAATGGCCAGGGTCTGCTTTAATGTCGCTTAAGGTCACGGTCTGACCGATTACGGCGTCAGGCTGCTGGCCGGTCATCGCCGTTAGCACAGTGGCTTCAGGCTGTTCCCACACCATCACCCGGCCGGCTTCATGGACGGTTTGTTGAATGGCCGCTAGCCGTTCGTAGTTGCGAATGTAAGGGTTAATGACCACCAACTCTGAGGAAGCCTTGAGCAGCGCTGCCAGTTTGGCTTGCATGGTGGCCTCAGTCAGTGGAGCGCTCGGGTGGGCTTGATCTTCCACTGGGGCTGGGGTATCGAAGGAAAAGGTCGTGCCTTCCAGCATTAACATGGAAAGCCCCTTGTCATGGAACTCATGCGCCCAGTGGTCGACCCGCTCCCGGTGCGGGCCATTGAGCCGGACATCGCCGGAGTGCGCATAGAAGCGCTGACCGTCGCCCACCAGCAGGGCCATCACACCAGGTTCGTCATGGTCGGAGGCAAAGCCTTCAACCGTAAAAGTACCCACCGTCAGCGGCTGTTCAAACGCAAGCGGATGCAGGTTTGGTACAGGCGCTTCCATGCCCAACTGAATCAAGGTCTGATATAACTTGAAACTCGGTGCGGACAGGTAGATGGGGATGTCTTTGGTTAGATACTGCAAGGCGCCCATGTGATCGATGTGCAGATGTGAAATGAAAATCGCCTCATGCTCAAAGTGATCCTCAGCCAGGCCAAATAATTCTGGGACGTTCGGTAATTTACCGTTAGCGATGGCAGAAGCCGGCGTCTCATCGGTTAAATCTGCCGCCACCCCAAAGTCCATGATGACCCGGCTGGAGCCTTGCGAGAACTCGACAATATTCCCACCGATAGTTTGCAGTCCATTCAAAAACCTGATTTCAGTCATATTAGCCTCCTAAATTAGCGTAGTCCATTATTGTACGCCTGAAAACGGGAAAAGTCATCAGGCGCAGGCTGCCAAGCGCGGCCGGCCATGCCAACCTCCGCAGGCAGGGACTGGAACGTGGTGGCTAGCGCTTTGAGCCTCGAAGCCCGAGTCTCAAAGTCGCGGCTTGTTCTAAGCCAGAAAATCGTTGGCTAAGAACAATTTCACCACTGAGCCCCTGCCTGCGCGGCCGGCCATGCCAACCTCCCCAGGCATGGGCTGGAACGTGGTGGCCAGCGCTTTGAGCCTCGAAGCCCGAGTCTCAAAGTCGCGGCTTGTTCTAAGCCAGAAAATCGCTGGCTAAGAACAATTTCACCACTGAGCCCCTGCCTGCTCCGGTTGGCCTGACCTACATAGCATTCGGACTCATATGCAGAGCTAACCGGTTTGATTGTTAACGCCGCAGCAGAGAGGTTGCATTGCTAGGAGAATTTCTCCAAGGCGGTTCTTCGGTGATAAGCGACGAGATGATGTTCACATGTCCGGAGGCTTACACGGTCTTACGTTCAATTTTTGCGATGGCTTTGCCTTTGGCGAGTTCATCGACGACTTTATCCATCTGCCGAATTTTCTGCAGCAGAGGGTCTTCAATGGTTTCCACCCGCACGCCGCAAATGACGCCGGTGATTTGGTTGGCGGTGTTTGCCATGGTGGCCTGGGCGAAAAAGTCGCTTAACGAAAGCGTGCTGGTCGCCAGTTGCGCTGCAGAGTAGCCGGTGAGCCAGGTGAGCACAGCGTCAAGTTCGGCTTGCGTGCGGCCTTTGCGGGTCACTTTGTTGACGTACAGCGGGTAGATCTGGTTGAAGGGCATTTCCTGAATGGTTTTAGGCATGGGCGCCACCTCCGTTTGATTTGTCATTATTTTAACTGAATATGCCAAATCCCGAAACGGCAGGCAACAAAAAACCGCCGCACAAGGCGACGGTTCAAAAATACAAGTTGCTTATTTGGCATCCTTTAAGATGACTTCTGTCTTCTTCTGCAGGTCAGCCATGGCGGTTTCAGGCTTGGTGCCCTTGGTTGTCATGTTGTCGACAGCATCGAGCAGGTCGTTACGGTATTCGGTGAAGCCTTTGAATGCCGTGGACTGGAACCCAAAGCTCAGGGAGTCAACCGCAGCCTTGGAGGTTGGGTTCTTCTTCAGATAAGCCTGGAAGGAAGCATCCTTAACGGCAGACTTACGCAGCGGCACATAGCCGGTGGCCTCAGCCCACTTGATGGTTTCTTTCTTGGAGGTCAGGTACTTCATGAAGGCCCAAGCGCCTTTTTGTTCGTCGGTGGAAGCAGACTTGAACATCACAATGTCGTTGCCGGCCAGTTCAGTGGCTTTTTTGCCATTGTAGGTTGGAAGCGGTGCGGTGCCCCAAGTGAAGCCTTTAGGTGCATTTTGCTTCATGGAAGAGATACCAGCTGAAGAACCGAAGTAGAACAGCGTCTTACCAGAAGTGAAGCTCTTGTCGCCGTAGAAGTCTTCGCCGGCGGTCTTAGCTTCGCCGTTTTGGATCATGTTGTAAATCATGTTCGTGACTTTGAGGGTCTTCTTAGAGTCCAAGTTAGCCTTCAGGTCCTTGGAAACAAATGGGTTGCCGGCCTGGCGGGCCAAGCCTTCAAGTTCCATATCAAAGCTGGAGTCGAAGCCGAAGACCATCACGCCTTGGGCTTTCAACTTTGGCCCGAGGGCTTCAAGGTCTTCCCAGCTCTTCGGCATGTCCACGCCAAGCTTCTTCATCAAAGTTGGGTTGTAGTACATAATCCGCGTTGACTTGGAAAATGGCATGGAGTAGTACTTGCCTTCATACTTGGAACTGGTGATGAACGCTGGGTAAATATCGTCCAAACTGCTTTGGCTCAGCTTGTCAGAGCCTTTGAGCATGTATGGATCCAGCGGGGTGATGAAACCGTTGGAAACATAGTCAGGAACGGTGGTGTAGGTTGTCTGGGCAATCGTTGGCAGTTTCTTGGACTTAGCCGCTGCCATGATCTTCTGCTGCAGGGCCGTGTAGTTGCCTTGCGCCGTGCCTTTAACCACATACTTATCCTGGGACTTGTTGAAATCGCTGATAATGCCGTTTAAGGCTTTTTGGTACGGGCCATTCATCCCGTGCCAGAAAGTAATGGTCACTTTTTTGCCACTATCACTACTCTTATCAGAAGCGGAGTTGCCACATGCGGCTAGGCCTAGGCCCAGCACAACAGCAGCTGCCCCAAGTAATGATTTACCCCAAACACTCTTTTTCATGAGTTGAACTCATCCTTTCAATCCAGCTTTGGATATGCCAGCAATAATGTATTTTTGCAAGAAGATATAAACAATCACCATTGGGATGATGACGAAAGTTGATGCTGCCATCAGCAATTGGTATTGGGTCCCGGCATCCGTGGTGAAGGCTTGCAGCCCAACCGGCAAGGTGCGCATGGTTTCGCTGTTCGTGACAATCAGCGGCCACATGAAGGAATTCCAACTCCCAATGACGGATAACACGGTAACCGCGGTGATGGTGGACTTACTCATTGGCACCAACACCGTCCACAAGTATTTCCAGTCCGTGGCGCCGTCCATTTTGGCGGCGTAGTAAATTTGCTCAGGCGTGGACTGAAAGGCCTGCCGCAAAGTGAAGACAGTGAAGAAACTGGCCAGCCACGGTACAATCAAGGCCCCGTAGTGATCGATCAAGCCAATCTTAGACAAGGTGACGAAATTCGGGATGATCAGCATTTCGCCGGGAATCATCATCGTGCCTAAGAACAGCATGAAGAGCAGGTTCTTGCCCCAAAAGTGTAACCGTGAGAAGGCAAAAGCCGCCAGAATACTGGTGAACAATTGGCCCACGGTGGTGACCACCGTCACGATGACACTGTTGATGAAGTAGCGGGCGAATGGCGCGGCATTAAAGGCCTCGACATAGTTGTGCCACTGCAAAACTTTTGGGATCCAAACCGGGGGAATCTTGATGGTTTCCGGACTGGTTTTAAGGGATGTTGACACCATCCACAAAAATGGAATCAGCATCGTGATTGCGCCTAACGTCACAATCACATACAACAATATCCGACTGATTTTTTTTGCCATGGTTGCCTCCTAATAGTGCACGTGCTTGCGCGAGTACCACAGCTGCACCAACGTGACCAGTAAGATCAAGAAGAACAAGATCACACCGCTGGCAGCGGCAATGGGGTATTTGTATTCCGTGTAGAACTTTTGATACAAGTAATACACGATGGTCAAATCCGCGTTTGCCGGGCCAGGCTGGCCTTGGAACAAGGCAAAAATCTGGTCGAACACTTTGAACGAGCCAATGACGCCATTGACTGACACCAAGAAGGTGATCGGAGAAATCATGGGAATCGTGACATTCCAGAACCGTTGCCAAGCATTCGCACCATCGATTTCGGCGGCTTGGTAGTAGCCTTTGTCAATGTTGTTCAGCCCCACAAGGAACAAAATGATGTTGAAGCCCAGGTTTTTCCAAATGGACATAATGATCAAGGCGAGCAGTGACCAATGCGGGTCGGTCAACCAATTAATCGGATGCAGCCCCACCAGGCCCATGAAGTAATTCATCAGCCCGTAGTCAGAATGGTAAATCCAGTTCCACACCATGGCAATCGCCACCGTTGATGTCACGAACGGCAGGAAGTACACTGTGCGGAAGAACCCAGACAGCCATTTGACCTGGTTGAGCAGCAGCGCAATGATCAGCGACAAAATCACAGTGACGGGCACCACGCCAGCCACAAAGACCAGCGTGTTACGCACAGCCAGGTGAAAGTCTGGATCATTCCAAAGGTAGACGAAGTTGTCAAACCCCATGGCGTCGACTTTGTCGGTGTAGAAGTTGTATTTGGTGTACAAGCTCATCAAAAATGATGAGATGATCGGCCAAATATTGAACGTCAGCGAAATCACCAACATGGGCAGCAGGTACAGGTAAGCCTTCAGTGAAGACTTAAGGGTGGGTTTCTCATTTATCATGGGCTTCACCGCCAAAGATCAAGGCGCCTTGCTCATTAAAGAGGAAGAAGCCAGCTTTTGTCAGGAAGAAGTCACCCTCCGTTTGTGATGCCGGCAGCCCCGCCAACTCGGTCGACAGCAATTGCTGACCATTGTAGGTGAGGTAGGCGGTGGACTCGCGGCCGTACTTCTGTGATTGCTGCAAGGTGGCATGAATCTTCGCGACCATGCCTTGGCCATTGTCAAACGGCACAATGGCCTCACTGCGAATGCCAACGGTGTGCGCCTGGGCCAGCACACTAGCTGGCACTGACTCCACCAAATCCGCGCGCAAGACATCAGCGGGCACTGAATTGATCACAGGCTCGCCGATGAACTTAGCGACAAACAGATTGCTTGGCCGTTCGTACAACTCCGCCGGGGTGGAGAATTGCTGAATCGAGCCGAAACTGAGCACCATGATGTGGTCAGAAATGTGCAAGGCCTCATCTTGGTCATGCGTGACGAAAATGGTCGTTACGCCAGTTTCTTGCTGAATCCGGCGAATTTCTTGCCGCATCTCAATGCGCAGCCGTGCGTCCAAGTTGGACAATGGTTCATCCAGCAGCAGCAGGGACGGCGATTTCGCCAAAGCGCGCGCAATCGCGACCCGCTGTTGCTGACCGCCAGACAGCCCTGCTGGTTTTTTGTCGAGCTGATCGTCGACATGCACCAGTTTGGCTAGTTCTTCGGCCCGCTTGTAGCGTTCGGCTTTGCTCACCTTTTGCATCTTAAGCGGAAAGGCGATGTTATCACGCACGGTCAGGTGCGGATAAAGTGAGTAGTTCTGAAACACCATGCCAACTTTGCGCGCGAGCGCATCTTTCTTGGTGACATCTTCATCCCCAAAATAGATGTGACCACTCGTGGCAGGAAGCAACCCTGAAATCAAATTCAGCGTTGTTGTTTTGCCCCCGCCACTTGGCCCCAAGAGAGAAACTAGGGCGCCATCTGGAATCGTAAAGTTCAGATTCTTCAGCGTATCTTTTTTCCCATCGTAGGACAAAGTGACGTCCTTAAACGTTACTTTCACCCTTAACGCTCCTTCAACTGTATTCTGGCGACACTGGTTACCGAGAAGTGTCGTCAGTGCTAATGTTAGCAAAAATGCCAAAATCCCACAAGATGCAGTAGTGGCGCAGATTCCACTCCCAAAATATGGGCCATATTGCTGGCTAAGGCGCTTCTTATCGCTTTTATCCTTGAACAGTCTCTACCGGCCTTGCAACATACTCAATCCATTGCCGGTTTCTTCATTACAAATGTGTGACGTTTTTGTAGCGTGCGCCAACTGCGGAGCTAATGGGTGTGAACAAATAATCGTGGCATTTACTTATACTTGCCATTAAGAGAAAAAGCAGGGCTTTAGAATAAAATCATGTTCTATGCTCAGACGAGGCGCGAAACTGCGGGTACTAAAAGATAGTTTTTCTTTTGGCCTAGAATAGGGTTTGACCTGAAACTTTGATATACTAGATGTTACCCGAACCGAAGCGGTGCCTGAGGAGGGAAAAGTTGCGGTCGCACCGTTTTGGCGGGGTCAGACCGCAACTGATTATGATTCGTCAAAGTCACCCTGAAGATGCTGCTCAAGTCGTGCCGTTAATCGACTTAGTGTTTGAAGAAATGGAAGTCCCGCAGCTGATGAAAATGGCCAAGCCTGATTTGTATCGGGTGTTCGAGCAAGCCTTCTTGCTGCCAGATTATCGCTACGGTTATCCGCAAACCATTGTCCATGAAGGCCCAAATGGCGTCGATGGCATTTTAGTGGGTTATTCCCATGCGCAAGAAGCCACCATCGATGACGCGTTCAAGCCGCTCTTGCCCAGTGTCGGCTTGCCCGTCGACCATGAATTGTTCCCAGACGTCGAAACCGACCCCGGCGAATGGTATATCGATACCTTGGCGGTGGCGGAAAGTGCCCAAGATCATGGCGTGGGTACCGCACTGTTAACCGGCATTGAGCCGATCGTGAAAGCCCGTGGCGAAAAGCTGCTGTCACTGAATGTGGATCAAACCAATCCGCGCGCGGAGCAACTGTACCGCCGGCAAGGCTTTAAGAAAACCCGCGAATTGATGATCGGCTCGCATCGCTACAACCATATGACCAAAGCCATTTGATTAAACACAACACAAGCCACCTCACATGAGGTGGCTTGTTTACTATCCCAAACCGTATGCGGGATTGCGCCGGCTAAGCGGGTTGGTTTGATGGACGAAACGCCAGCGGTCCAGAATCGCGGCGACGAGTAGGCCGGCCGGGACGTTACGCGGATCCAAAATATCGATTTGGAACGTGCGGCTGGTGGCGGCACCGACTGCCGCAATGGTGGTGACGGTTTTGACGCCGTGGTAGATGTGATATTCGTTGGCCAGCAGATTGCCGAAAATTAGCCAGTTCAGATCAGACACAAAGACAAACTCATGCCAGACCCCGAATAGCTTTTTGACACTGCCGGCTTTTTGGCCATTCAGGGTCAAATCATAACGCGGCGACATGCCGACCGTGCGCTGGCGAATGTCGCCCAGCTCCTGGCCGGCAATGGTGTGCAAGTTGATGCGGTCATTAGCGAGGCCGTGCTTACCATTAAGAATGTATGCCGGCTGATTGTGGGTGTCTTTGACCACCGTCACGCCGGTATCATGGAGCGATTGGGCATCAATGTAGTAAATCATTGCGCTCACCTTGGCTTTCCGCTTGGTTGAGAGCAATGGCGCGTTGAATGGCTTTAGCCACACCGTCTTCGCGGTTGGTTAAAGTCGTGTGCCATGCCAGTTGTTTAATCAGCGGGATGGCGTTACCCATTGCGACGCTGTATTTGGCTTGCCTGATCATGGATTCATCATTGAGATTGTCACCAATGGCCATGACCTCATCCATGGTGTAGCCGCGCTTTTCGGCATAAGCGGCAAGCGCCGGGCCTTTTTGCGCTTTGAGATCATTGATCTCAATGTTGCGCGCGCCGCTGGAAGTGACGACCAAACCACCGAGTGCTTCAACTTGAGCTTTGACTGGGGCTAAGCCGGCTTGCTCACCATCGGAGAACACAATCACCTTATAAGCTTCCAGGGCCGGATCCGTGAACACTGCGCGGTAGTCGGCGACGTAAGTGGTTTTGATTTGCTGCGTGCGGGCTTCGGCTTTTTGCCGCGCCGTGGCGACGCTCATCGTAGGGTCTTGGCCGCGATACATCGCCATCAAATTGGCAATGCGCCCGGCCTTGGCATTGGAGATGACGCCATCAGCGGCTTCCAGTTCGTAGTAGAGGCCGCTGGCGTCAAGCACCTCAAACAAGGCTTGCAGTTTGGCGTTGGTGAGCGGCACTTGAACGGTAATCGTTTCGGCTTCATCGTAAACCAGCGCGCCATTAATCGTGATATAAGCTGGGTGCAGGTCATGAGCGAGCAGCTCGACTTGGGCTTGGGGCAGGTTGCGGCCTGTGGCGACAATGAACTCGATCCCGGCGGCTTGGGCCTTTCGAATGGCCGCGGCGTTTTTGGCAGACACTTCAATCTTGTCGTTGAGCAAGGTGCCGTCCATATCGGACGCAATCAGTTTGATCATGCAAAAACCTCCATTCAGACTCAATTTTAGCATAAAAGCGGATGCAAAGGCTGGAGCCTTTGAGTACACTAGAAGGCGGAGGTTGCCTATGAAAACACTGATTCATAATGATTGGCAGACCGTGCTCGCGCCGGTATTTGAAGGTCCTACCTATGCGCGGCTGCACCAGTTCCTCAAGCAGGAATATCAGACGCAAACGATCTATCCTGAAATGCATCATATTTTTCAGGCCTTTGAGTGGACCCCATTTGAAGCCGTCAAAGTCGTGATTTTGGGGCAAGATCCTTATCACGGGCCTAACCAGGCCGTCGGGGCCAGCTTTGCCGTGGCGCCCGGCATCGCCTTGCCGCCGTCGCTGCAAAATATCTACAAAGAGCTCCAAAGCGACCTCGGTTATCCGCCAGTGACGCATGGTTATCTGAAAAGCTGGGCGCAGCAAGGGGTCTTACTCCTCAACGCGGTGCTGACCGTGCGCGCCGGACAGGCGAATTCGCACCGGGGCAAAGGCTGGGAGGAGCTGACTGACGCAGCCATTGCGGCGCTTTCGGATCGCGGCCGGGTGGTGTTCATCCTGTGGGGCAGCTCGGCGCGGGCTAAGACCGGCTTGATTGACCAGAGCAAAAATGCCATTATCACGTCGCCGCACCCCAGTCCCTTGTCGGCGTACCGCGGTTTTTTTGGCAGCAAGCCGTTTTCCAAAACCAACGCCCTGCTGGCGCAAATGGGCGAGACCCCGATCAATTGGCAGCTCCCAGCGCAGCCTGAAGAAACCAGTAATTTATGAGTGCAAGCGGTAAAGAGGACTGATATGATAGTAGGCGAGCGTTGAAGGCGCTAACAATTCGCAATTTGGAGGGATCATCTTGGATTTATTTGAAAGCTTAGAGCAAAAGATTACGGGCAAAAACTTGTCGATTGTCTTTCCTGAAGGCAATGACGCACGGATTTTAGGCGCAGCGGTGCGCTTGGCGGCAGAAGGGCTGATTAAGCCAGTCCTGTTGGGGACCACCAGCGAGATTGCCGCCGTGGCTGAAGCTAAAGGTTTGGACATTAGCAAGCTGGAACTTCGTGATCCGCAAAGCGATGCCATTTTGCCAGAAATGGCGCAGGCCTTTTTCGACCGGCGCAATGGTAAGGCCACTGAAGAACAAGCCCAAGCCATGGTTAAAGATCCGAATTACTTCGGCACGATGCTCGTGTACATGGGCAAAGCTGACGGGATGGTGTCTGGTGCTGTGCATTCCACGGCAGATACCGTGCGGCCCGCTTTGCAAATCATCAAGACCCGGCCTGGCGTTTCTCGGACCAGTGGTGCCTTCATCATGCAGCGCGGCCGCGACGAACGTTATCTGTTCGCCGACAATGCCATTAACATCGATCCTGATGCCCAGACCTTAGCCGAAACCGCCGTTGAATCGGCCAAAACGGCTAAACTGTTCGACATTGACCCGAAAGTGGCCATGTTGTCCTTCTCCACCAAGGGATCGGCTAAGGCACCGCAAGTGGACAAAGTGATTGAGGCGACCAAGCTTGCCCATGAATTGGCCCCAGATTTGGCTTTGGATGGTGAATTGCAGTTTGACGCGGCCTTTGTCCCGACGGTGGCGAAGCTCAAGGCGCCAGATTCAAAAGTGGCAGGCTATGCGAACGTCTTTATCTTCCCCGACCTGCAATCTGGTAATATTGGTTACAAGATTGCGCAACGCCTCGGCGGCTTTGAAGCGATGGGGCCGATTTTGCAAGGCCTGAACAAGCCGGTGTCTGACCTGTCACGCGGTGCGAATGAAGAAGATGTGTACAAAGTCGCCATCATTACGGCGGCGCAGAATTTGATCAACTAAGGAGTCGTGATTGGATGGAATTTAGCGATGAAGCAAGTTTACAAGCCTTTGCCCAAAGCTTAGCGCCCCACTTGCAAGCAGGGGACATTCTGCTGCTGGATGGTGACCTGGGCGCCGGCAAAACCAGTTTTACCAAGGGGCTAGCGCGCGGACTTGGCATCGCGGATTACATCAAAAGTCCCACCTTCACCATTATCCGCGAGTATCCAGACGGCACTTTGCCGCTGTACCACATGGATCTGTACCGGCTGGAAAATGGTGGGGCTGGCGATCTGGGCTTAGAGGAATATTTTGAAGGTGATGGCGTGTCAGTCGTGGAATGGCCTGATTTTCTGGGTGAAGCCACGCCTGAGGACTACCTGCTCATTCACTTCCTCAAAGATCCAGATGACGATCACAAACGCACCTTGACCTTTGAAGCCGTGGGGCCTCGCGCCCAAGCGCTCCTGGCGGCTATCCAGGCGTAACCAAAAAATGTGCTGCTCATTTGCGAGCAGCACATTTTTGATTCGGTTAAGCGGTGATTTTCAGCATGCTAGCTAAGGTCGCATCGCCGAATTGTTGTTCCTGAGCGAGCAGGATGCGGGCGCAGGCGTAACTGTCTTGCAACGCATTGTGGTGATGGGCCAAGGGGATGTGCAGTGCTGCGGACACGGTGTCCAGTCGGTGATTGGGCAGTTCAGGCATCAGGCGCTTAGCCGTGCGCGCGGTGTCAATCACCTGATAGCGCGGGACGGGAATGTCATAGCGCTCCAGCGTCCGTTTGAGTACTGACACGTCGAAGGGCGAATTGTGCGCTGTGACGAGGCGGGTAGGGGCGAAGAAGCTGGCGATATGCGGCCAGACCTGCGGAAAAGTCGGCTCACCGGCAACTTGGGCTTCCGTGATGCCATGGATCCGCACATTTTGGCTTTCGAAGGGCACCTCTGGATCAATCAAGGTGTAGAAGCTGTCCACCACCTGGCTCTGCCGCACCACCACTAAGGCCAAGGAGCAGGCACTGGCGCGCTGCCGGTTCGCCGTTTCAAAATCCATTGCGATAAAATCCATTTTATTCTCCTAATAAATCAACGGTTTCCAGCTCAACCGGGCAGTGGTCAGAGCCGAGCACTTCATTGTGAATCTTGGCATCCTTGATGTATGGTACGAAATTGTCGCTGGCGACGAAATAGTCGATGCGCCAGCCGGCATTCCGGGAGCGAGCGCTGAAACGATAGCTCCACCAGGAATACACGTCTTCAAGGTCCGGATAGAAGTGGCGGAAGGTGTCGGTAAAGCCTGCTTCCAGCTGGGTGGTGAAGTCGTTGCGTTCTTCGTCGGTGAAGCCGGCGTTATGGTGATTGGAACTCGGGTTTTTCAAATCGATTTCATGATGCGCGACATTCAAATCACCGCAGTAAACCAACGGCTTTTTGGCGGCCAGGTCTTTGGTGTAGGCCAGGAAGGCTTGGTCCCAGGCCTGGCGATACTCGAGGCGCTTCAATTCGCTCCCTGAATTCGGCGTATACACCGTGATCAGGTAAAATTTCGGGTATTCCAACGTGATGACGCGGCCTTCATCATCAAACTCGGGCTGGCCGATGCCATAGGTCACCGCCAGTGGTTCGTGCTTAGTGAAAATGGCGGTGCCAGAGTAGCCTTTGCGTTCGGCATAGTTAAAGTATTGGTGGTAGCCGGGCAGGTCCAAGGTGGCTTGGCCTTCCTGCATCTTAGTTTCCTGAATACAGAACCAGTCGGCATCCAGGTCATTGAAGCTCGTCATAAAATCGTGTTTCAACACGGCGCGCAGCCCGTTGACGTTCCAAGAAATGAGTTTCATGAGCTCAACTTCCTTCTTCGGTATTTGCCCTTAGTATATAAGAAAAGAGAAGGCGGCTCAAATCGGACCGGGCCGGCCAGCTTCCGCGAGCATGGGCTGGAACGTGGTGGCCAGCGCTTCGAGTCTCGCTGCGCGAGTCTTGAAGTCGCGGCTTGTTCTAAGCTGGTCAAGCCCACCAGCTAAGAACAATGTCACCACTGAGCCCATGCTCGCTCCAGCTGGCCGGCCCTGGGCTGGATGTTTCAGGTGACTGTTGATCAAACTGATACTCGTAGCCTTGCACTAGAGGTAAGACGCGGTGCGCTAAATTGAAATCGTCAGATGATGTTTTTCTCAAGTACCTGAGAAAGGCAGGCTTTTCATTGGTGCAGGATAGCTCTAGAAATGGTTCATCTGCTACTGAAGACAAGCCTACCGACCAGGCGGTTGAAAGGGATTCACTGTCTGCGGAGACTCAGGTACTGCAGTGAACAACCACAGTAGGGCAGGGCAACCGGAGCTGGCATGGGCTCAGTGGTGAAATTGTTCTTAGCCAACTGGTTGGCTTAGAACAAGCCGCGACTTTGAGACAAGCAACGCTTGGCTCAAAGCGATGGCGACCACGTTCCAGCCCATGCCAGCGGAGGTTACCCTGCCGGACATTTCAACCGGATTCGCTGAGGGTATGCTAAACTAGACCTGTAAACTTTTTGCGGAGGCTAACCATGGCAGAAACCCTTGATGGTATTCGAATTTTAACGAACGAACCGCTTAGCCGGTATACCTTTACCCGCACCGGCGGCCTAGCGGATCAGTTGGCTTTCCCCAAGTCGGTGGCGGAAGTGCAGCGCTTGGTCGTGGCGGCTGAGGAACACGGTTGGCCGCTGACGGTGATTGGTAACGCCTCGAATTTAATCGTGCGGGATGGCGGCATTCGCGGGCTGACCTTGATTTTAACCGAAATGGCGGCCATCGAAGTCAACGGTACCACGGTCACGGCGCAAGCAGGCGCGCGGCTCATTGATACCACTGAGGCGGCTTATCGTGGCGGCTTATCCGGCTTTGAATTCGCCTGCGGGATTCCCGGGAGCATCGGCGGCGCCGTGTACATGAACGCCGGGGCGTATGGCGGCGAAATCAAAGACGTGCTGACGTCGGCGACAGTGCTGACGAAGGCCGGTAAAATCAAAACCTACGACAATACGGCGATGAATTTCACTTATCGGCATAGTTTGGTGCAGGAAACGGGCGAAGTGGTGCTCAGTGCCACCTTCTCATTGATACCAGCGCCTAAGCCTGATATTCGGGCGCGGATGGACAAGCTCAATGCCCGCCGCGCTAGCAAACAGCCGCTAGAATATCCTTCCTGTGGTTCCGTGTTCAAGCGGCCGGTGGGGCATTATGTTGGCCCGATGATTCAGCAAGCCGGTCTGCAAGGGCATACGATTGGCGGGGCGCAGATTTCGATGAAGCATGCCGGCTTTATCGTCAATATTGCCCAGGCCACGGCGACGGACTACATGAATATGATTAAATATGTTCAAACTAATGTGTTTGCCAAGTTCGGTGTGCACCTGGAGCCGGAAGTGCGGATCATTGGTGAAACCGCCTCATAACCAGAAAGGAGTGGCGCATTCGTGCATCTAGTTGAAGCTGGACTGTTACTGATTAGTTTGGTCGTGGTCTCGAATGTCATCAGTCATTATTTAGTGGCTGTGCCAGTCTCCTTGATTCAAGCCGCGCTGGGGTTAGGCGCGGCTTTGTTGTTTCATGTCACGCTGAATATGCAAACCAGCTGGTTCATGGTGCTGTTCACAGCGCCGCTCTTGTACAACGATGGGCGGCGGTTCCCGCGGCGGGAGTTGTGGAATCTGCGGGGGCCGATTATTGGCAATGCCATTGTGCTGGTGTTTGTCATTACGTTCCTGGGCGGTTTTTTCTTGCATTGGTTGGTGCCGAAAATGCCGCTAGCGGCCAGCTTTGCGTTGGCGGCAATTATGGCGCCGACAGATCCGATTGCGGTTCAATCCTTGGCGCAGCGGGTGCATTTACCTAGCGGGCTGCTGCATCTGATCAGTGGGGAAAGCTTGATCAATGATGCTAGCGGGTTGATTGGGTTCAAATATGGCATTGCCGCCGCCATGACTGGGAGTTTTGTGCTGACGCAAGCGGTGGGCGACTTTCTGTACATTGCCATTATCGGGGCCCTGGCTGGTGCGGCGCTGATGGGGCTGATCAACTTACTGCGGCTGTGGCTGTTGCAGCAAGGCATTAACGATACGATTTTGCATACGGTGCTCCAACTCATCACGCCGTTTGTCATTTACCTGGTGGTGGATGATGGTCTCAGTGCGAGTGGCGTGATTGCGGTCGTGGTCGCCGGCCTTTTGACCAATGTAGTGGGTAATCGCTATATTTCGGCGTTGCCTGAGCTGCGGATTGTGGCGGAAAAATCATGGGAGCTCCTAGTGTATGTGCTTAATGGATTGATTTTCTTGATTTTGGGGCTGGAGCTGCCGGTGGCGATGCGGATGACCATTGAAAGCCGGGAAGTGTCCACTTGGCAGGCTGTGCTAGATGTGGTGTTGGTTTACCTGGTGATGCTCGTGATTAGGACCTTGTGGACCTATGGCTACATGCTAGCCACGGCCCATCGCCCTAATGCCGAAGCGCCAAGTCTGAAGCTGGCTTTGCTGAATGGGATTGCCGGCGTGCGCGGGGCGATTAGCTTGGTCGGCGTGCTGGCAGTGCCGGTGGTCCTAGCTAACGGGCAGGCCTTTCCTGAGCGCAGTTTGATGTTGTTTATCGCTGCGGGGTATATCATTTTGAGCATGGTGGTGGCGACAGTGTTGCTACCCATCATGACCAAGAACCGCGCGCCGCTGAAGCTGCGGGGCTCCAGCGTCAGTGAAGAGCCGGCAACCGACCCGGAGTCGGTGCGCCTGATTTCCTTGCCGCAAGCGCAGCGGTACCTCTATCAAATGGCGGTACGCAAGCTGGAAAGCGAGCGGCGCGAAGACAATCAAAAGCCGGTGTTGGATTTGATTACCGAGTATCAACACCTGATTCGGCGCATCGACTTGCAAGCCGATGACAGTGAAGGGTTGCCACCTTTCGTGCAGGATGAAGTTGACTTGCGGCTGGTCGGATTGGCGGGCGAACTAGACGCACTAGAGGCCTTGAAACAAGCCGACGAGATTCATCCCGGCACCTATCAGCGCTTTCAGCGCCGCTTGCAAGCCAAACAGCGCGATTTGCAAAGCATGAATGCCAAGCAAGGCACGGTGACCAGCCATATTGTCTGGGACCGCATTCGCTTTACTGTCGCCACCTGGTGGCAACAGCTGTTAGCGACGCGGGTTAAGCAGCCAGCGCGTTATCAAGAGCGGTTGGCGGTGGAAAAGGCGTTAGCCAAAGGGGGCTTGAAGGCCGTGAGTGCTTTCCTGCGCCAACCGGAAAACCGCGCGCATCACTACAATCGCCAGGTGATTTATGCCTTGATTGTTCAATATCGCAGCCGGATTGCCACGGTGAAAGCCAAAACCACGCATAAAAGTGTGCAATACGAAAAGGAAATGGCGCGCTTGCGGACGTTGGCTTTGGCGGCGGAACGCGCAGCAATTCATGAACTGCGGGAACAAGGCTATATCAATACCAGCTTGGCCCAGCGTCTGATTCAAGGGGTGAACTACACCGAAAATGCAGCCGCTATGGCTGAACTAGCAGACTCATAAGGAGGTTTCAGGCATGTTTGATGAAATCATCAATCGTCGTGGCAGCAATTCAATTAAATGGCAGGTGCAACCAGGCGAATTACCGATGTGGATCGCCGATATGGATTTTGCCACTGCGCCAGCGGTGGTCGCGGCGATGCAAGCCAAAGTTAACGGCGGCGTTTTTGGCTATGAAGAGGTACCGGCGGCGTATTTCACGGCTGTCGCTGATTGGTATGAGCAGCGTGACCACCAGCGCCCGGCCCCAGCGTGGATGAGTTTTGCCAGCGGGGTGATGCCAGCGATTGGGGCGATGATTCGCCAGCTGACCCAGCCCGGCGATCAAATCGTGGTGCAGGCGCCAGTGTACAATATGTTTTTCTCGACCATCGCTGCCAACGGCCGCACCGCGGCCTCGGCGGACTTAAACTATGATCCGCAAACTGCCCGCTATATGATTGACTTTGACCGGCTCGAGTCAGTGCTGGCCCAGCCGGGAAGCACGCTGATGCTGCTGTGTAACCCGCACAATCCCATCGGTAAAGCTTGGTCTAAGGCCGAGTTGACCCAGATTGCCGCGCTGTGTGTGAAGCATCACGTCCGGCTGATTGCCGATGAAATTCACGGCGATCTGGTCTTCGGAGAGCCGGCGTACACGCCGGTCTTCAGCTTGCCCGATGAGCTGCGGGCCAATAGCATCGTCTGTGTCTCACCGTCCAAGACTTTCAACTTGGCTGGCATTCACGCCGCCACGGTGATAGTGCCAGATGCCGCCTTGCATGCCCAGGTGGACCGGGCGCTGGCCACGGCGCAAGTGGCTGAGCCCAATGCTTTGGCCACTACTGCGACCATCGCCGCTTACACCCAAGGGGGCCAGTGGCTCGATGCCTTGAAAGCGCAGCTGACCACTAATCGCCAGACCTTGGCCACTGTGCTGGCGACGGCGCTACCGAGTGTGCGGTTGGCCTCAGAGAACGCCACTTACTTGGCCTGGCTCGATATCAGTCATGTGAGTGAGGATAGCGCCGCTTTTTGCCAGTGGCTGCGTGCCGAAACCGGTTTGATCCTAGCGGCCGGGGCCGCCTACCACGGCAATGGCGATCACTTCCTGCGCCTGAATCTAGCCTGCCCGCCGCAAATGCTGGAAGATGGTTTGCAGCGCCTAGTCGCTGGCGTGACCAAGTATCCGCACGCTTCATAAGGCTTCCGCGCACCGCTTTACCTTGCCTGTGCTGGCAAGGTAAAGCGGTGTTTTTATATGCAGGCGCAGGCCATGTGAAACCGGTCACAATTTTTCTTGTAAAAAGTTGGCAGTGACGCTTGAAATTCACTTCATACTCAGTATAATTAGCAAAGCGTACTAAACTTTTAGTTTAGTTTAACGAAACTTATGCTGTGGAGGTGACTAGATGGATATAGGCCAAAAAATCCGGGATCTGCGAATTCAGAAGAATTTGACTCAAGAAGAACTAGGTGAGCGCACTGATCTAACTAAGGGGTACATCTCCCAGTTGGAACATAATCAAAGCTCACCGTCGATGGAAACCTTCTTCGACTTATTAAACGTCTTGGGTCAAACGCCAGCTGAATTTTTCACCGAAGACCAAACCCAGCAGCTGGTGTATCCAGTGGCTGATCAGGTTGAATATGAGGACGAAGAGCGCGGCTATCTATTGCGCTGGCTGGTCCCGGAGTCCAATGAAAACGAAATGGAGCCGGTGCGCATTGAGTTCAACGAAGGCGGAGAATTCAAAACCTTCGAACCCTCACCGGCAGAAACGTTTATTTATGTCATGAAAGGGCGCGTCACGCTCCAGCTAGGGCATCACACGTACAGCGCCAAGCGGGGAGAAACCATCTACTTTCACGCCAGCCAGCAGCACCGTATCGTCAACGCCGCCAAAGGCCCGTCGACGATCCTGCTGGTCGCAACTGCATCGTATTTATAACAGGCTGCGGAGCGGGACGTTTTTAGCCCGTCGCATAGCCTAGCGTTAGTCATTGTCGCGCTTTTTGCGACGAGGGCTAACGCGTAGCTAGGCGCACGGGCGTTGTCCCGCGGAGCGCAACTATGAAGGCTGCGGAGCGTGAGAATTTTAAGCCATCACCAGCCCACATCAGGGGATGCATCGAGGATTAGGGGGAATCAGATTGAGCAATACCATCATCGAACTGCAACATGTCAGCAAGCAATATGGTGACACTGAAGTATTAAAAGATATCAATATCGAAATTGAACAGGGTAAGTTCTACACCTTACTGGGCCCGAGCGGCTCCGGTAAAACCACGATTCTGCGGGCGATTGCCGGCTTTTTGGATCCGACCAAAGGAGATGTGCTGTTCAATGGTCAGCGCATCAATGATATCCCGGCCAACGAGCGTAAGGTGAATACCGTGTTCCAGGACTACGCGCTGTTCCCGCATTTGAATGTGTTTGAAAACGTGGCTTACGGCCTCCGGGTCCAAAAGATTGCCAAAGCTGACATCGAAACCCGCGTGGATGCGGCACTGAAAATGGTGCGCCTCAACGGCTTAGCGGACCGGGAAATCTCTGAATTATCCGGCGGTCAGCAGCAGCGGGTCGCGATTGCCCGCGCCATTGTCTTGGAACCAGAGGTGCTCTTGCTGGACGAACCGCTGTCAGCGCTGGATGCCAAGTTGCGCAAGGATATGCAATATGAATTGCGCGAATTGCAACAGCGGCTGGGCATTACTTTCCTGTTCGTGACCCATGACCAGGAAGAAGCGCTGGCGCTGTCTGATGAGATCTTCGTCATGAATGACGGGGAAGTGCAGCAATCTGGCACGCCGGTGGACATTTACGATGAACCAGTCAACCATTTTGTCGCCGACTTTATTGGCGAAAGTAATATCGTGGCCGGTCACATGGTGCAGGACTACCTAGTGGAATTCAACGGCAAGCAGTTTGAATGTGCCGATGCCGGCATGCGCCCCAACGAATCCGTTGAAGTCGTGCTCCGGCCGGAAGATCTCGACATCACCGCCCTTGGCGGCGGCAAGGTGACAGTGGATGTGGACACCCAGTTGTTCCGTGGGGATTACTACGAAATCGTGGCCTACGATGATGCCAAAAATGAATGGCTGATTCACTCCACTAACCCAGCTAAAGACGGCGAACGTGTTGACTTGACCTTTGATCCGGAAGACATTCACGTGATGCGCCTGAACGAATCGGAGGAGGACTTCGACGCGCGGCTGGAAAGCTACGAAGGGGAATAGGGGGCCGCTGATGAAAAAAACCACCAATATGGCCTTCTATGTGCCGTATATTCTCTGGATTTTACTGTTTGTCATTGCGCCGATGCTGCTGATTGTTTATCAATCCTTCTTCAACATTGAAGGTCAGTTCACCTTCAGCAATTATGCGACTTATTTTCATTCCAGCACCTACATCATGATGACCATCAACTCGGTGTGGTATGCCTTCCTGATTACGGTGCTGACACTAGTCATTTCCTATCCGGCGGCTTACCTGCTGCACTACGCGAAGCACAAAGAGCTGTGGTTGCTGCTGATTATTTTGCCGACCTGGATCAACTTGTTGCTGAAAGCTTATGCCTTCATTGGTATCTTCAGCCAGGATGGCGGCATCAATACCTTCCTCCAGATGATGGGGCTGGGCACGCACCAGTTTTTGTTCACGGATTTCTCCTTCATTTTCGTGGCCAGTTACATCGAAATTCCGTTTATGATTTTGCCGATTTTTAATGGGATTGAAGAGCTGAATGAGGGCTTGGTCAACGCCAGCCGCGACCTCGGGGCCAAGTGGTGGCAGACTTTCACCCGCGTGATTTTGCCGCTGACCATGAGCGGCGTCAAAAGCGGGGTGCAAGCGGTGTTCATTCCCAGCCTGAGCTTATTCATGCTGACGCGTCTGATTGGTGGTAATCGGGTCATCACCTTGGGGACCGCGATTGAGGAACACTTCCTGACCACCATGAACTGGGGGATGGGCTCAACCATTGGGGTCATCTTGATCATTGCGATGGTGGTCATCATGTTCCTGACTGGTGAACGGAAGAAGAAAGGGGGCCGCCGGGCATGAAGTCATTGAAAAAATGGAAATGGACTAATCTCTATTTGATTTTTGTCTTCATCATGTTGTACGTCCCAATTGCTTACCTGATTTTCTACTCCTTTTCGGCCGGGGATACCATGAGCAACTTTCATGGCTTCACCTGGACCCATTACCAGGAACTGTTCGCTGACACCCGGATGATTCAAATTGTGGTAGATACTTTGATGCTGGCCTTGCTCTCCAGCCTGATTGCGACGATTGTTGGCACGCTAGGAGCGCTGGCGATTAGCCGTACCAGCCGGCCAGTGGTCAAAAACTCGATTCTCTCGCTGAACAACATCTTGATGGTGTCACCGGATGTCATCATCGGTGCCAGTTTTCTGATTTTCTTCACCGCGCTGCACATTCCGTTAGGGTTCTTGTCCGTCCTGCTGAGCCATATCGCCTTTTCCATTCCGATTGTGGTGTTGATGGTGCTGCCGCGGCTGCAGGAAATGAGCAACACGATGTTGGATGCGGCGCGCGATTTGGGCTCCACCAACTTGCAGGTGTTGACCCGTGTCATTATGCCGTTCATCACGCCAGGAATTTTAAGCGGCTTCTTCATGGCCTTCACCTACTCGCTAGATGATTTTGCCGTCACCTTCTTTGTCACTGGCAACGGCTTTGAAACGCTGTCGGTCGAAATTTACGCGCGGGCACGGCAAGGCATCAGCCTGGAAATCAACGCGCTGTCTGGCGTGATGTTCCTGTTCTCCTTGGTGCTGGTGGTGGGATACTACTTCATCCAGCGCGGCACCAAGTCCCACAAGGCAAAGCTGAAAGCAAAGGGGGCAGTAAGCAATGAAGCGACTCATTAGCATGGCCGCCATCATCCTGGCTGCGGTGCTCGGCTTGGCTTTTTGGAGCCACTCCTTGGCCAAAGCGCAAGGCGCCACCGGCGATAACACGTTGAATCTGGCGAACTGGGGCGATTACATCGACCCGGCTTTGATCAAAAAGTTTGAAAAGCAGACGGGCTATCATGTCAATTTGGAAACCTTCGACTCGAACGAGGCGATGTACACCAAGATTCAGCAAGGCGGGACTTCCTATGACTTGACGGTGCCTTCTGAATACATGGTCGAAAAAATGCGCAACGCTAAAATGTTGGTGCCGCTGGATAAAAGCAAGCTTAAAGGCCTCAGCAATTTCGGCGCGTTGTACATGAACCGTTCCTTTGATCCCGGCAATAAGTACAGCCTGCCGTATTTCTGGGGCACCTTGGGGATCATTTACAACGACAAATTTGTTAAGCCTGGTGAAATCCAACATTGGAATGACCTGTGGAAGAGTAAATATCGCGACAACATCATGCTGATCGACTCGGCGCGCGACATCATGGGCTTTTCCCTGCGGTCGATGGGCAAGTCGATGAACACCACAGACCCGAACACCTTGGCCTTGGCCAAGGCGAAGCTTGATCAGATGTCACCGAATGTCAAAGCCGTGGTGGCCGATGAAATCAAGATGTACATGGCCGCCGATGAATCGGCGCTGGCGGTGGACTGGTCTGGGGAAGCGGCGGATATGATGGCCAATAACTCGCATTTGCATTATGTGGTGCCGAGTGAGGGCTCGAACTTGTGGTTTGACAACCTGGTTATTCCTAAGACTGCCAAGCACTTCAAGGCCATTTATGCCTTCTTGAATTTCCTCACGAATGCCAAAAATGCCGCGCAGAACGCCGATTACGTTGGGTATTCCACGCCGAATGTGGCGGCGCTGAAGCTGCTGCCCAAAGCGGTGCGGAACGATAAGCAGTTCTATCCAGATGAAAATGTCATCAAGAAGTCTGAAGTGTATAGTGACCTAGCGCCGAAGACGGTGGGGCTGTACAACGATTTGTACTTGGAATTTAAGATGTACCGGAAATAGCCTAAACCAGACAAAAGCACGGGTATGAAATGCTGTTAAACCGGCATTTTATACTTGTGCTTTTTCTTTGGTTTCGTATGGTTTTCTTCGTTAGGACGGTACACAGGACGCTACATCACCGTGTACCGTCTTTTTCGTCACTATCGTTGTCACCACGGGCTTCGTGGCGATTTGTTGATTTTTTGAAATTCTCGAAGGTTTATAGCGAAGGGCATAGCTTGTCTGCAAATTGTCATCCCCTCTCAACTTTTGTATACTTAGGCCACGGAGGCGAGGCGGATGTTGGAATATGCAGAAATTGCCAGTCAATTCGAAAAGGACCAAAAAATCAATTTTGACCTGATTTTGCAGAAGGTCATCAAGGGCTGGCAGGAGCAAAAACTGCGCCCGCGGCTGTTGATGCACGCTTGCTGTGCGCCTTGCAGCACGTACACGCTGGAATACCTCACGCAGTTTGCTGATGTGACGATTTTCTTCTTCAACCCCAATATTCACCCACGGATGGAGTACGAGCGGCGCAAGCTGGTGCAGCAGCAGTTTATTCTCGATTTTAACGCCCGCACCAACAACCACGTTCAATTTATCAGCGCCGACTACAAACCCAGCGATTGGCTGGCGCAAACCAAGGCGCTGAAGAATGAGCCAGAAGGCGGCGCGCGCTGCCGCGTCTGCTACGACTTCCGGCTGGACGCTGTGGCGGCCAAGGCGCAGGAATTAGGCTTCGACTATTTTGGTAGCACGCTGACGATTTCGCCGAACAAGAATGCGCAGTGGATCAACGAAGGCGGGCTGGAAATTCAGCATCTGTACAATGTGGCTTACCTGCCGAGTGACTTCAAAAAGCGCGGCGGCTATGCGCGGTCGGTGCAGATGTGCAAAGACTACAATGTTTATCGCCAGTGCTATTGCGGCTGCTTGTTTGCGGCCAAGGAGCAAGGCATTGACCTAGCCGCTATCAACCGCGAAGCCACCAAGTATGTGGCAGCCCACGAGGCGGATGACTTCTCGCCGATTCAATTTCACATTGCCGAACAGGCGAATTAAAGTGAAGGGTCGAACCTTGTTTTCCCTTGCTCAACGTTTTACACTTTGAGCAGTAGAGGAGGCGAGAACATGGCAACAGATCCAATTTCGACCCCAACGGCTTTGGGCGTGGATTATCTTTTGACCTTCACGACCGCGCCAGCAGAACGCTCGGTGCGGCTGGCGCTCGATCCTGTGGTGACTTATCTACGGCGCTATCAAGATGGCTACCGGTTCAATTCATTACTGGGCCCGACCAGCTTGAAGGTGCGCTTGCAGCATGCCTTGGCCCTGACTCCTGACCAATTTCAGTTACGCTCCACCAGTGCCGCGTTTGACCGGCGGTACTGAGGGCAGACAAAAACCCAGCCAATTGGCTGGGTTTTTTTGTCCCACTAGCTTTAATCAGCAGCGTCGGCAAGCGGATCCTTGCGCCGAGCGAAGCGTTTGCGAATTTCTTCAATCAAGACAATTGGGAATGGAATGATGAACAGGAACAGCCAATCACCAGGGTTAAGGACCGTGGTATTGAACAGTTCTTGCACCCCAGGGGTCACGGTCAGGAAGGCAAACAGGACGATTTCAAGCGCAATCCCATACCAGACGCGCCGGTTGCTGAACAGTCCCACTTTGAACACCGAAGCCATGTTGGTCCGGCAGTTCAACGCATTGGCAATCTGGGAGAAGACAATCGCACCAAGCACCATGGTGGTCGCCCGGGCATACACATTGCCGCTGGCAGCCAGCGCCACGTTAGGCCAACCGTTTTGGTAGTTGACGAAGAAGTAGGCGGCGGTGGAAATCACACTAGAGATCAAGCCGTACCAGGCAAACGCTTTCCAGATCACCCGCTTACTCAGCAGGTGCGCGTTCTTGGCGCGCGGCGGCTGGTGCATGATGCCGGGCTCCGCTTTTTCAGAGCCTAGCCCCAACGCTGGCAGCATGTCCGTCCCTAAGTCGACAGTCAAAATCTGCATGACGGTCATCGGCAGCGGAATGAGCCCACCAGAGAACAGGAACAGCGCAGAAGGAATGGCTTCTGGTACGTTGGAGGTCAAGATGTAGGTCAGGAACTTTTGCAAGTTGGCGTACACCGTGCGGCCTTCTTCAATCGCGGCCACGATGGAGGCAAAGTTGTCATCGGTCAAAATCATATCCGCGGCATCCTTAGCCACATCGGTTCCGGTCACGCCCATGGCAACGCCGATATCGGCCTTCTTCAGGGCCGGGGCATCGTTGACACCATCACCAGTGGAGGCAACAATTTCACCGTTCTTTTGCAAGGTGGACACGATCTTGTACTTCTGTTCAGGGGCGACCCGGGCGAAAATGATTTCGCCTTTCAAGGCGTCTTGCAATTGATCTTCAGTCATGGCATCCAGTTCCGTGCCAGTAACGACGCGGGCTTGATCCGAGGTCAGGCCGATTTTAACGGCAATCGACTTCGCGGTTAACGTGGAGTCACCAGTGACCATGATGATCTTAATGTTGGCTTCGTGGCATTTACGCACCGCTTCATAGATTTCTGGGCGCGGTGGGTCAGCCATGACGGTCAGGCCGACGAAGGTCAAATGGTTTTCAGCGTCTTCGATGGTCATTTTGTCCAGCTGACTGGCGGTATCGGCTTCAGCTGGGAACTCACGGTAGGCGGCGGCCAGACTACGTAAGCCTAACTTCGCGTACTTGTTGTTGGCAGCGTTGATGGCGCGACGGTCATCTTCGGTGATTGGCCGCACTTTGCCATCGACTTGAATCGTGTCGCACTGGTGCACCGTGTCGCTTAATGATCCTTTGACGCACAGCATCAGAGTTTGGTCATCGAGGCGGTGCACGGTACTCATCCGCTTGCGGTCGGAGTCAAAAGGGAACTCCTTCAGCCGCGGGGTTTTGGCGGTAGCGGCAGCGAGGTCAAAGCCGGCTTTTTCGGCTAAAATCACCAAAGCGGCTTCGGTTGGCGTGCCGAGAATTTTCGGCTTGCCGCTATCTTTGTCTTGCTGCACTTGGGTATCGTTATTCAGCGAAGCCACCCGTACCAGCAGGGCCAATTCCGGCTCAGTGCTTGGATCAACGCGCTTGCCATCCAGTTCAATGTGGCCGTTGTTCACATAGCCTTGGCCGGTGATTTTGTATTCCTTACTCCGCGTCCAAACGTGATTGACGGTCATTTGGTTTTGGGTCAAGGTCCCAGTCTTATCCGAGCAGATCACCGTGGTTTCGCCCAGGGTTTCAACGGAATTCAGATCCTTCACCAGCGCATGCTTTTTGGCCATACGGGTGACGCCTTGGGCCAAACTCAAGGTGACGGTTGGCAAGAGGCCTTCAGGAATGAAGGCGACAATCATCCCTAAGGCGAAAATGAACGCCTTAGCGGCAGGGTAGTGGACGAAGAAAATCGCCGAGATGAAAAAGGCAATCCCAATGGCAATGGCAATCATGGAAATCTGCCGGGTCAAGTGATCCAACTCAATGGCGAGGGGACTCTTGACCTTCTTTTGCTGCTGGGTCAAAGCGGCAATTTTCCCGAACTCGGTGTTCATGCCGGTAGCAATCGCGACTGCTTTGCCGGTGCCAGCGCCGATGGTGGTCCCGGCATAAATCAGGTTGGACTCCGCGAATTGGCCTTCGCCAGGGTCGTATTTCACTTCTTTGGATTCTGGGACGGATTCACCGGTCAGCGCGCTTTGATCGACTTGCATGGAAGTCGCCTCGAGCAGGCGCGCATCAACGGGAATGGCGTTACCAGCTTGCAAAAGGAAGACATCACCAGGCACCAAGGCCGTGGCGTCTTTTTGTTGCACCTTACCATCGCGATAAACCTGCGTGTAAGTGGGCAACATCGCCATCAAAGAGTCGGTGGCTTTTTTGGCTTGGAATTGCTGCCAGAAACTGAAGACCCCATTAATGATGTTGACGAGCCAAATGGCAATCCCTAGCTCCATGGTGCCACTGATCATGGCGACCAGCCCTGACACCCAAAGCAAAATCGCCATCAGGCTCCCAAAGTTTTTGATAAAGGCTTTAAATTGCGATTCCCCTTGGGTGTGGGTAATCGTGTTTTCCCCATATTGAGCTAAACGCTTTTGCGCCTCAGCCTCAGTAATGCCGGTGTTTGTGCTGTCAAGATCCTTCAGCACTTCGGCCGACGTCTGGGTCGCATATTGCGTCCGCTTATCTGTTGCAGTCATCTTTCTAACCTCCACATGATTGGAGTGACCCAATCAAAGATCGGCCTGCTAGCGCAAGCCATTCCCCCTAGAGCCTTGCATGGTTCCAGTATATAGAGCTATTCTAACGCTTTGCACTTAATTGAACACCTTTTCTCGGTAAAATTCGCAAAACCCAAGCGGCCACCACCAAAAAGGCCAGCCAACGCGGTTTTGCTGCGCAGACTGGCCAAAAGAATATGAGAAAATGCTAATTTTCGTGGATGAGATCCCGTAGTTCCCCAATCAAAGCATTGGGATGGCGCGTGGCGCGGGCCACGTTTTTGATGTTAAGCAAATCCATCGCGGTCAGATTGTGAGAGATCGAGTTCTTCCCGTAAGAGCCGGTGCCAAGCGTCAAGGAAGGGGTGAGGCGATTGAACAGGCCGCCAATGCCGCCCAGGCTGGCCGGGCTGTTCACCAGAATACGACAAGCCGGCATCGCCTCGCCAAACGCGTCGATCACAGCCTGGTCGGTGGTGTGAATCGCTGCAGTATGGCCCAAGCCGCCATAGTGGAGCAGCGACTGGCATAAGTCGAAGGCCGACGCATGGTCGTTGGCGAGATATAGCGATAGCACCGGACACAATTTTTCCCCAGATAATAGGAAGTTTTTGCCAATGCCGTCGAGTTTGGCAATTAACAGCTTGGTTCCTTTCGGCACGGTTAAGCCTGCTAGCTGGGCGATTTTTTCGGCACTTTGACCGGCCACGGGACCGCGGACAGTGCGGCGCTGCGGATCAATCACCGCCGCCGTCAGCTTAGCGACCTCTTGGTCAGGAACAAAATAGGCGCCGCCGGCTTGGAAGGCCGCCTTGACAGCCGGGTAAATGCTCCGGTCGACCACAATGCTGTTTTCTGACGCGCAAATCATCGAGTTATCGAAGGATTTGCTGAGCAGAATATCCTGCACGGCAGCGGCGATATCGGCGGTTTTTTCAATGTAAGCGGGCGCGTTGCCTGGCCCCACGCCAAGCGCCGGTTTACCAGTGGAGTAGGCCGCTTTGACCATGCCAGGGCCGCCGGTTGCTAACACCAAAGCCACCCGGTCGTGATTCATCAACGCACTGGAGGCGTCGATGCTAGGGTGGGCGATGCATTGAATAAGGCCGGCTGGTGCCCCAGCAGCGGTGGCGGCATCAGCCATGATTTTCACCGCGGCGCTACCGCATTGCTGCGCTTGGGGATGCAAGCCAAAAATAATCGCGTTCCGGGTCTTCAAGGCCAAAATCGCTTTAAAAATAACGGTCGAGGTGGGATTGGTCACTGGCGTAATCCCGGCCAGAATGCCGAGGGGTTCGGCATATTGCGTGAGTCCATTGGCCGGGTCTTCACTGATTTTGCCCACGGTTTTCGTCGTCTTAATCGCATTCCAAATATATTGGCTGGCGTAAATATTTTTAATGGCCTTGTCTTCGGCATTGCCGCGGCCGGTTTCCTTCCAGGCTAAAAACGCCAGATCTTTGGCGTGCGCCCGGGCGGCGGCGACTACCGCATGCGTGACGTGATCCACCTGCGCTTGGGTGAAGGTTTGATAAAGATTGAAGGCATGCTCCGCTTGGTTGACGAGAGCATCGACTTCTGCCGCGGGGTCTGCCGCGGCACCAGGTTGTTTCAGGACTGTGATTTGAGCCATCATTGCCATCTCCATTCATAGATTACAGGCCAAGCGTAACGAACTCGCAACTGGTTGTAAACACCGTGAAAACTTGCTGTAACAGGCATTAACTGGTGTGCAAAGCAGACCGATGAATGACGGGCAACAGGCGCGTCGGTAGGCCTTTGTACATTTTTTCACGAAAATTTCTTGAAAATGGTGGCGGATACATCCTGAAGAGATTGGTACAGAAAAATATTTTCACGGCACAGCCTCGCCAGGGCGTCCTTTAGCCCGGTCCCAACGCTGGCTGTCCACGTGGTATAATAAGTCGATAACATTTGGGAGGATCGGATATGCAGGATTTACTGAGTAATTTCTTCCATTGGTCAACGTTGACGAATCTGATCGATATCCTCGTGGTTTGGTATGTGATTTATCGCCTGATCATGCTGGTGCGAGGCACCAAGGCGGTGCAACTGCTCAAAGGCATCTTTGTGATTGTGGTCATCAAAGTGGTGTCTTTGTATTTACAGCTGCATACCGTTGGCTACTTAGTCGATTTGGTCATCACTTGGTCAGTGCCGGCGTTAGTCATCATCTTCCAGCCGGAAATTCGGCGTGGCCTCGAACACTTGGGCCGCGGCTCGGTGCTCCCATGGGCACGTAATGATGCGCACCAGGCCGAGGAACGCCTCGTCAAAGAGCTGGATAAAGCGATTCAATACATGAGTAAGCGCCGCATTGGGGCGTTGATTACCATTCAGCAAAATACCGGTTTGGAAGATTATATTGAAACCGGGATTCCGATTGACGCTGATGTGTCCGGGGAATTGCTGATCAATATTTTCATCCCCAACACGCCGCTGCATGATGGCGCCGTGATCATTCGCGATAACCGCATTGCCGTGGCGGCCGCCTATTTGCCGCTGTCTGAAAGTAGTCTGATTCCCAAGGAACTGGGCACTCGGCACCGCGCGGCGGTCGGCATCAGTGAAGTCACTGATGCCTTAACGCTGGTCATTTCGGAAGAAACTGGCGGGGTGACGATTACGTTGAATAATCATCTGATTCGCGACTTGACGCGAGAAGATTATCTCAAGTTATTCCGGGCGCAACTGATTCCCAAAGAGGAAACGAAGCGCAATCCGGTGGCAAACTTCTTCTTTGATCTGACGCACAAAGGAGGAGACAAACGATGAAATTCAAATTGAATCAAATTTGGGATAGCAAATGGTTTTATTGCCTCCTGGCGCTGATTTTAGCAGTAGCGTTGTTCGCTTATGTGAACATGGAAGACCTGAACCGCAATCGTAATAGTGGCAACAACGATACGGCCATTACCGCCACCACCAGTCGTTCCCTCAAGGTGCCGCTGGAACTCAAAGCTGACACAGACAAGTACTTCATCACCGGTTATCCGCAGCATGTGACGGTGGACGTCGAAGGCAGCAGTAGCCTGGTCACGGTCACGGCGAACACCTTAAACTTCCGCGTCGTGGCTGACTTGAGTGGGCTGGGCGTGGGGACACACACGGTCACCTTGAAGCAGCAAGGACTCAATAAAGATTTGACCTATGCCATCAAGCCCAAAACCATCAAGGTCACGATTCAGGATCGCAAGTCCAAGCGGATGCCGATTCAAGTGAAGTACAATCATGACTCGCTGGCGCCTGGCTACAGTGCCGGCGACCCGACGTTGAGCAGCGAAACCGTCGATGTCACCGGCGGTAAAGGCGAAATCAATCGGGTTTATCAAGTGGTGGCCAATGTGGTGATGAGCCGCAACACGAAAACGACCATCGATCAGGAAGTCTTGCTGCAAGCCTTAGCCGAAGACGGAAGCACGTTGAATGTGGTGCTTTCGCCAGCCACGGTGCATGTGCGGCTGCCGATTACGTTGCCAAGCAAAAAGTTGCCAGTAACGGTGAAGCAAAGCGGCACTGGCATTCGCGGCCAGAGCTACAGCTTTAAGACCAGTGCCGACACGGTCACGGTGTATGGCAGTTCGGCAGTGCTTAAGAAGTTGGACAGTGTCACCATTCCGGTGGATATCTCCAAACTGACGCAAACCACCACGCAAACTGTGCGCCTGACGGATGTGGTGGATGGCATTGTCTCCAGTGATCCCAAGACCGTTAAGGTGACCATCAACATGACCACCGATGCCGCGGCGGCGGCAGGAGAGACCAGCAGTAGTGCTGAAACCAGCAGTAGTAGTAGCAGTTCGAGCAACGATTAAGCCAATTTGCAATCTAAAAACAGAAACGAGGAAATTTTCATGACGAAGTATTTTGGTACCGATGGGGTGCGGGGCATTGCTAATCAGGAATTAACGCCAGAGCTGGCGTTTCGCCTAGGTCGCTGCGGAGGGTATGTGCTGACGCAGCATGCCAAAGATGCCGCCAAAAAGCCGTTGGTGTTGGTCGCTCGCGATACCCGGGCCTCTGGTGAAATGCTGGCGGAGTCGCTGATTTCTGGCCTGCTATCCGTCGGGATTGAAGTCTTGTCCCTTGGCGTCATCACCACGCCAGCCGTGGCTTACTTAATCAAGGTGCAAAGTGCCGATGCTGGCATTCAGATTTCCGCCAGTCACAACCCGGCAGCTGACAATGGCATCAAGTTCTTCGGACCAGATGGCTACAAGCTGTCTGATGCTACCGAAGAAGAAATTGAAGCGTTGCTGGATGCCCCAGAAGACACCTTGCCACGCCCAGCGGCAGAAGGCTTGGGCCGAGTGAATGATTATCCAGAAGGCGCTTTAAAGTACACCCAGTTCTTGGAACAGACCTTATCCGACGACTTGACTGGCCTCCATGTGTGCCTCGACGCCGCTAACGGCGCCACCAGCAATTTGGTCGCGCGCTTGTTTGCGGACTTGGATACCGAGTTCGATACTATGGCCACCCATCCAGATGGCCTGAACATCAACAAAAACGTGGGTTCCACCCATCCAGAAGCTTTAGCCAAGTTTGTGGTGGAAAAAGGCGCCCAGGCCGGCTTAGCCTTTGATGGCGATGGCGATCGCTGCATTGCCGTGGATGAAAAGGGTCAAATTGTTGATGGCGACAAGATCATGTTCATTTTGGGCAACTACATGAAAGAACATGGCCGCCTGAAGCAAGATACTGTGGTGACCACCGTGATGAGCAATCTGGGCATGTACAAGGCGCTGGAAGCAAACGGCATGAAGTCGGTGCAGACCGCGGTGGGCGACCGGCATGTATCCGAAGAAATGCGCGCCCATGGCTACAACATCGGCGGTGAGCAATCCGGCCATGTCATTTTGTTTGACTATCACAACACTGGGGATGGCATGCTGACCGGAATTCAGCTGCTGAATGTGATGAAGCAAACTGGTAAACCACTTTCCGAATTGGCCGCCCCAGTGCAGACCTATCCGCAAAAACTGGTCAATGTCAAAGTGGCCGACAAGAACAACTGGCAAAGTTACCCGGCCATTCAAGCCGCCATTGATACCGTGGAAAAAGAAATGGCCGGCGACGGCCGTGTCTTGGTTCGCCCTTCCGGCACCGAACCGCTGCTGCGGGTGATGGCGGAAGCCAAAACGGAAGCTTTGGTCAACCAGTACGTGGATCAAATCGTTGCCGTCGTTGAAGAACAAATGGGGGCTAACGCCTAATCGTTGCATGAACGTCATGGCTTCGGCGATGACGTTTTTTTATACCAAAAATGAAACCGGTTTCGTTGAAATTGACATATACCAATATTATTAAGAATATCTATACCACTATGTATTTTTCGTTGACAAGGACTAATCACGGCGCTATATTTGAAATCGTTAACGGCATACCAATATCAATTAATGATGTATACCAATAAAATATAGAGGACGTGGCAATATGTGTGGAATCGTTGGCGTCATAGGGCGCGAAGATGCAAGTACGGTGTTACTGCATGGCTTGAGCAAGTTGGAATATCGCGGTTATGATTCAGCTGGCTTGTATGTGAATGGCGCCGGCCAAGATTACCTCGTCAAACGCGTCGGCCGCATTCAGGCGCTTAAGGACGCAGTTGGGCCTGAGGTGCAAGGGACAATGGGCATCGGGCATACCCGCTGGGCGACCAACGGCGAGCCCACGGTGGCCAATGCGCACCCGCACCAGTCAGCAGATGGTCGGTTCTACCTGGTACACAATGGCGTGATTACCAACGCCGCCAAGCTGAAGCAAACCTACCTGCAAAACGTGACGCTAGCGAGTCAAACCGATACCGAAGTGGTGGTGCAACTGATCGCGTTGTTCGCCCAGGAAGGGCTTTCTGCCAAGGCCGCCTTACGTAAAACCTTGAGCTTGCTGGAAGGCTCCTACGCCTTTGCGCTCGCTGACCGCACGGCGCCAGATATTTTGTACGCGGCAAAGAAACAAAGCCCGCTGCTGGTGGGTCTGGGCAATGGCTTCAATGTGATTGCTTCCGATGCCATGGCGATGATCGATCAAACCCATCAGTTCCTCGAATTGAATGATGGGGAACTGGTGACCTTAACCGCGCAGGCGGTGACCATTGAAGATGCCGCCGGCACGCCAGTGAAGCGTGACCCAATTACGATTGAATTGGATGCCCAAGATACGGAAAAAGGCGCTTTTCCTTACTACATGCTCAAGGAAGTCAGTGAACAGCCAACAGTGATGCGGCGGTTGCTCAAGCGCTACACCAAGGGAGCCTCGCTGCAGTTTGATGCCAAGCTGTTGGCGGCGCTAAAGGATGCCGACCAACTCTACATTGTCGCCGCCGGCACCAGCTATCATGCCGGACTGGTAGGCCAAGCACTGTTCGAACAGTTGGCTGGCGTGCGCACCACGGCGTTTCTGGCTTCTGAGTTTGCTTATCATCAGCCGTTGCTCAGTCAAAAACCGTTTTTCATTTTCCTGACGCAAAGCGGCGAAACCGCTGATTTACGGCAAGTACTGGTGCAAATTAACGCCAAGGGTTTGCCGAGTTTGACCATGACCAATGTGCTGACGGCCACGCTGGCGCGAGAAGCCACCTTTGCCTTAGATTTGGCGGCGGGGCCGGAAATCGCTGTGGCCTCGACCAAAGCCTACACGGCACAGGTCGCCTTGGAGGCCCTGCTGGCCAAAGCTTTAGGGGAAGCCAAAGGTCAATCGGCGGCCAAGGCCTTTGACGTCGAACATGAGCTGAGTTTAGCCGCAACTGGCCAGCAAGCCCTGATTGATCAGCAAAATGTGATTCATGAGCTGGCCAAGGAAATGTTTGCCACCACGCGCAATGCCTTTTTCATTGGTCGTGGCACGGATTATTACGTTAGCTTGGAATCAGCCTTGAAGCTCAAAGAAATCTCCTATGTGCAAGCAGAAGGCTTTGCCGCCGGAGAGCTTAAACATGGCACGATTGCTTTGATTGAACCGGGCACGCCGGTGGTGGCCATCATTACCGATCCCACCACAGCGGCTCGCACCCGCAGCAACGCCGAGGAAGTGGAAGCCCGCGGCGGCAAGGTGCTGCGCATCGTGGCAGAATCATTGGCTGAACCTGGCGATGACTTGATTGTCCCGGCGCTGAACCCGCTGTTGTCGCCGCTTTTGACAATTGTCCCAGCGCAGCTACTGGCGTATTACACCAGTTTGGATCGCGGCTACGATGTGGATCGGCCCCGCAACTTGGCCAAATCTGTGACTGTAGAATAAGGCAGTCCACCCAAAAGCGGGTTTAGGCCAAACCAAATAAGCACGTCTGTCAAACCCCAGTTAGGATTGGCAGGCGTGCTTTTTGCTGATTCAGGTTAAGTTTTAGGCCAAAAACGGCTGGCTTAAATCGATAAAGGTTTGCGCATCTTTGGCGGCCAGGTCAATGCCTTGCTGCCAGAAATCCGGCTTGGTCAAGTCGACGCCGAGGTGCTTTTGCGCCAGGGCTTCGGTGGTCATGTTGGCCGTGTCCTTGAGCAAAGCAATGTAATTGTCTTCGAAGTTCCCGCCTTGGGTTTGGGCCTTGGCGTAAATGCCGCTGGAGAACAGGTAGCCAAAGGTGTATGGGAAGTTGTAGAACGGCACATCATCGATGAAGAAGTGCAGTTTGTCCGCCCAGTACATCGGATCATAGCTGCTCAAGGCGCCGGCATAGGCTTTAGCCTGCGCTTCTTGCATCAAGCTTTGCAGTTGTGCCACCGTCACTGTGCCTTCGGTGCGGGCATCGTAGAAGCTGCGTTCGAACAAGTAGCGCGCGTGGATGTTCAGCAGCATCGCCAGCGGATTGCTCATTTTGGCATCGAGTAAGTTCAGGCGTTCTTCCACGCTGGTGGCTTGCTTGACCGTGGCATCGGCGATGATCAGCTCGGCGAAAGTCGAGGCGGTTTCGGCGACGTTCATGGCGTATTCCCGGCGCATCCGCGGGTAGTCCTTGAGAATGCTGGCATGGAAGGCATGGCCGAGTTCATGAGCGATGGTGGACACACCGGCAGCGGAGCCATCAAAGGTCATGAAAATGCGACTTTCTTTGACGTCAGGCACTTCGGTCATGTAGCCGCCGGCAATTTTACCAGGGCGATCTTCAGCTTCGATCCAGCCATTTTCAAAGGCATGCTGCGCAAAATCTGCCATTTTCGGGGAAAACTTGCGGAAGTTGGTGATGATAAAGGTCGCCGCTTCATCGAAGGTGTAGGTTTTCGGCTGGTAACCACCCAGCGCTACTGGGGCCCATTGATCATGCCACGGCATTTGCGGTTTGCCGATCAGGCGCGCCTTTTGGTCCAGATACTGGGTGAACGGGGCCTTGTTCGCACTGACGGTGGCCCACATTTGATCCACCGTGGCTTGCTGCATGCGGTTAAGCTGCAACGGCACATGCATATAGTCGTCAAAATGATGAGCGCGGTAATTAGCAAGCCGGAAGCCGGTCAAGTGATTGAGGGTGTCGGCAAAAGGCTGGGCATGCTGGGTCCAAGTGTTTTCCCAAGTGTTGAAGACGGCTTCGCGGTGGGCTGGCTCGGGATCGCCTTCGAACCGGTTTTGGGCCTGCCCCGCCGATAAGCTGAGGCTTTCACCATCCAGGGTGACGTCAAAATGCAGATCAGCGGATAAGGTGTCGTAATGGTCGCTCCAGCCGTGGAAGCCATCAATGGCCAACTGGTTGATAAGTGATTCCGTCGCATCGTCTAACAGTTCTTGCCCTTGCTCACGCTGTTCCGTGAGGCCAAAGGCACTGGGGGCGATGGTAGGCACCGCAAGCAAAGCCTTGAAATCAGCTTCGGTCATCGCCACCAATTTCTTGGTGAGGGCGTTGTTGGCCGCGGTGAGCGCAGTGGCCAACTGAGCGACTTGGTTGCTGACCACGCCGGCCTGGGCGTTTTTCGTATCGGCAGAGTGAATCATGTTGGCAAACGTGCCCACGGTGCCGAGGCCATTTTCGACGTCTTCTAGCAAGGCAAATAGAGTCTGGAACGCAGTGAAGCCTGCATCTTCAGTCGGCTGCCACGCGGCAATCTGGGTGTTTAAGGCGGGCAATTTTGTCGCGACATCAGCCAGCCGGGCTTTGAGCTGCGGCGAATCGATGCCGCCGGGGAAAATGTTGTCGAGCTGCCAGTTCAGGGGATAGGTCATGGGAAAACCTCCTTATAATTTTCCTCATTATACCGCTGGCTTATGGCGTGTGCTATGCTAGCGAAAGGAAATGAGGGGATCGCGTGCGCCGCAGAGGTTGGTTGATCGTTGCCGGAATCTTAATTGTCTTATTCATCAGTTCAAGCATGACTTACCGTCAGCAGTCCCTAGTGCCGTGGCTAACCCAGTTGCTTGGCCATCATGGGCCGAAGTGGCTGGCCGGAGTCGATTTTTGGTGGGCTGATCAGCACATCAGCACTCAAGTGAAAGGGCCAGCGGTGGTGATTGAATTCTTCTTGCGGAAGTTGGCGCATTTTGGCACCTACCTGGTACTTGGGGCGGGGCTGGCCGTGGCGCTGCGCAAAGCGGTGACCCCGACCTGGCTGCGCGCTGGGTTGCTGTTTTTTGCCTGTACCGGGCTGGCGGCCTTCGATGAATTTCATCAAGGCTTCACGCCTGGCCGCTCGCCGTTGTTCCAAGATGTGATGTTGGACGCAGCCGGGGCGGCCGTGGGCATTATGATGACCGTAGCCATTCAGGCCGTGCAGACAAGGAGGCGGCGAGGATGAAGAGCAAAGATGACGCGCCGCTGCGCTCGCGGCAATTAATCGGATATTTTGTGTTTTCGATTTTACTGAATGGCTTTGGCAATGGCTTAACCGTCGCGATGAATCTAGGCTCGGCGCTGTGGACGGCTTCAGCGGTGAACCTGGCCCATGCCTTGCACTTAACGCTACTGACGGTGCTGCTGGCCGAAGGAGTCGCGGTGGTGCTATTTAACGCCTTGGTGCTGCGGTGCTTGGAATGGCGGCGGATTGCGGGCAACTTTATTTTTATGATTCCGTTTTCGTTTTTGGTGTCGTGGTTTGCCCGCTTGATTGGCATGACCCCGTTAGTCGCGTTACCACTGATTTGGCGAGTGGCTTTGGATTTGTTCGGCATTGTGTGCACTGGGGTGGCGGTGTCGATTTATCAGCGGCTGAATGTGATGCTGCATCCCAACGATGACTTGATGCAGATTTTGCGGTTTCACTTTTTGCATGGCAACGCTGCCCTGGCGCAGCCGGTTTCTTACATCCCGCCGATTACGTTGATTCTCATCTGCGTCTTGGCGACCCGGCAGGCGTATGCTTTGAATATTGGTACTTTGTTTTCTCTGGTGGCGCAAGGGGCGATTGTCGGTCTGGCCGATCGCTTTGTGTTTCCGCAGCTCAAGCATCGGCATTTAGTCGTGTAAGCGCTGGCGGTTAGTGATTGAACCGGCAAGCGTTTTTTGCTATACTCTATAGCGTTTATGTGCATATTACATTCATTCGAAAAGAGGGTTTACGATGTCAGGACATTCCAAATGGCACAACATCCAGGGCCGTAAAAACGCTCAGGACGCCAAGCGCGGCAAAATTTTCCAGAAAATCTCCCGTGAGCTTTTCATGGCAGCAAAGCAAGGTGGTTCTGACCCCAACAACAACCCTTCGCTTCGGTTAGTCATGGATAAAGCACGCGCTGCCAACATGCCTAAGGACAACGTGAAACGTGCCTTAGATAAAGCGGATGGCGGCGATGCGACGCGTTATGATGAAGTGACCTATGAAGGTTATGGGCCAGCCGGCATCGCGATTTTGGTCGAAGCCTTGACCGATAACAAGAACCGGACATCTTCCGACGTGCGGGTAGCAATCACACGCCATGGTGGGACTATGGCGACGGCTGGGGCTGTTTCTTACATGTTCGACCGGCGCGGTTATTTCGTGATCGACCGTGAAGGGCTCGATGTGGATGAGGACCAAATGCTTGAAGCGGTCCTTGAAGCCGGGGCCGAAGATTTGCAAACGTCTGACGACGAATTCGAAATTTACACCGATCCTAAGGACTTTACTGAAGTCCGGGATTCATTGGAAGAACAAGGCTTCCACTTCACCACCTCTGAATTGACCATGGTGCCACAAAACACCGTGCCGATTCCAGAAGAAAAGCTTGAAACCTTCCAAAACTTGATTGATGCGCTTGAAGATAATGATGACGTGCAAAACGTCTACACTTCCGCGCAATGGCCTGACGACGCTGAATAAGCGGCGGCCGGTTGCCCTGAGCTGAACTTCAGCTCAGGGCTTTTTTGATGCGCCGCTTTGCGAAATATCTATGCGAGGTGGTCAAAATGGATGCGGCACTGCTTGAAATCTTCCGTCAGGCCAAAGCACAGCAAGCGAGCGATGTTTATTTGCTGCCCAAACCTGATGGCCTGGCGGTTATGCTCCGCGTGCCCAGTGGTCCGAGGTTGCTGAAGATTGTGGCCGCAGCCCAGGGCCGTAATTGGATCAATGCCTTGAAATACGACGCCGGGATGAACGTGTCGGAAACGCGGCGCGTCCAGTTGGGGGCGGTGACGGTGCCGAGCTTACAGCTAACGTTGCGGCTGAGCACGGTGGCCGATTTTCAGGCCCAAGAGACCTTGGTGGCGCGGCTGATATACGGCGTGCCGCGATTGGATGCCTGGAGTCAGCCAGTGGTGACGCAACTCTTGGCTGCGCTGCAGCATACCGGCATGCTGGTGCTTTGCGGCCCCACCGGCAGCGGCAAAACAACGCTGTTGTATCAAATTGCCACTGAACTGGCGGCGACGCAGATGGTGATGACCATCGAAGATCCCGTGGAAATTTGGCAGCCGACTTTTTTGCAATTGCAGGTCAATCCCGAGGCGGCAATGAGCTATGCGGCTTTGCTCAAAGCCGCGCTGCGCCACCGGCCTGATGTGTTGGTGATTGGCGAAATTCGGGATTTAGAAACAGCCACGATTGCTTGTGAGGCGGCCATCAGCGGCCACACGGTGTTGACAACGGTGCATGCCAATCGTGCCGACTTGGTCTGGCTACGACTACAATCACTTGGCGTCGCGCCCCAGCTGGTCGCAGCCGCAGTGCAAGTCGCTGCGGCGGTGAAATTGGCCTTCACGCCAGTCGTGCATCCTGAGGTGACGCTGGCAGTGGGACAGGAGGGATGACATGACGCGCAGAAAGATTCCGCTGACGGTGCAGGTGGCAGTCTGCTCCCAGTTGCGCCAGCTCTTGATGGCCGGTTTTTCGTTGCGCGTGGCACTGACCATCATTGGGTTAAATTTTCCCGGGTATCAACCGCACTGGCTGCAGCTCACCGCCAAGTTGGCAGCGGGGGCGCCGTTGGCCGAAGGAGCGGCGATGATTGGTTTTCATTCGGTGATTGTGCAGCAACTGACGCTGGCCACTGGGCATGGCGATTTGGCCGGCGCACTGGGCGCCGCCAGCCAATTCATGCAGGTTCAAACCCAAAGTCGCCGTAAACTACAACTACTGCTCTTGTATCCGGCGGTGTTGATTGGGCTGCTGGTGGTGCTGCAAGTGGGGTTAATGATTGGCGTGCTGCCCTTGTTAAGCTCACGCCCGTCGCCACTGTTGGCCGAAGAAGCCCTGGGTCTCGCCGGGGTGGCAGTGTTTGGCAGCCTCATGGGCTGGCGGTTTCACCAGGCCGCGGCCCCCAAAAGAGCGCAGTGGCTCCTGGGCCTGCCAGTCGTGCGCGTGGCGGCCACGCAGTATTATCAATATCTTTTTACTAGCGGCTTAGCGCAATTTCTGGCGGCTGGCTTGACCTTGCCAGATTATCTTCGCCAGCTGAGTCAGTTAGCGACCAGCCCGCTGCATGCGACTGCTGAGGCGGTGCAAACGGCCTTGGCCCAAGGCGCCAAGGCGAGCGCGGCCCTTCAGCAGCCGCTGATTGAGCCAGCCGTGGCGGAATTGATGAGCCTAGGTCAGTCCGAAAAAGTGGTAGCGGAAGGGATGCGGGTGTTTGCCGCCCAGCGCCTGCAGGCTTTTGAAGCGACCTTGACGCGCTGGCTGGCAGTGGTGCAGCCGGTGATGTTTTTGTTGATTGGTGGTCAAATCGTCCTGATGTATCGTGAACTGCTACTGCCGCTGTATGGCGGTTTGGGAGGTTACTGACATGAAAAAACGGCGCCGGGCTTTTACCTTGATTGAAGTGCTTGCTGCTTTGGGGCTGATTATTGTGCTGACCTTGACCTTGGTGGTGACCATCAAAACCCAAGTTGATCAGGCTAACGCTCGGCAGTTGCAAAGCATGGTGGCCACCGTCAATGCCCAAATCGAGATTGCTTACAGCCAGACGGGCCGCAATGAGGCTGATTTTGCCACCGCCGCTAGTTTGGTGAAGGCGGGTATCATCACCCAAAAACAAGTCGAGCAACTCAGCGCGGCCAGCTATCAGCCGCATGCCTTTGCCGCGCCATGACCCGGCGAGCGTTCACCTTGATGGAAGTGTTGGCCGCGTTAACAGTCACTATCTTGCTGGCCGCCGGCAGTCTGGTGGTAGGTCGGCAGTTGCTGGCGCATCAGCAGGAGGAAGTGTTTCTGCGCGCCGTGGCGGTCAATTGGACGACCCTGCGCCGGCGAGTGGATGAAACCGGCCAAACCGGCAAGTTGACCGTGACTGCAGATGCTTTGAGTTATAGCCTCGCTGATGTCCGCTTTGCTTACCTGCGGGTGCCAGCCAGCATGGCATTGACCGCTGGTGTCGGTGTGATCACGTATAGCAGTGCCGGCGCTTTTTCTAGCGTGACAGCGATTAAATTGATTCGCGGTAATGGCCGCTTAGTGACGCTCAGTTTTCAAATGCAGTGGGGGTTGTTCCGGCAGAAAGAAGAGGCAAGCAAATGACACGGCGTGGCAGTGTGCTAGCGGAGCATTTGGCTGCCATTGCCGTGGTGGCCATGGTGGTGTTGTGGGTGGTGTTGGTGCAAACAGCCTACCAAACCCAGGTTGCTCAGGTGCAACGCGCGCTGGAAGCACGCTACGCGGCCAGGGTGGCGCTTCAACTGCTTGCGCCAGGTGAAACCGGTAGTCAAAGCATCAGCGTTGGGCAGCATACTTGGCAGGTGACCGTCACTAACGGCGGCGTGGAGGCGCTTGAAGGAGGCCAGCGGTTTGCGTTCACATTCGGCAACGACGATGACTGAAGTGGTGATGGCTTTGGGCCTGATGGCGAGTCTGGCGTTGTGGTGGCGCCCGCTCTTTCAACTGACGGTGGCCGCACCACCAGCGGCGGACTTGGATTATTATCAAGCCGCCGCTGCCATTGAGCGGTATGTGAGCGAAAGTGAAATCCTGACGGTGACGGCGAGCCAACTCAAGGTCAAACATGTGGGGCCGCGAACGCAACCGGAGCAAATCCGGATTTTAGAGCGGCTGGCCTCTTCAGTCGATGGCCGTGATTACTTACAGTTTTCCGCTTCAGGCACCAACGGCAGTGAGAAAGGATACAGCCCTTTGCTGTACGGCGCCTTGCAGATCCGGTTCACCTTATTGCGCCCCGGCGTGGTGCAGTACCAACTGACCATGCTAAATGGCAGCCAGTACACGGGGGTGGCGGTCGATGCGACGGCGGGGTAGTGCGTTGCTCTCCGCGTTAGCGCTGCTGGCGCTGGCAACGCTGGTAGGAGCAGGGAGTTTGTATCAGATTTCGGTGTGGCATGCCGATTATGTGGCCCAATTAGCCAAAGAGGATCAAGCCATGCGTGAAGCCTTTAATCAATGGAAAAGGCTTCCATTGCCGTAAACGCGGCGCTTAGTGGCGATTGCTTGCTCATTTATTTGCTTGAATAACCCTTTAAGCACCGGTAGAATGGTTCTGTACGACTAAGGGGGTCCACAGGCGTGGCAAATGAGCACATGGAATCGTTATATTCGGCCTTAGACCAGGCCGCGACTTTGCTGCACAAGCAAGTCAAAACCAGTTTTGTTGAGGCGGCCACTGAAGCCGGCGAAGACTTACAAACTGGTATGATCAATCATCAAGATGGCGTGCCCGATGCCGACGCCACGGCTAAGTTGGAGGCCTTATTCGCGCCACTGGATTTGAGCACGTTTTCGGCTGAAGAATGCCGCCAAGCGCTGCAGCTACTGCTGGTGAAGGCCATTACGATTGATGGGGTGGAGCCGAACAAACAGGTGACACCTGATGCGATGGCCGAGCTGGCCACCTTTATCGCCACGGTGTTCATCAAGGCGCAAAAAGAAACTGTCAAGGTCGCCGACTTGGCAGTGGGCTCAGGCAACTTGCTGTTTGCTGCCATGAATCAGCTGGCGGCGGCGCTGAAGGTCAAGGTGCAAGGCGTGGGCGTGGATAACGACGATACCTTGCTGGCTTTTGTTGGGATGAGTAGTGCGCTCCAGCAACTGGATGTATCGCTTTATCATCAGGATGCTTTGGGCCCGCTAGTGGTCCAGGATGCTGATCTAGTGGTGTCTGATCTGCCGGTGGGCTATTATCCGCTGGATGACCGGGCCAAGCAGTTCGAAACGGCTGCGCCTAAAGGCCATTCATATGCGCACCATTTGCTGATTGAGCAAAGTCTGCGCGCCTTGAAGCCTGGCGGGTTAGGTCTATTCTTTGTGCCAAGCAGTGTCTTTCAATCCGATGAGGCCAAGAGCTTGACCGCCTGGTTAACGCGTTCGGTTCATTTTCAAGGGCTTTTGAACCTACCGCAAAACTTGTTTGCCGATAGCAAAGCCCAAAAGTCATTGTTGATTTTGCAAAACCCTGGTCCCAAGACGCATCAGGTCAAACAAGTGCTGCTAGGCGCGTTCCCAGCCTTGACCGACCAAGCGGCTTTTCGCCAGTTCATCGCTTCGGTTCATGATTGGGCCAAGCAAAATTTAGCGTAGGAGATGTCAAAATGCCCAAAATTCTAGCAATCAACGCCGGTAGTTCAACGCTTAAGTGGAAATTATTCCAGATGCCTGAAGAGCATGTGATCGCCAGCGGCATGGTCGATCGGATGGGATTGTCCAATTCCGAATTCAAGGTCAAGTATGGCGACGGTCAAAAATACGTCGTGAACCAGGATATTCCAACGGCAGAAATGGCCGTTGATATGCTGCTGAAAGCCTTGATCGAATTAAAGATCATTACCGACTACAAGGAAATCCAAGGGGTCGGTCACCGCATCGTCGCTGGTGGCGAGCGCTTCAAGGAATCAGAACGACTCGATGAAAAGTCCCTCAAGGAAGTCGAAGCCTTGGCCGAATATGCCCCGTTGCACAACCCAGCCGAAGCGGAAGGCATCAAAGCGTTCATGAAGCTGCTGCCTGGCGTGCCAGAAATCGGGGTTTTTGATACCTCCTTCCACAGCACGATGCCGAAGATGAACTACTTGTACTCCATCAAGCCCGAATACTATGAAAAGTACGGCGCTCGGAAGTACGGTGCCCATGGTACCAGCCATCGTTATGTCTCCCACCGCGCGGCTGAAATGCTGGGCAAGGATCTCAAGGATTTGAAGATGGTCACCATGCATCTGGGCTCTGGGGTTTCCATCACGGCCGAAAAAGACGGCGTGTCCTTCGATACGTCAATGGGCTTCACCCCGCTGGCTGGGGTGACGATGAGCACGCGCAGTGGGGATATCGACGCTTCCTTGGTCGCTTTCCTGATGCAAAAGCTGCACATCACCGATCCTGAGGACATGGTGAATATCCTCAATAAGGAATCTGGGATTTATGCCTTGTCCGGGTTGTCACCTGACATGCGGGAGCTGGAACAAACGCGCCATGAGCGGCCGGAATCGCAGCTCGCTATTGATATTTTCGTCAACCGCATTGTGAAGTACGTGGCCGGCTACATCGCCGAAATGGGCGGCATCGACGCCTTGGTCTTCACGGCTGGCATGGGCGAAGGGGACATTGTGATGCGTAAGCGAATCATTGATGCCTTGAGTGTCTTTGGCGCCAAGATCGATGACGAGCGCAACAATGTCATGGCCAAAGAACGGCTGATTTCCAGCGATGACTCGAAGGTGAAGGTCCTGTTGGTGCCGACTAACGAGGAACTGATGATTGCCCGCGACGTCATGCGCTTAGGCAAGTAAACCAAAAAGGGGCTGCGGCCCTTTTTTATGTTAAGGAGGCTGGCCATGGACTTTTTGAGCTGGATCTATCTCGCAGTATTTGTATTGGCGCTAGGCGTTTTGATTTTCGTGCGGCTGCAATTGGTGTTCACGGCCCGCCCGAATCGGTTTTTGGTGGGCTTCTATGCCGTGGCCGCAGTGATGATTGGCGGGTTCACAGTGGCCTCGAGCCACACGGTGGCGGATTATATCAGCGGCTTTTTCATCGCTGGTATGCTGGCCTTGTTTGCCTTATGGCGCCGCGGTATCACTGCGGATTCGCTGATTACCGGCGTCGGGCGAGTGACCGGCTTGTACACGCTGGCCGCGGTGCAACTCACCACGGTTGCTGGCGGTTGTGTGCTTGAAGCCACGGTTGGTACCGTCACAGTAGCTAGGTTGCAGCTGCGGCAGCCAGCCGAAACGGTGGCGGCGTTTTTAGGCGAGAAAATGGAGCCCAAGCGCGTGGTCATTGTGCAGTGAATAATTTTCATCTATCTGTTCAATAAGTGAGTAAAAGCGCGGTCAGACGGGAGCTGACCGCGTTTTTGCGTGGCAAACGCCGGTGCGGCGGCCTTTTGGTTCCCCAACAAGAAGGCTACAATAGATAACATGTCTGGAGGGATTTTGATGGAAACACAGCACCAACAAGCCGACTTGGCACGCAGCCTCAAAAGTCGCCATGTGCAGTTGATCGCCATTGGCGGCACGATTGGCACGGGCTTATTTCTCGGGGCCGGCCAATCGATTCACCTGGCCGGGCCGTCGATTATTTTGGCGTACCTGCTCGCCGGCGGCATGTGCTTTTTGCTGATGCGGGCCATGGGCGAGCTGTTGATGTCAGATCTCTCGCAGCATTCCTTTGTTGATTTTATCCATCGTTATCTCGGCGAGCGCGCCGGTTTTGTGGTGGGCTGGACCTATTGGTTGTGCTGGCTCGCCATTGCCATGGCCGAAGTGACGGCGATTGGCATGTATATTCGCTACTGGCTACCGGGCTTGCCGCAGTGGCTACCGGGGCTGATTGCACTGGTGCTTTTGCTGCTGCTGAATTTGATCTCAGTGGGGTTGTTCGGGGAAACCGAGTTCTGGTTTGCCCTGATCAAGGTCGGCGCCATTATTGGCTTGATTGTGATTGGCGTTTGGATGATTGCCGTGCATTACCCCACCAGCAGTGGCCATGCCAGTGTCATGAATCTGGTGAACAATGGTGGCTTTTTCCCGCGCGGCCTGGGCGGTTTTTTGGCCTCATTTCAAATGGTGACCTTTAGCTTTGCCGGCATCGAAATGGTGGGAATGACCGCCGGCGAAACGGCCAATCCGAAAAAAGTGATTCCCGAGGCCATCAACGAGCTACCGCTGCGCATCATTTTATTTTACGTCGGCGCCTTGGCGGTGATCATGTGCATCTATCCTTGGTCAGCCGTGAGCCCGGCCACCAGTCCGTTTGTCCAGGTGTTCAATAACGTTGGCATCAAAGCGGCAGCTGACATCATCAACTTTGTGGTGCTGACGGCAGCGGCTTCGGCTTGCAACTCCAGCATTTTCACCACCGGCCGGATGCTGTTTTCTTTGACCTTCAAAAGCAAAAATCCGTTGCTCAAACGCTTTGGGCGACTGTCCCGGCGCCAGGTGCCAGCGAACGCCATTGTGGCGTCCAGTCTGCTGATTGCCTTGGCGGTGATACTGAATTTGTTCCTGCCCGGGGCGGTGTTTCAGCTGATTTCTAGTGTCGCCACCACCAGCTTCTTGTTTGTGTGGGGCGCCATTGTGTTAGCGCATTTGCGATACCGCCGGCAGAATCAGCACCCTAGCGGCTATGTGGCGCCATGGTATCCGGTGGCAGATTTCTTTGTGCTGCTGTTTTTGGCTGGTACTGGGGTGATTATGCTGTTGAACAAAGCGACTGTGCTGCCCGCGACGTTGGCACTGTTATGGATGCTGATTTTGAGTGGCGGCCGCTGGTGGCACGACCGAAAGGGGGCTGGCCAATGAGGCGCGAGGCGCCGGAATTGGCGCGGCATCTGACCAGTCGGCATTTGCAGCTGCTCGCGATTGGCGGCACGATTGGCACAGGGCTCTTTTTAGGCGCCGGTCAGTCGATTCATGTTGCCGGGCCGAGTTTAATTTTTGCGTATCTCCTGGCCGGGCTGATGTGCTTTTTCCTGCTCCGGGCGTTAGGGGAGCTGCTGCTGGCTGATGGCGGGGACCGGTCGTTTTTGGACTTGCTCCAGCATCATCTGGGCCCCAAAGCCGCCTTTGTGGCGGGCTGGACATACTGGTTCTGCTGGGTGGCCGTGGCCATGGCGCAAGTAACCGCGATTGGCGTTTACATTCGGTTCTGGTGGCCCGGCTTGCCGCAGTGGTTGCCAGGCTTGGTGGCATTAGTGGTGCTGCTACTGGTCAATCTGGCTTCAGTGGGCACCTTTGGCGAGCTGGAATTCTGGTTTGCCATGATCAAAGTCGTGGCGATTGTGGCGCTGATTGGCGTCGGGGTCGTGCTGATTGGTGGTCATGTCCAGACGGCTGGTGGGACCGCAAGTTTGACTAATTTGACGACGCATGGCGGTTTGTTTCCCCGGGGCTTGCGCGGCTTTTTACTTAGCTTCCAGATGGTGACTTTTAGCTTCACTAGCATCGAGCAAGTGGGTCTGACTGCCGCTGAAACCCACAACCCGCGCCAGACGCTGCCGAAGGTGATTAACTGGCTGCCCATCAACGTGCTGACGCTTTACGTCGGTGCCTTAGTGGTGTTGATGAGTCTTTTTCCTTGGTCTGCGGTTGATCAAACTGGCAGCCCCTTTGTCCAGGTCTTTCACAGTCTGGGTATTCCCGGTGCGGCTGGGCTAATCAATTTTGTCGTTTTGACGGCAGCGGCGTCCGCCTGCATGGCGTGCCTGTACAGTGCCGGTCGCTTGCTCTTTGAGCTGAGTATCAAACAACCGCGGCTGCGCGGCTTGACCAAATTGTCACGGCGCCAGGTGCCAGTGCGGGCGCTGATGGTTTCCAGCTTAGTGATTGCGCTGGCGGTAGGGCTAAATGCGGTGCTGCCGGCCTCAGTGTTCACGCTGGTTTCCAGTGCGGCAACGGTGTCGTTTTTGTTTGTTTGGCTGATGATCATCATTGCCCATTTACGGTATCGGCGGCACGCAGCGGCCCAGATTTTCGCGGCGCCGCTGTTTCCGGCAGGGGACTGGTACGTGATTGGTTTTTTGGCCTTTGTGTTTGTGCTGATGTTTCTCAATCGTGATACCGCCACGGCCACCTTGGCGGCAGGGGTTGGGTTGTTGGCCTTGACCGGCCTGGCTTGGGTGCAAGCACGACGCTAATTGACCACCAACTTCGGTTTGGTGGTCTTTTTCTATGGCTGAAGGCAGATGCAGCTGATTGCGCTGACGGCAGTTAACCATTAGAATTGAGCCTAGGTAGCACTTTCCGATGGAGGAGCATATGACGAAACCCAAGATGCAGGATGTCGCCGATTATGTCGGCGTTTCAAAAAGCACAGTCTCCCAATACTTAAATCATCACTATAACTTTATGAGCCCGGCTACCCGCAAAAAGATTGCCGCGGCCATTAAGACGCTCGATTATCAGCCGAATCAAGTGGCGAAGAGTCTGAAACAAAAGCGCACCAAAATCATCGCCATTGTCTGTGCTTCGCTGTCATCGCGATTTTCAATTCAACTCATTTCGGCGGTGGAAGGGTACTGTCAAAAACAGGGCTACACCGTCGTGATTGCGCGGACCCATGACGACCCAGCCACCGAAAAGCAGCTGATCACGTCGTTCATCAATCGTCAGATAGATGGCATTATCGTGTTCCCAACCAAACAAAACACCGCTTATTATCAAGAACTCGCCCAGCGCGATTTTCCGATTGTGTTCGTTGATCGCTATCTGCCTGATGTGCCAATCGATAGCGTCTTGCTGGACAATCCACTGGCGGCCCAGCTGGCCGTTGAGGAATTGATTAGCCGTGGCCATCAACGCATTGGCATTGTGACCTTGCCGCTTGGCGATCAAATCACTACCCGGCAGGAGCGCTTGCAGGGGTATCTCGACACCTTGGCGGCCCATCATCTGCCCGTGGTCAAAGCTGACATCATCAGTTGTGAACGCAGCGAGGTGGCGGCGCGCCTGACCAGGCTCTTCGCGGTCAAAAAGCCACCAACTGCCTTGTTTTTAACGAACGACATGCTGCTTGAGGATACGTTGAATTGGGTTCGGACGACGAGCCTGCATGTTGGCCAGGAGTTGTCACTGGTATGCTTAGATGATGTGTCCTTTGCCCGGTTTTACGAACCGCCAATCACGACGGTGGCGCAGCCGGTCACCGAAATTGGGCTTACGGCCGCGACTTTGCTGCTGGCTAAAATCCAAGCACCAGCGTCAGCGGCACCGGCAATCATTCGCAAACAACCGCAATTGCATGTGCGAGAGTCCGTTCGCGACTTAAATGCCATCACTTAAAAAATGGACCCAAAAAATTCCTGAATTCGCTTGTAAAAAGTGAATTCAGGTTTTATTATTCAAAGTAGATAAACCGGTTTAGTTAATTCAAACCGGTTTATCTTCTGCAGATTAACTAAACCGGTTTACTTATTGGCAATATAGCGTTTTATAGGAGGGATATTCAAATGGAAACTTCACCCAAGCCCAAATTCAGTGACCGTTTTGTTAGTGTCGCTGGTCGCATTGGCGCCGAAGTTCACTTGCAGTCATTGCGCGATACCTTTTCAATTTTGATGCCATTTTTTGTTCTTGCAGGGTTAGGCACGCTGCTGAACAGCGTGCTGTTCCCGGTGATTTTTAAAGGCGACACCTTGGTTCAAATTCAAACCTGGGGTGGTTTGATTAATAACGCCACTCTTAATATCTGCGGCCTGTTGGTGGCACCGATTTGTGCGTACACCTTGGCCCAGCATAAAGGTTTCTCTAATCCGATTGGGGCCGCCGCGGTGGCGATTGGCGCCTTAATCACCTTTATGCCGCTGACCAACCAAATCATTCCGACCGGGGCCACCAAGCCCGTCAGCATCGCTGGGGCGGTGATGTACACAGACCTCGGCACGCAAAGCATGTTTGCTGGGGTGATTGTTGGTCTGCTGGTCACGGAACTCTTTATGACTTTGGCCAACAATAAACACCTGCAAATCAACCTTGGCGAAAACGTGCCGCCGCAGGTGGGCAAATCCTTTGCCGGTATGATTCCAACGATTTTGACCATCAGCATCTGCGCATTGTTGTCCGCGTTGATGCTAGTGTTCTTGAATAAGGATCTCATTACCTTGATTGCCACCTTCATTCAGGAACCGCTACGCCGCATCAATACCAGTTTGCCAGGTTACTTACTGATTTTCTCACTAGGCAATTTGCTGTTTACTTTCGGGATTCACCAGGCCGTCATTTTCGGCACGGTGCTTGAACCCCTGCTGATTGTTAATATTAACGAAAACGCCGCGGCCTTTGCCAAAGGTGTGCTCCCACCGAACATCTTGACCAAGCCATTCGTCACGGTATTTGCCCAGATGGGTGGTAGTGGGTGTACCATTGCTTTATTGCTGGCCATTTTGATTTTCTCGCGTTACACGCCAAGTCGGCGGATTGGGGCCCTGTCCTTCGCGCCAGGGATCTTTAATATCAATGAGCCATTAATTTATGGGTTCCCCATTGTCTTCAATCTGCCAATGATGATTCCGTTTGTCGGCGTGCCGTTTGTGCTGTCGATTTTGGGCTATGCCTTAACTGCCATGGGCTGGGTCTCACGGACCGTGGTCTTCATTCCTTGGATGACCCCACCGTTGATTAGTGGCTATCTGGCTACAGGTGGTGATTGGCGGGCAGTCGTGATTCAAATCGTCTTTATCGCCTTGGCCACCGCCATGTACTTGCCGTTCTTGAAGATTAGTGACCGGGTGACCCAAAAACAAGCGGAAGCCAGTGCTGATCAAACTGTTGCCTAAAGGATGATAATTAATGAACAATGCACGAACAATGATTGATAGCCAAGCCGTGCGGCAGGAACTCGATGCCTTCATTGCCGATTGGCATGATGATGCCAGCTGGATGTCTGGCTGGCGGCATCATTACTTTTGCGATGACGATGGTAGTTACCTGATTTACGACCCGACGCAGCCACATGCGCATACCTGCCCAGAATGTGGCCGGGTTTACACGGATGACAAAAAGAACTTCGCTTGGGTCACGATCATGCGCAACAAAACCCTGCAAATGCTGAAACTGGCGGTGATTATGAATCGTCAGCGAGCTGATGCTCGGTACGCACGCTTTATTCGGCAGGTCATTCTCTTTTATGCCGATCATTACCGGGAGTTTCCCATTCACATTAAGGCCAAGCGGTTGCCAGATATGCATGATTATGATCGGGTGCAAGCCGATTTGGCCGCTCATAAGGTGGCGTTCGATCCGCATACCACGGACTGGACCTTTGGCGATTACGCCATCAATTTTCAAGGCCCTGGTAAAATCATGGCGCAGGGGCTATCCGAAGCCATTGCCTTAATCAGAATCAGCCTTTGTTACCAAATGTCTTTGCCGCTGTTTAGCGATGAGGAGCAGGCCCGCATCAAACACGAGCTGTTCGGGCCAGCTTGTCAATTTTTGGAAAAGCAGCAGTTTATCGAACATAATATTACCCTGTGGCGGGAGGTCTGCATTCAGATTCTTAAACTGATGACGGGCACCTATGCGCCGCAAGACCTAGACCGTCCTTTGGGGATTCATGAGCATTTGACGCATGGTTTACTGCCTAGTGGTTTCTGGTACGAGGGCTCGATTCATTACCATCATTACGTGCTTGAGGCCTTAGGTTACCTCGGCTTTTTCCTGCACCGGTATGGTCAAAGTGACCAGCAACTCGAGACCGCCTGTGCTGAAATGGCTCAATTCAGTGTCAAAATCGCGTTTGATAACGGAACTTTTCCCAATCCCAATGACGGGTGGCCAAATGTCAATCTCAAAACCTATCTCAATGTTTTTGAGCTACTGGCGGTTAGTTACCCTGACAATGCTGCAATCCAGCAAGCTTATGCTGCGGTGCTGTCGCAGCAGGCGGCGCGAGTGGCCTTGCCGATTGAAGATGAACGCTTCTGGGGCGATACTTCTGCAACCGGATTATTGCTTGGCCAGGTTCCAGTTGCTAAGCCGCAGTTGCGTCCGGTTCAAAGTGCTAATTATCCAGACGCACATCTGTTGATGCTTAAGAATGCCACCTTTAATGTTTTCCTGAAATATGGGGTTTATTCTCGCTCGCATGCCCATTATGACCCGTTTAACACCGAACTAACCGTAAATGGTCAGTGCTTGGCCAAGGATTTGTCGAATGTCGGGTACGGTAGTGAACTCGTACGCAGGTGGTATAACACCCCACTGGGGCATAACGCCGTGATTATCGATGAAGCGAATAATGAAATCATGTATCATAGCCAAATCAAAAGCATGGGTTCAGATGCTTATCGCTTGATTTCCACCGACCAGTATCCTGGCGTTACCATTTCCAAAGCAGTGAAACTAACCGCGCAAACGGTTCAAATCACGAGTAGCGCCGAGGCCAGCGTTCGCCATACCATCGATGTTGTGCAGCATTTTGATGTGCCAATCATGGTGACGGCTGGGGCGGCCACGCTCACGCCACTACGCGAAGTGCCATTCTACCAGCAGCAGCTGGATCCGGCGGTAGTGCATGAAGCCTATCAGGTCAACGATTGGCAGCACTTGACCCTGCATGATCCTCGAAGCGGGGCCACGATCAGCTTTGCCAGTGCCTTGCCGGCGGCTTTTTATCTCCTAGAAACCGTGGGCAATCCCAATACAGACAATCGCTTTACCGTGCTTGCCCGCTTCAATGGCCCGAGTGCGGCATTGACGATGATTGTTACAGTATAAGGCGTCATGGTCAAACGGACGCTTAAATGAGTAACCTAACCGTTCATTGTGAAAGGTTAGGGTGGAAGGTGATGCGCAGTGTTTTTTAAGCAAGAAGATTTACACATCGATCAACTAGACGACAATTCTTCCCGGGAGGTGCTGGCCTATGGTGACCAGCTCATGAATGCCCGTATTTTCTTCAAGAAGGGGTTGGATCCGGAGACGGCCATTCCAGTGCATAATCACCCCCATGTCCAAACCACTTATGTCTTGAAAGGTTCCTTTAAGTTCATCATCAAATATCCCGATCATGATGACATTCAAGTGGTTAAAGCCGGGGATGGCATCTATTTTCCCGCGCGGTTGTTCCACGGCTGCATACCCTTGGAAGATGATAGTCAGCTACTTGATTCATTCACGCCGATTCGAGAGGATTTTCTGCAGGCCTGAGTGTTGTACCCCATAACGTGAAAATCGCATTACCGACCCTGGCCGGTAATGCGATTTTTTAGTGTATTGGTAGTTAGTTGACGCTGATCTTGCCTTTACTAATGGTGACCGGATCGGTGCCGTTCACGCCGCCAGCGTAGTTTTGCGTGATGAAATGCAGGTTCACCGTTAGCCCGACCAGATATTGTTGCTTGCCTTGGGGCCGCAGCGAGCCAGCGAGGGTGCTGGAGGAGCGCTTATCAAGCTGGCTGAAAATGGTGAAGATGTCACTGGGTAGACTGGCTTGATTGGTTTTTTGCTTGGTGTAAAGCACTGCTTGACCCGCTGCATTGACCGCGACCATTTTGGTAGGGGTCAAAAAGACGTATAGGTTATTGTAGACATCGCCGCTGGCCAGGCTTTGGTGGCTCAGCTTGACTTGCGCCTTGCTGAGCTGAGTCTGCCGCAGCTGATAGGCAATTTTGGTGTAAAGCGTTTTGGTGCTGTATTGGCCGAGATTTTCAATCTGGCCGCGGGTGTAGGCCCCATTTTGAGCGGCGAAGAGCTGGCTGTTTTTGACGACGGCGGTTTGGCCAGCCTTGGTTTGCCAGGTGCCAGTAATGGCGGCGAGTTTCACTACTTGATCGCTGGCGTAAGCCATTTTACGTGTGAACTTGTTGCCACGGTTGATGACGTCACCGGTTTCGCCGGTGGTGTAGGCCATTTGCACGGCGTACAGGGCATCACCTTGAATCAAATAGCCCACTGGACTTTGAGCAATGCTCCCATCCGCTTCTTTAATGTAAACCAGGTCGTTGCGACTGGTGATTTGCTTCGTGGCGCCCAAGGTCTTGAGGGTGCGGTTGATTTGCTTCACCGTGGCCCATTTCGTTTTGATTTTGGGGTTGGGATTTGTGACCTTCGACACGCCTGCCTTCACCGCCTGATAGGTGGTTTGACTTTGGGCAGCGCCATGATAAAATTTGCCGGCGTCGGTGACCCAAGGGCTGAGCTGACTGGCGGCCTGGGCAGTTTCACTGCCAAGACCAGCGCTTGCGGTTTGCGTGGCCGTGGCGGCTTGCACCTCGCGCCAAACCTGGTCGCTTTGGGCCAGCACTGCCGTGGTATGCTGGTAAACAGCTGAGGTGGACGGCGCCTTTTGACAGGCGGCAAGCAGGCCAGCTGCGGCGACTGTCAGCAACATCAGAATCGTTTTTTTCACGTTTTTTCTCCTAGTAGGCTTCGCTATCGCCATCATGCGAAGAATCAGCTGGATTGTCAATCCAATTCGCGTCAGCTTGGTGAGTCGCAACAAATATTTAGGTATTCGGCATAGAAAAGTCATACTTGTCAGGCAGAATTTTCTTATCAGCTGGTAAAGAAAAAAGTCCGCGTCAGTTGAAACCTCAACCAACCCGGACCTTACGATGGAGACGACGTCCATGGAAGAACCGCGTTATAGCAAGCATCAGAACACGTTTTGTCCAACTGACGTCCAATCAGTTTTCCAGACTTTCCAAGGCCTCCAGGGCAAGATTGTTCTCTTTTTCCCGACTATCATCAAGCATGTGTGAATACACGCGCAAAGTGATGGTAATGTCAGAATGCCCAAGCCGTTTTGAGATGTAGTAGATATCGACGTTCCTGCTGAGCAAAAATGACACATGGGAATGGCGCAGTCCGTGAAAGGTAATTTGGGCAGACAGTGGTCGGTCCATTTTTTTCTCCACCCGATCTTCAATGGCCCTGAGCGCTTTATTGGCAGCAGCATTTGTCGGCACAGTGTTCTGCTTATTACGAAACACCATTTGTAGATCATCACGCCTCCCTGTGCGGATATAGTACGCGGTCTGCTCTGACTTGAGCCTGTGCAGTAGTGCCATAGCCTCTGGCGTTAGGCTGACCGTTCTCACGCTAGAAGGTGTCTTGGTGGGCTGGAACCCTTGGCCAAAGTGATAGTCCCACGTTTTGTTGATGTTGATTGAGGAGGTGCCCCAATCAACATCACCCCATGTCAGACCGACCAGCTCGCTGTACCGGGCACCACTAACCGCGCCAAGATAAATTAAGCAGTTAGAGATGTTATTGTAGCTGGCGTGGCTGAGTGCATCGGTCATGATAGCTTGCAGTTCATCAGCTTGCAGAAACTTATCTGCCTCACTTTTACCACGACTACCAGACAGCTCAACATTTAGGGTGAAGTCAACAGAAATCAGTTGATCGTTGATGGCGTTCTTGACCATTGATCGGACATAGCCATTTAACCGCTGAGCGGTAGACCGGCTGCGGGTTTCACCGAATTGGTTCATGAAGTCCTGCCATTCGGAAGGTCTCACTTCCCGCAGAAGCCGGTTGCCGAACCCGGCACGCAACTCTTTTCCAATAATGGGATAACGCTTCTCTGTTATCATAGTGTGCTTGCCAGTCTTGTAGCGGGCAACCCAAGCATCCCAGTAGTCAGCTAGGGTAACGTCACGATTAGAGAGGTCGCCGCCATTACGCTTGGCTTTCTCTACTTCTTCGGCCGCTGCGGAAGCTAGCTGCTTGGTGCGGAAGCCACCGTGTGACACGATTTTTTGCTCACCATCTTTGTCTAGGTAAGAAACTCGGTATTCCCACTTGCTGCTACGTTTCCGAAATGATGCCATGATTTCACCTCCGTGTGCTATACTGGGGTACGCAAAGAGCACACTCGTGGTGCTGTTTGCCCTAGCGTCTACCCGACCGGCCATGGTGAGGGGTAGACGCTTTTTCTATACTATATTGGAAATTGGAACAACTATTTCATTGGCATGGTATTTATGCCGTTTCATTTTTTCGTCTAATCAGTACAATTTGCTTATATTTTTCCCCGGGTCTGTCAGGAAGCTTGTTGATGAATTGCGCGTCAATCTCTAAGTCAGATAGGCTATCTTCTGGCATTAGCTTAGATATGACAAAATTAATGGCTTGTTTGCTTATTCGTTTTCCTCTTGAACGTATGATAATGTCTACGTCATCGATTTGCTCGATGTAGAATACATCTAACGCGCCCAAAGTATATACACTAAAGTGAACAACTGGTTTGTTCCCTAAATAGCTAGTGATTCTTGGCATCATTCTAGATAGTTCTTGATATGATGTAATACTAGCTTTTATGAGTTTCATAATATGGGCCTCCTTTATGGCAAATTATTGGTTTGATTTTGGACCATACACAGGCTTAATGAATTGTGGTGTTTCAGAAAGCTTACTTTTATTCTTGATTTTCTTTATTGATACAACAATACAATTGTTAAGCTCAACCTTTTCTTTAGCAGTAAATATTTGTGAATTTGAAATATCGAGCAAGACGGAACACTCGTACTTTTTTACTGGCACGGCTTCGAAATTAGTCCACTTCTTATCCTCAAACTTATAAATGCTAACTATTACAGAGTTTTCCATAAGCGTTCCTCCAATAAATCGTTTTAGGCATTGATTGGATAAGTGGTTCAACGCCCGTTGGTCGGCTCGCACGACCATGCCGCTAGACGGGTTTTGTTGCGCAGCCAAGTTCTTTCTTAATATAGATAAGTTAGCTAATTAATGCGGATATCATAGCACCTAACAGCAAGACTACAAGGGCGATGATCAGTACCATTCCAATTGGATTTCTTGGATTTATTGACCAACCAAGGCCAACCGCTTTTGGCACAAGTATTGGCGCTCTGAGACCTTTAAACTCAGGATAAGCAACCCAATATCTATAAGTGGACAAGGCAATAATAATCAGGCCAAAAAGCGTAACCACGACGACCATCATTTTTGAGCTCTGATAGTGTAACAAAGCTGCCACTCCTGCCAGTAAGAGAAGCAAAAGCGTAAATGAGACTAACCATATGTCTAATATTCTCAACTTTTTGTTGTCCATCAAGTGTCGATCTCCTTGGAATAAATCTGTCTACAACTCACATGGGTAGCTTTTAACGTCTTGACTATTTGGACGTACGCCCACGGCACGTCCTGCCCGTGCCTGCTGCTTGGTGGGTTAGTTCAGCACAACGCCTATGATGATGATATCTTCTGGATCAAAGTATCGGTCAGGGTACGCATCATTCAGTGAGTGTAGAACAATTTTATTTTGTTGATAATCGCGGGATACCTGCTTGAATGTGACGCCTTCGTCGGCCACACGGACAACGGCAAAACGATTTCTATTTGCGCAAAAGCTTAGACTTCTGCGAATCAAACTCTTGCTCGGTTATTCTGCCATCATCTTTAAGCTTGCCCAATTTCTCGATTTCATCAGCAACGCTAAACGGCTTGTCCTGCGGCTTGTCCTCAGAGAGATATGCCGTGATAGAGCTGGTAAGCGTGCCAATGAGCCCAATTCCATTGAACATCAGAATCACCGCGGCAACCCTGCCTAACGTAGTGTGCGGTGAGATATCCCCATATCCGACAGTGGTTGCAGTGACGACAGCCCACCAGAGCGAATTAGAATAACTCGTTGACTCCGTTATGGAGTAGATTGCTGCCATAATAATGATCAGTGCCACTGAAAGCCAAAGGTAGTAGATGAGTCCAGTCCTGTGAAGAAACTCACTGGCCCGTTTCTGTATGATTCCGAGGAAGCCTGCAAGTCTAGTGAAGCGTAATGCCCTTGCAAACCTCAACAATCGAAAGGCTCGGCCAATTCGAAAAAACGAGAAGAAAGCATTAAAGGGGATAATCGCCAGCAAGTCGAAGAAGTTGTGAGTGAAAAACCGCCACTTGTTCTTTGACTTGAACAGCCGTGTGAAATAGTCAGCAGCAAAAATTATTAGGATAGCCCAGTCGATATAAAGATATGGCGCTTGGTCAAGCGAAAGCAGTCCTGAGTAGTCAGAAATTACCATTGCCACCGACAGTAAGGCCAGTACGACCATAATCACATTATAGTACCGCAATAAGCGAGAAGATGTGACGCTGTCTTTAGTCGTCGACATCACCCCCTGAAGTTTTGCAAAGTCGACAGTAAAATGCTCCAATAGTTTCCTCAGCCTTGGGCTCTAACCAAGAGGGGATAGATAGATCGACCATAAATTGCTGTACATTTGCGTTCTCACGATCAATGCTCTGAAAATACAAGGGTACAAGTATTTTCAGAGCCTGGCGGTTAGCACTGCCCTCAATTCGGCTGTCGGTGCGTTCTCGCGTGTAGTAATAAGTGCCAACGTCGCCATTAATCACATGGGCAAGCTCGTGGGCGGCTTGGAAAGGCATCTCGCGCTTATTTGGCCAGTTGGAGTTAAGAATAATTAGTCTGCGGCCGGTGTCGACGAGAGGTGATTGTTCTGGGTGAAGTTGGGCGACCTCCCACCCGATACCCAGATCCCAGGCAATATTACGAATCGTGTCTAACAAGTCATCAATCATCTACGTTGTTGCCCTTCTTCTTTGTTTCACGGTCATGGCGTGCAAGAATAGCCTGGATGATTTCCCAATCGTCTTTGCGAATTGGTTTTCCCTGGTAGGTGAAGATATTGGTGCCTGCTAGGTCAACCGGATCCGAAGGCCTAGAACTGGCCTGTAAAGGGTTATCTGTATTACCAAGCAAGTAGTCAACACTGACGTGCAACTGATCTGCCACCTTTTTGAGGTTGTCGGTTGAAGGCGTTTTTGTAGACCAATGGTAAATCGAATTCTTGCCCAATCCTGCCGCCTCGTTAAGCTGAGCTAGAGTCATTCCTTGCTTACGTGCTAACTTTTTTATCCGCTCAAACGTTGTCATGGCGGCGTTTCTCCTTGTCATGACGAATAATATTAGCACAAAGGCAAAATTGGTAGTTGCAAACTTGGCCTATATGCGTAATAATAAGTTCATCAAGTAATTAAGCAGCAACTTAACAAGCTCTTATCGGTGCGGACTTTGGCGAGAAAGAACCGATGGGAGCGTGGCAGTTAGGTTATTTGCTATGCACTGAGTTTAGCACCTGTGCTAATTCAATGCAACTACTTGATGAATTAATTAAAGCTTTTATGCGAAGGAGGTGAAGAAATGCCAAATGTGCAATTTGACTGGACACGTGTTCGGCGTGATTGGGCTTATCAGCTTGATCAGTTAGGAATTCAACAGAAAGATGTTGCCGCAGCCTTGGGTATCAGCGAACAGGTGATGACGAAGTTGTTGAAGGTGATGACAGACGGCAAAGGATTAATTGCATCGCCGCGAGACAAGTATCGTTGGGCGAAGGCTATCGAGTACGTCAAATCAAAGGAGGCATAGGTGTGAACGAAAAAGAGAAAAATACGGGATCCACAAAAGTGAACCCCGTACCATGGTTATTTCAGCAAACCACAATCGCACGACTCAACCGCTTGGGTTTTAAAGAAGCTGAGATTGACATTATCAAGCAGTTTGTCGAGAAGACTAGTCAGACAAGTAATCAAGGAGGTATCCAAATGAACGAAAGCGGTGAGACTGCACGTGAGCATTACTTGACCAAGTTTAAGCGTAACAACATGCCAAGTGAATACTTTGGTGATGAAGCTGAGAAAATTGGTCAGCAAATTGTTCACCTCATGAAAAAAGAAGACCTGACGCATGACCAAGCATACGCAAGCCTTCAATACGCTTACAACCTTATTCAGTATCAGTCGAACTTTCTAAAGCTGGGCTAGCAAGGAGGAGAAATGAGTAAACCAATCGGTGACTATAAAACATCCGTCAGCCTGAACATTGACGAACTAAAAAAGCTGCTCCAACTGGTCGTAACCCAGACGGAACAACTTCATAAGACCCTAGGCGAAATTGACACTATTGTCCGAGACCAGTCCGTCGCAGGAACAGGTCGTTCGCTGCTTGTTGGTTCATCTCTTTCCAAGAAGAGAACTGTGTGTCGGCCTGGACTTTCGCTTCTAAGCTTTCTTGTGGCAAAGCTTCGAAAGAATCGGCATCAGTGACACCGAGATCGCTCAGAAAGACATCAATTGATGCTGAATGAGTGTACTTCATCATAAATGACGGTGGGAACAATTCGTCAAAGGTATATTCGTGCTCGCCATTCATCGCCTCAGCTTCTTTGGCCGCATGGTCAAAGAAGTCTGAAAGGTCATCAAAACCATTATTCATATTTATCGCCTCCTTTCCGGATTCATTATCCGCCGGAGGAAGGGGAAAAGAAAGAAGGAAACAAATTGAATGAACCACAACTGTTTGATTTTCACGGGCAACAGGTTCGCACCGTGTTGGTCGACAATCAACCGATGTTTGTCGGCAAAGATGTCGCAGAGGTGCTTGGCTATCAAAACGGTAGCCGGGACATCAATGCACATGTTGACGCTGAAGACAGGCTGAAGTACCAAATCAGTACCTCAGGTCAGGACCGAATGATGACCGTCATCAACGAGTCCGGCCTGTACAGCTTAGTTCTATCCAGCAAGATGCCAAACGCAAAAGAGTTCAAGCACTGGGTCACATCTGAAGTTCTCCCAACAATCCGCAAGCACGGCGCATACATGACGCCTGAGACGATTGAGAAAGCAATCCTCAATCCTGACTTCATCATCGGCTTGGCAACTCAGCTCAAGGACGAGCAAGCCAAGACAGCGGCTCTCGCAGCCGACAACGAGGCGATGAAACCCAAAGCGTTGTTTGCAGACGCGGTAGCCACCAGTCACACAACTATCTTGGTCGGTGACCTGACCAAGGTTCTCAAGCAGAACGGCGTTGACATTGGTGCCAAGCGGTTGTTCGCCTGGTTACGTGAGAAAGGCTATCTGATCAAACGGATTGGTGCTGACTATAACTCACCGACACAACGAGCGATGGAGCTAGGCCTGTTCGAGGTCAAAGAGACGGCGATCAGTCACTCGGACGGCCATGTCACAGTTCAGAAGACCCCAAAGGTAACTGGCAAAGGTCAGCAGTATTTTATCAACAGATTTCTATAAAAGGAGGAAATGTAATGAAAACAGGAATTTTCAAGACTAGCTATTCCAATGCTGAAGGCAATTTTACATGCCGTTGGATCATGATCTTAGGCAAATGCATGTTTATTAGACACAAAAAGGTGGCCTAAGCCACATCATTACTGATTAAATCTTTACCCAATTAGTACCGTTGCACGAAGGACATGGTGGAAGCGTGTCCGAAGACTGGTCGAGAGTAATGACCTCGCCACAGTAAGGAAGTATCCAAATGAACGACAAGCAAATCTCCGGATTTATTCTCAAAGCGATGCGCGAAGCACAGGATGTCATGGCTAAGCAGAACGATTTGGCAAACATCAGTCAGTACTCAGAACTTATTCAGAAGTTGGCAGAGGCATATTCACTGGCTCGCCAAGCTGAGCTGATTGTTTCTGACAAAAATCCCTTTGACAGCATGACAAAGGATGAAAGGCAAAGATTCTTCAAGAACCTACTGGGATAAGAGTAGTTAATTCGGATTAGTGGGTCTAAAGATTACGTAGTGCATTTTCATAAACAGATTTATAAACATGAAGTGTGTTCGGTTCTGCATATTCTTCAGGATCAGTTAGTTCAACAAGCTCTTCCTCAAGACGTTCTTCGGTCATGTGTCTAAGAGCTGCCGAAACAACAGCAATGGCAAAGTCGTGAGCACGCTCTTCTTTATCGGTCATGAAATTCATCTCCTTCCGAGGTGAATTATCTCACAAAAAGGAGGCATCGGATATGCCACCCACATTAGATCTGATGCCATTAATTCAGGAGGCAATCAAAACAGCCGTGGATCGAGCCGTTGCAGGCCAGCTCAAGCACGATCCTGACTACCGCCGCTGGTGGTCAGCGAAGGAAGTCCAAGAACGCTATGGCGTCACGCCAACCTGGCTGAGCGAGCACATCCTCAACCAGCCGCGGTTCCAACGACAGCTTGACGGGTTCGCATTCAACTACCATGGCCAGATGGGCTGGCGGTTCGAGCCGCTGGCGTTCAGCGAGTTCATGCGGAAAGAGTTCCGCAACATTGCGAAGGAGGCTAAGTCATGATGCAACAACTAATCGAGTTTGTATTATCACACCCGCGGGCCATTCCGGTGGTTATCATGGCGCTCATGATCGGGTACTTCATGCGTGATCCAAGGGGGTACTTCGAATGATGCGCGATCAATTCCGCGAGGCTGAACTATCACGCCAGCACGAAGCCGAAGGAGAGCCGCAACAGTTTGAAGACTGGAAGGGCAACCCGGTCGATGAAAGCCGCGACTATCATGACTTCCACGGCGAACTGGTTCTGCTAGACGAACTGGAAGACTATGTACGCGATGAACTGGGGGCGATTGACTTTGAGCCTTAGCACATACGAACGACTGCGCCGCATCCGGAACCTGGCAATCATTCGCGGCAACGGCTGGGAATGGCTAGAGAAGCTAGCGTGGATGAAGATGCAGGAAACCATGAAGGAAGGTGAAACGAAATGAAGGAACACATTTACATGGCATCTGCCAATGATATTTACGCCGAAGCGATTAAGCAGAAGAATGATGCTGCTGACCGCATGGCCGCATTGATTGGTGACGGCGAGGCTCTTGATGACATGCAACGCGCCGCCAATGAGTACGACGCGTTCAGTCACATGGTTGAATTTATCGAAGCATTAGAAGACAAAAAAGCCGCTGGCATGCAGGCCGGCGACTAGGAAGGAAACCAAGGGGTATGAGCACATTATACGACCTGACAGATAAATTTACCAGCCTACAACGACTGGCAGAAGACGGCACCGTTGATCCAGCTTTAATCGCTGACACGATGGACAGCATTGAAGGCGACTTTGAAGACAAGGCTGTCGGCTGCGTCAAAGTTTACAAATCCATTGACGCGGACGTCAAAGAGATTGACGCCGAAATCAACCGTCTGCAAGAACGCAGATCTAGCTTCAAGAAAAACGCTACTACGATTAAGCAACGGCTAGTGCAGGCAATGGTTGAAACCGGGCACGAACACATCAAGACGCCCCTGTTCACCATCTACACACGTCGGACAGTCAGCGTGCAAACACCAGAAGACCCGAACCAACTGCCTCGGGAGTTCATTAAGACCACGTTGGCGGTCAACAAAGCCGACTTAAAGAAAGCATTGCAATCTGGCCGTGACGTACCGAACGCACGGCTGGTCGAAAACGTGTCACTGGGGGTGCGGTAGATGGCAGAAGATAAGCAGGAAGCCACTCAAGAAATGTCTGAGCAGAAGGGACTAAATATTGTCCAGAAGCTTGTGATGGCAAGCAAGATGATTAAACCTGTGGCCAAAGATGGCGAGAATTCATTCAATAACTACCGTTTTCAGTCTGAAGCCGCCATTAAGGCCGCGGTAAAGCCGGCGCTAGAAGCAACCGGGTTAATGATCATTCCTTCATACGAAATGCTCAATCAGGAAGATCGGCAGGGGCGTAAAGGAAGCAACCATTATGTTGACGTACTTGGCCGTTATGACATCACAGACGGTCACGAAACGCTGCACGGATCAATGCTTGGCAGCGGCCAAGATACCGCTGAGAAAGCGATGATGAAGGCAGCCACGGCTGCGCAGAAGAACTTCTATAAGCAGTTATTTAACATTAGCGATCAAGAAACAGATGGAGATGCTGACGAAAGTCCAAGTTCAACAGACAAGAAAAATGCTCCCGTTGCGTCTGCGCAAGAGATGGCCACGTTCAAGCAATTGCTGGCTGACTTCGCGGCGAAAGACGGTTCCCAGCCAAACGATATCTATAAGAGTATCGCCAGTTCTGCGGGTGTCACAACAAAGTTCAACGAGTTATCTGAGGCTGAACTCGGGAAGTTAAAGATTGCACTCAGCAAGATTACGGGGTGATTGTTTGCTACTCAACGGGAGCATTGAAAAGCTGAGCGGTGATGAGCTTACTGTCAGGCTAAATAAAATGCCTGACACACTGAGGTTACATCAACTTGCGAATGGCAAGAAACCAAGCGTGGCCGTTGAGGTTGAAGACGGCCGGAGTATCAGCCCTGACCAGCGTAAGAAGATATGGGCACTGATCAATGATTATGCGTTATACACTGGATATTCACCACTTGAGATGGAGGCGTGGACCAAAGCGTTTTACATGGCCGAGACCGGCTCTGAATATTTCTCAATGTCTAATTGCTCTATGAGTGAGGCTAGTGCCTATCTGAGCTATGTTATCACATTCGGATTTGACAATGGGCTGCCGTGGAGTACTAAGCACATGGACTCTATACCAGATGATTATCCGCTAATGATGCAGTGTCTGAAGCATCGTCTATGTGTGATCTGTGGTAAGCATGCGGATATTGATCACGAGCCACCACTTGGAGCAGGACGCAACCGCAATGACGTTGACAACCGACTATACAAGTTTATGCCGCTTTGTCGAGTACATCACACAATTCGGCACCAAAAAGGCATCAATTGGTTTATGGATTTTTACAAAATAAAGCCGGTGAAGCTAGACGAAGAAACCCTTATCAGTCTCCGGCTTAATACGAAGAGACAGTTCGAAGAATTTGACGGGAGGAACAAATGATGATTAATAACGTTTCGTTAACCGGTCGGCTGACGCGAGATATAGACCTTAAATACACGCAAAACGGCACCGCAGTAGCACAATTCACCTTGGCTGTGGACCGCAGGTTTAAGAACGCATCAGGAGAGCAAGAGGCCGACTTTATCAACTGTGTGATTTGGCGCAAGAGTGCGGAAAGCCTATCGAATTTCACACACAAGGGTTCCCTGATTGGTATTGAGGGCAATATTCAAACGCGTACGTACGACAATAACCAGGGACAGAAAGTATTTGTAACTGAAGTTGTCGTTAGCAACTTTTCATTGCTAGAGCCGAAGCGTAAGCCAGCAGGAAACCAGCCGGATGATGGCCTTCCCTTCTAGATTGAGGTGATTGCATGACCGACGGAGGCTGGATCAAAGTCTATCGAAAAATACGCCAGTCCTTCGTATGGACCGACGCAAATCAGTTAAAGCTTTGGCTGCTAATTTTGATGAAAGCATCGCATGAAGGCAATCGCTTCCTATTCAATGGTCAGCAGGTGGACGTGTCAAGCGGACAACTGGTCACGGGAGCCCACGCATTAGCGTTTGAGTTCAACGACGGAGTACCTCGTGACAATCAAGTGGCATGTCGAAAGGTCTGGCGCTGGGTAAAACGATTTGAAAATGAAGGCATGTTGACAATCAAGTCAAACAACAAATACAGCGTCATTACTGTAGTTAACTACCCTCAGTATCAGAGCAATGACAACCCAGTGACAATCCAACGACAACCCACTGACAACCCAGTGACAACAATCAAGAATGCTAAGAATGCTAAGAATGCTAAGAAAAGTACTCTTCATCGTCCGGCAGATGCCGAACCGGTTGTCAATTATGCAAACGTCATCGCTTACTTGAACAAGAAAAGCGGTAAGCATTTCAAGGATACAGAAACGAACCGCAAACTGATCCGATCAAGATTGAACGAAGGCTTTAGCAAGGACGACATTAAAACGGCCATTGATCACGTAGTGGCAGGGTGGAAGGGAACTGAAATGGAACGCTACATCCAGCCAAGCACGATATTTAGAGCCAGCAAGTTCGAAGGATATGTCAATGCTGTGCCACGAGTGTTTGCCGGAAAGTCAAAGGGCTATGGCAGGCCACAAAGGCAGGAGGCAACGCCAGAATGGATGCAAGAAGGCTACCAGACGCCGAAGCAAGAGGTCAGCGCAGACGCTAAAGCGGAGCTGGCGGAGCAACTCAAGGAATTAGAGCAGCTTAGGAGTAGAAATGCAACCAGCAGTTAAATTAACTATTCCCGGTGAACCGGTTGCTCAAGGACGGCCTAGGTTTTCTCGGCGAGGAAAGTATGTAAGTACGTATGATCCGCCCAAGTCACGTGGCTACAAAGAATACATTAAGCAGATTGCACGTCAGGAGCTCCATATTGAACCTATGAAGGGTTCTATCATGATAAACGTGAAAGTATACAGGGGCATTCAAAAAGCTGGTAGCAAGCTTACTAAGCGGCAAAAACAGGACGGCATCATTAGGCCAACTGTTAAACCGGATACAGACAACTATTACAAAGCGGTGTCTGATGCGCTGACCGGGATTGTGTGGGTAGACGACAACCAAATCGTTGAGATGCATGTTAGCAAGTGGTACAGCGACACACCGCGGGTAGAAATTGAGGTAGAGGAACTATGAAGTATTCAGTTATTGGATTTAAAACGGGGAAAACATATTTTTCCGGGGCCTATAAGGAACTATGTTACCAATGGCTTAATCGCAAGGTCACTTATGGAATGGCCAGTTGTAATCAAGGAAAGGTGTATGTGAGCTTGTCAGAGCCGATGATGGTGGTACGAGCATGAGTACAAAATATCAGGTGGATTGCGCCAGGGAGCGCATTAGAAATTATATTGATGATCGTCCGGAACTTGACCAGGAACGCTTCGCATTCGCCATCGGGCGTAGCAAAAACAACTTATCGAAGTTCCTGAGTGAGAAACCTCATGCGCTTGGCGATCCGGCATTGAGAAAATGTGCAGAAGTTATGGGCATCACATATGCCAAGCTCATCAGCAAATTTGGACCAGAGGACTGTGAGGTGCAAGCATGAGCGAGTTTGTGAGTTTGGTTGCCACGGTGTGGAAATATTGGGACATTGCCACGGTAGCTGCCATTTACATCATCGGATGGGCAGCATGGGCAATTGGGAGGAAACAAGTATGACAGATAAAACACAGGCAACGCCAAGAAGCGAGCAAGAAACAATCATAACCTATGATCGCGAGCTTGAGGAATGGCATTATTACAGCGATGTTCCGAAGCACAATCACAAGTGGGCAGATTTAGTCCATAACCGTACACAATTTGTTGAGAAAAACGGAGTGATTGAAGTTCTTGAAGGAACTATCAACGGTAACATTTCAATTCGAAAACACACAGTTATGTCAGAGGAAACGAGAGCAAAAGCGGCTGCTCGGTTAAAGGCATATCGAGCCAAGAAATTGGAGGCGCGGAAATGAGTCTATATGCAGTGAAGAACGATAAGGGAAATTTGTGGGACTTCGAAGATGATGATGATTTTTGGAATGTCGGTGATTGCGTATGCGCTGTTACCGCATACCAAGAAAGAGCTGATAGTGCTGTAAAAGAACATGGCGGCCACGTGGTCGAGCTAATCGAGGCCCCGGCGAAGGTCGTGGTGAGCGCAGAGGAAGCAGAGATGCTAAAAGAGGCTGTGAAAGACGACAACTTCGGTGCCGGTTTCATCTCTGACTATGTGGATGAGCATTGGGACGACTACGGGGACTTAAACCGCACCCACATTCAAGACCGCCTCATGCGCGCCTACGTCAACGGCTGGACGGTCGAAAAGCCGAAGCGGTGGAGGCTATTAAACCGCGTGTACAGCTGTACAGCAAGTGGGATGAGCCACAAATCGGGGAGGTGCGAGATGAGACAGATTAAGTTTCGAGCGTGGGATAAGGATAGTAAGTTGATGGACAATGTTGTTCGTCTTGAAGTTGACGACAGCGGACATTTCGACACAGCCGATGGTTATGGCAATGTTTACCACAATTTTGAACTCATGCAATTTACCGGCCTGTACGACAAGAACGGGCGAGGAATCTACGAAGGCGACATCGTGCGCACCGGTGACGATAATGTTGGCGATCCTGCACCGATGATTGGGAAAGTAATTATGCAAGACGGATCATGGCTAATTGAAAATGAGGAGAAGCAGGAAGCAATTGATCTTTTCAGCGAGATTACAAGTCGCGAGGTCATCGGCAATATCTTTGAAGACAAACAGCTATTGGAGGGAAAGCATGAGTAAGCGGTGGTACCTGGTGGAAGGACACCTTAACGGGGACTATTGGGTGCTGGTTGATGAAACTAACCCCAACCAAGAAGGTGAAATAGAAGAAATTTGCGAAACCTGTTTTGACAGTGACTGGATTATTGGAGTTGCCGGAACGCTTAAAGAGGCCAGAAAGTTGTGCGGAGAGCACTACGACAACGATTATGGACGTGAAATGTTCAACGAGTTCAAGAAGCTACTGGAGGTGGCCGAGCATGAACGATAGACACAGAGCCGCATTCCGGGCGCGGATGCGGTACGTCAAGAAAACGACTGCGCCGGAATACTGGCACGCGGCTAAAGTTAGCTGGCGCTTCTGGTATGCGATGCAAGGCTTTGACCCTGCAAGGCTAGAGCACTTCAAGTATAGCCTGACACAGGTGGCGCAAGCTTTAGCGGCAGATGCGGAGGTGGCCGAGCATGACGAAGACTGAAACCGTGAGCACGGTTCTAAGCGACATGGAGGCAGAGGGACTGCGGCTGACAGGCAACATCAATCGGAATGTTGACCGCATTGTCGGGACAAATCTGCTGGCGTGGGAGCGCAGGTTGCAGCAGGCGTACTGCCACGTGGAGGAAGACTACGACATTCACACCGACATAGATGGTGACCGCTACCAGCTCATGACCGGCCGCGAGTTTATTGCCGCGTTGGCTGACGATGCGATGCAAGATGAGCCCATCGGAGATTCATACCCCGACATCTCAGAAATAATTCCAGATGTGCAGTACAAAGCCTACCTGGATGGAAATGCTGGCGCGCTGAGCGGCGAGTGGGAGGAAGTATGACAGCACACAAATACTACAAGCGCGGCCTTGTGACCGCAGAGCAGTTTGACGGGTCCGAAGATATGGCAAAGAAGTATGGTGCGGAATTGTACTCTGAGTCAGGTTATGGCTATGACGCAGTCGAAGGCGAGCCAGACGGTGATGGTTACGTGCTTGTGACCTTGGAGGGCGAGTTGCTGATTAGCAGCGGCATGTGGATTGCCACCGGCGTTAACGGTGAGCACTGGCCGATTGCGGATGGCATATTCAAGAAGACCTATTCGCTGCTTCCGGTCATTCCGCAGGCGGTAGGTGAGTTCATCAAATATGAGCATAAAAATGGGACAAGCCTAGCTGCTATCTATCACGATGGAGCAGAGCTAAGCCGGAATAGAAACAACGGCTGGAAGATGTGGCGGTACACAGACGAAATGCTATGGGCATTCGACCACCCCGACACCTTCGCCCTAGCTTGGCTGCTCGGCGAGTGGGAGGTAGAAAATGGATAAAACATTTTCGCTTTGGTGCTATCCGAAAATAAAGCGCAAGCAGTTGTATTTCGTCAAAGAGTTCAAAAGCATTGCACAGGCTGATGCCTGGCTACAGGAGCACAACCACGAGCTGTCATGCCTTTGCCCGGACTACTGGTCAGATACGGTGCAGTACGCGGAACATCATCTGGGCCAAGACATGAGAATGGAGATGACACTATTTTGACTGAAACAAAACAACAGGTCTTCAACACGGCTGTCGAGAAGGCCGTGGGTATGGCGCTGGTGGCCGGATATGCCTCCTATGGATACAAGTACCGCGAGGATATGCAGAAACGTTACGCCGCGGCCAGTGACGGAGACATGGGATGCCAGTACTGCCACACTCCATCGGGCAGAGAAGTTACGAAGCAAGAATATATAAATGACTATATGACCGATGAAGCCACTGGCGCTCCTATTGACACATTAGATATTGGCATGCTCATTGGCATTACTTGCTGCCAGTGGTGCGGTCGGAGATTGGAGGCAATCCATGAGTCTGCATGATTATATGGGGATCAAGTTCTGGTGGGAGGCCATCACGACAATTATCGGCCTCACCGCGTTTGCTATCTGGTTAATTTACAACTGGTGGCATGATCGTTGATTGCCGTCATGCTGTTCACAGCCTGGGTGGGCGTGTGGTTCCGGGCTAATTGGGAAAGGAGTGGTGCGCAAGTGAGAAAGACAACAGCTAGTGCTGTGAGCCCATGGGACTATGAAGCGTCTGTGGCTGAAGCTGACAATGTGCTAGAAGACTATCGTAGACGAAAGCAAAGGTCACGGGTTAAGGCTTCTATCCAGTCGCCATCACTTGACGGTATGCCAAGATCATCATCAATCGGCAACGTTATGGAGATAAAGATTACCAACCATTTGGATGATGAAACGTACGTAGAAGTCTGCGAAAAGACAATCGAGTGCATCGAAGATGATGCTCGGCGAAACATACTGAGAGACTATTACATTAAGCGCCCCATTGCCGTAGAACTGTTGATTGCGGATTCTGGATATAGTAAAGCCGGATACTATATCGCGCTCAAAGAAGCCTTGTACGCTTTTGCCAGTATATGGCCTGTCGGTAGTCATGGATTGCTGGTTAATAAAAGTAGACAAACAGTGGACAAAAGGTAAACAAAGAGTAGACAAAGACTGGACATCTACCCTGAAATTGCATGTTATTATTGTATTGTGCCAAAGGTAAGAACCTAAGGCACTCCTTCTTTTGGATTGATCTTTGGAGCAGAGAGTGTTGCCTTATGAACTGCATTCATGGCATCACTCCCTAACTTCATGTTCTTTGCTGCAACAACGCGGTCTGTGGTGATGATAAAGCCATGGACAGGTAACCCCGATATGGAAGCCACGCACGGCTGCCGGTCCGATTCCGGCACGGGGAAGAGCTTGCGATGACCCCATACTAAACTGGGCGAGCGAGCGACTCAAAAATACTGCATCACGCATATGGCCTTCGTGCCACTCATACCGTTGAGGACGTGATGACGGACAGTATAGCAATCGTAGCTCAGTATGGTAGAGCCATCGCCTAAACGACGTATGTCGCTGGTTCAAATCCAGCCGATTGCATCACTGCGCTGGCTCACGCAGTCAGTAAAAACCTATGTTCATCTGGTAAAGTTTGAGATGACCAACTCTTGGCGGGCGCTCGTACAATGCGATGCGGTCTTTATCTGTGCTAGAAGAACCGTTAGACGCGTGGGTGACGATCGCATTCATGCGCATGGCATATCGGGGCAGCGTCCTGACGTCTAACTGGATGTGTACCCAGAGGAGACTCGCCTGTCTGATGCCGTTTACATAATTCAATCACATACTGAAAAGCATTGCATAACCTAGTCATGCGTGTTAATATTTTGCACGTTGCTGTTTACTAATCAAATCATAGGAGGAACTACCGTCATGAATTTAAAAAAGAGCTTAGTAATTTCCGCCGTTGCGATTGCGCTACTGGGAACTGGATTTGGCGTAAAAACTTTTGCGGATGATTATTGGGCAGGACACGTAGATGTTGAAGCTATTAACACCGACATTGACACACTGGCCGGTCGTGTCCAAAGTAAGAACAGTCAGATTACACAGTTGACGTCTGACCTTGGTAATGCCAAGTCTTCCGTTAGTGGTTACCAAGATCAGATTAAGGCCCTACAGGACCAACTCACTCAGGTTAATGCCGACAAGCAGACTGAGATTCAAGAAAAAATTAACGAAATCAATCAGAAAATTGATGAAGGCAACCAGAAAGTTGCTGCTAAGCAAGCTGAGGTTGATGCAGCCAACAAGAAAGTCTCCGATCTTCAACAACAGCTAGCAGACGCACAGCAAAAGCTTTCCGATGCGCAAAGCAAAAACAGTGCTGATATGAACCAAGCATTGAGTGATGTTCAGGCGGCACACGCTAAAGCTGATCAGGCCGTTCAAAATAACCAATAAGTTTTATTGCTCAAGGACGCTTCGGCGTCTTTTTGTTTACCCGAGCACTCCGCCAAACGGTGAGGTGCTATTTTTGTGCAAACAAATAGCCGGCAAATGCCGGCCAAGAGATTAATCTTTATTGAACTTTTCTTTTACATCATCAACGGTATCTTTAACGGCATCTTTGGCATCGTCTAATTTTTCTTTTACTTTGCCAAGTACGCCTTCAGCCTTACCTTGTGCTTCACGGGCCTTATCACCAGTAACTTTACCTTCAACTTCTTTGGCTTTACCGGAGATTTTGTCCTTAGTGCTATCAACTTTACCATCTAAGCTCATAGATATTACCTCCTTTTGGTGTACCATCATTGTCCTATATTTGAAATTATATTGCAAGCAACTTATATTTGGAGGCGAGTAAATGCAATGGACAGATAAACAAATTGGAACGATGCGCAAGCTCGCTTCCGAAGGCTTTACCAGACGCGAGACAGCAGACAAGCTAGGAATTAGCTACGATGCAGTCCAGAAGAAATCGAGGCGGCTTGGAATTGAGTTTCAATCACCCATGCCTAATGAATATGACTCAGACGGTACAAATACAAAGGCTACATCCGCTAACAGAAAAGTCGCTCTTAATGCTGATGGCAGCCAAACAGTTACGGCCTTAATGAGGCTTAAGCATGAGCCAAACAAAGACCCGCGAACTTTGATGGAGCTGTGTGGATACGATCCTGATAAGTTCGAGATGGTCTTAGGCGACTACAAAGTGTATGAGCAGCATAGTACCGAAGACGGCACAGTTCCGCAGTACAGCATTCATATTCGCGTAAAGCCGAAACAAGGCTTATCGATAAGTGAAATGGCTGAAGCGTTCAACGCCAAAATAATTCCGGTAAATTACGGCATGAAGAAATCGGGCGATCGTAACTTAGTCATCCCATTGCCTGACCTGCACTTTGGATGGACAACATTCACCGATCTAAAAGACATGGTGAGTCAACTCAGAGAGATCATCATGGATGGCTATAACGAGATTGTGATTGAGCAATTGGGAGACCTATTCCATAGCGATCAGATTCATGCAACACAAACAGTTATAGGAACACAATTAGATCATGCAAACATGCGCCAAGCATTCCATGATGCAGTGAAGCTGTTTGATCAGATTGTCCCGCTGGCAATTGAATATAGCAATCGCGTCTCAATCAAGAGCGTGTTCGGTAACCATTCAGGTGATCTCGAATACGCTTTTCTTTATGCGCTGATAGATCGCTATCCACAAGTACACGTTGATCTCAATGACAGTAATCCGGCAACTGACTGGCGCTGTGCATACTTGCTAGGGCATGTTGGCATTATGCTCGCACACGGAGATGTGGCCAAGGACAAGCTGACAGGGCTTTTTCCGTTTGAGTACAAAAGGATATTCAATATGGCAGAAACATACGAGCTTCACTCAGGCCACTATCATAGCGAGCGGTTTAAAGATGATCGTGGCATTATGTGGCGTCAGCTTGGGACAGCAAAGCCGAATGATCCCTATGAGATCAAGAATGGCTTCACCACGGGCAAGCATTTGCTGTATGCGTTCGTCTATGACGATGAAAGGTTGAGATGCACATATGAACTCAATTAAAAATGGCCTTTACATTGTAAAAGACGGCCAGCTAATTAAAGCGGTGAGTGCACCGCCATATGGAGAAGCAATCGTGCGGTTCCAAGAAGGAAAACCGGTATTCTACTCCACCACAGTAAGTAACCAAATTAAAAAGTGATCCACCTAATGAACTAGGGGAACGCGGAAGGACAAATCGTCTAACCGTGTTCCCCTATTTTTGCGTTCTAAAGGAGTGAGGACTATGAGACGAGCATCAGCTCAAATCAAAAATACAGATGCTGGTAGTATGACGAAGCTTGAATATGACATGATTACCGCTATTGATCGTGCAGACAAGAAGCAATCTACTAAGGAAACCCCAAATAAACCATTTGCCCAGCACCTTGATTTGAGTAAGTGGTTGGAGGCAAACAGCTAATGCAAGCAATTATCTACACGAAGCCGCACTGCCAAAAGTGCCGGCAAACAGTAATCAAACTGTCAAGCGTCATGCCAGTGCAAACCATCACAGCAGACGCAGACGACTACGAGCGGTTCCGTATGCTAGGCTATCGATCAATGCCAGTAGTCACCATCTACAAAGCAGACGGCACACAGGACGAATGGTGCGACTTACAAGTTGAGAAGATCAAACAATACACGGAGGCTAACTAGTATCATGTATAACTTATTATTACTGCTCACGCTAATATTCGTGCTGGCCAAGCTATTCGGGTTGATTGCATGGAGTTGGTTGCTAGTATTCATGCCGCTGCTTGCTTTGTTAATCTGGCTAGTATTCTGGACTGGGCTGGCAATCATCCTGGTATTACATGAGGACTAGGCCATGCGTGTAAAGGTATGCCGCAAGCCTGGATGCAATAATGTAATCCCTTATGCTCAAGCAAACCCATATTGTTCTGAACATACAAGCTTGTATAAACCTAGCTATGCTGATGCTGCAAAGCACGTTAAACGTGACACATCATACTACGACAGATACAAGCGTGACAAAGAGTCTGCTGCATTCTACAAGTCCAAGATATGGGAACACACTGCACGTGATGCTAAAGCTCACGCCTACTTCACTTGTTCATGTTGTGGCAAGACATATGACAAGCCTGGCTATCTGGTCACCGATCACATCGTGCCTTTGAGAATCGACAGAAGCAAATGCTTAGACCATGACAACCTGTGGGTGTTGTGCAAGGGATGCCACTATTGGAAGACACAGCTTGAGGAAAAGATATACACGTCACAGTCCAGAATTGAAAATCTTGACGTTTCAACCAAATGGACACGCAGCGAAATCTCTGAATGGGTACTCGCTCACAAAAAATAGGGGGGCCCTATGTTGTTCAAGGGGAACCTCACACACCAGTATCCAGAGAGCACGAGGCCATTTTTTGAAAATTTCGACTTTTGAGACTTAAATCCCTAAACGATGGCATTTCAGCACAGAAAGGAGGCGCGTTTTTTGCCAGAAAATCATCCAAATTTAACAATTTTACATGCCGGTTCCTCTGATGATCAGTCCAACAGTGGCGACGATATGAAGGACATCCAGAACACGCCTCCTGTTCACCTTGACGACGAAGCAAGCCGATTATGGAAGTCACTTATTCCCGAAGTCAAGAAACTTGGTTATCTGAAAAAGATTGACCAGCCAAGCCTTGAACTATATTGCCGTTATTACTCACTTTATATTAAGTCTGAGCAGTTGATTGAACAACAGGGGCTGTGGATTTATGACAACGATAACGTTGCAGTAAAGCGTTCCCCCGGCGCGGTTCAAATGGACTCTTGTGTGAAGAATATGAAGTCGTTAGGGCATGATTTAGGACTTACGTTTGACTCTGGATTACGTCAGATAACTGTCGAAGAACCGGAAAAGCCTAAGAAAGACAGCCCATTGAAGGAGGTTGGTTTTGGTGCAGACGTTTGATTTTACTGGTGTAACTGATATTCGCGGATACGTAAAGCCGCACCAATCTGACTACCAAGGGCTGCTGGATAACTATCACGATCCAGGAACAAGATACGCTTATGACGTTATGTTCAGCAATAAATACATGACTGGCAGAGATGTTCAGCTGGCATGTATTCGACACTTGAATGATTTATTGCGGATTGGTGATCATGATTTTCTCTATCAATACAGTCCAGACATGGTGAATGCAATTGAATACTTCTCACGACTGCTGCCCAATCCAGACGACACGTCAAAAACAATTCAGCCATTCAGATGGCAATCGTTTATTCTTGATAGCTTGATTGGATGGCGAACTATTGACAATGGCACTCGATTCACAACCTCCAATATTTCTATTGCTCGGCAGCAAGGTAAAACATGGCTAGCATCAATCCTAATCAACTTTTATTACTTTGTAGTCTGCTGGAATGCGACATCGCAGGACTTGCTAGTGGCCAGTTACGATAGTGAACATGCAACCAAGCTGTTCAATGACGTATCTTTGCAGGCGAAGACAATTTTATCTCTGCCGGACTTTGCAGATGATGCTAGAGAACGAGGCGTGGAAGCTCAAACCACGCAGGTTATCGCAAAGAACACTAAGAATACGATTCGTAAGGGTACCTCACAAGGCGGTGGCTTTGATAGTTTCCACAATGCAATCGCTGTTTATGATGAAATTGGTAACTTGAGACCGGCACTGAATGAGACCTTAAAACAGATTACATCCGGCCAAAACGGTATTAAGAACAGAATGTTTGTCAAAATTTCAACGGCTTATCCAGATATCAAGGTTAAGTTTAAGAACGACGAAGATGTTACCCGGTCTGCCATTGAACATGACGCTGTTAGAGACGCTGACAACGTGTTTCAAGTGATTTATGCCCAGGATACGGAGGACGAGGTATTTGCGCCGGAAACATGGGCTAAATCTAATCCCAATCTGCTTGAGCTACCAAAGGACAAGCGAGACAACCTACAAGAAGCTCTTAATCAGGATCGCAATGACAATGAGCGCGAGGGAACGTTGGAAACATTTGTTAATAAGTCATTAAACCTGTGGAGCCGTCGCTTCCAGAACAGCTATCTGTCTCTAGATAACATTCAGAGCAGCATTATCGACCATTTCGATGTGAATGGACGTGATGTTTTTATCGGTTTTGACGGATCGCAGACCAATGACAATACGTCTTTTGGTTTCATTTATCCGTACACTGATCATGACAAACACATGTTTCATGTTCAGCAACACAGCTTCATTCCATTCGCACAGGCAAAAACCATTGAAGCCAAGTCGAAGCAAGACGGATTGGACTATTTGAAGCTTCAAAAAGAAGGTTTTGTGGATATTACCAATCTTGCATCAGGTGTAATCAACACCAATCAGGTTTATCAGTGGTTGGTTGATTATGTTAATCAGCATCGGCTTAAGGTTAAATTCATCATTGCAGATCCAAACCACGGTGAATGGCTCGAAAAGAAACTGGAGAATTATCAACCGCAGTGGCAATGGTTTCCTTTGCCTCCTACCTCGTTCAAGCTGAATGAACCTACTAAGGACTTTCAGAATTTGTTTATTAACGGCAACATTTCGATGCTGAACGATCCGCTGCTGATTGATGGGCTAAACAATGCTGTACTGGTAGAAGACCGCGGCGGTTCAGTTAAGATTGACCGTCAAAACCGCACCAACGATCACATCGATACGACTGATGCGCTTATTAATGCCCACGCGCAAGCAAAGTTCTATTTTGAAAACTACCACGATGAGGGATATAACCCGCTGAATGACCTAGACGCACAAGGAAAACGTGCCTTCTTCAAGGCAATGTTTGGAGGTGGTAAATAATGGCAAAGATTATTAGCAATTTGTTCAGCAGTTGGGGCACGGTGATGCTCTTCATCACCGGCTTGGCACTGATTGCAGTAGCAGCATTCACCTTTAACGTTGTTATTGGTTATCTAGTCGCAGGCTTTGAGCTGTGTTTAGTTGCTTACATTCTAGATAAAGAAAGGGGGTGAAGTTAAATGGGACTTCTAACCCCTAGAAATTTCAACAAACGCAAGGCCAAAAACATGGTTTATCCAAGTAATCCTGCGTTTTTCACGACCACGGTTGGCGGCATGCAGCTTTCTTATGTTTCGGCGCTGTCTGCTTTGCAGAACACTAATGTTTATAGTGTGATCAACCGTATTGCTAGTGACGTTGCCTCGGCGCACTTCAAGACCGAAAATACTGCAACACTGAACCGACTTGAGAGCCCTAGCGGCTTGATAGGCCGGTTTTCTTTTTGGCAAGGTGCGTTGATGCAGCTGTGTTTGTCAGGCAATGACTACATTCCATTAGTTGGCCAAAATCTAGAGCATATTCCCAACTCTGACGTCCAGATTAACTACTTGCCAGGCAATACCGGCATCGTATATACGGTTTTAGAGAGCAATGATCGTTCTCAAATGGTGCTTAGACAGGACCAAATGCTTCATTTTAGGCTAATGCCAGACCCACAATATCGGTACTTGATTGGCCGCTCGCCTTTAGAAAGCCTGCAAAACGCCCTTAATTTGGACGATAAAGCCTCAAAAAGCAACATGAGCGCTATGGAAAATCAGATTAATCCTGCTGGAAAGCTCAATATCAGTAACTATTTAAGCGATGGTAAAGACCTAGAAGCCGCCCGTGAAGAGTTTGAGAAAGCCAATACTGGTGATAACTCTGGTCGCCTGATGGTTTTACCCGATGGGTTCGATTACACCCAGCTTGAAATGAAGACTGATGTATTTAAGGCCTTGGCTGACAATTCAGCATACTCTGCTGATCAAATCTCAAAGGCCTTTGGTGTGCCTAGCGATATTTTGGGCGGTGGCACCTCAACTGAAAGCCAGCATTCAAACATTGACCAAATCAAGGCAACATATCTGGCGAACTTAAACTCGTATGTAAATCCAATCGTGGATGAGCTGCGTTTGAAGATGAATGCACCTGACCTTGAATTGGATATCAAAGACATGCTAGACGTTGACGACTCGACGCTTATCAATCAGGTATCAAATCTTGCTAAGGCTGGTGTGTTAGGCGCAGAACAAGCGCAATTCATGCTCACACGATCTGGATTTTTGCCAGATAACTTACCGGATTTTGAACCGCTTACCAGCCCAACGAAGGGAGGTGATGATAAGTGATTATTCCTGTTAAGGGCTACATTACAAGCGACGACTTCGCACCGATCTATCGTGATTGGTTCGGCATGACGGTAGTATCACCGTCAGATGTTACTGATGTACTGCCTGACGATGGTTCTGATGTCACACTTGAGATTGCCTCCGATGGTGGTGAGGTCGATCCAGCAACAGAAATTTGCAATGCTTTGCGCAGCTATCAGGGCAATGTGACGGCAAAGGTGATGTCAAATGCTTATTCTGCTGCAACAATCGTTTCCATGGGTGCTAACAAAGTGCAGATGGCTCCCGGTGCCAAAATGATGATTCACCGAGCATCAAGTGATGCTAGCGGAAATGTCAACGACATGAACAAGGCATCTGGCATGCTGCAAACTACAGACAGTGCAATCGCAAGCCTGTACTCTGCAAAAACCGGGAAACCTGCCGACGACTTTTTAGCGTTGATGGATAAAGAAACATGGCTGGACGCTGATCAAGCTGTCGAATTGGGATTGGCAGATGAAAAGCTAGACTTCGATACGCCAATTGTAAATGCGGTGGGTCCGATTATTCCACATCAAGCAGTTCAACGAATTAAGAATCTGAAAGATGAAAACGACAAGTTACGTAGTCAACTTCCTAAGCAGAACGATCTGCTAAACAAGAAGCTGGCTATTTTTTATGACAAAAAGGAGGTCCAATAATGGACAAGTTACAAACACTTTTTAACGATGTCAGTGCCAAGTGCGCTGATTTGAACGCTCAATTGAACGTAAAACTGCAAGATGAGAATGCCTCCGTCGATGATTTTCAAAAGATCAAGGACGACCTTACCGCTGCAAAGGCACGGCGGGACGCTATCAACGACCAGATTAAAGCACTTGAAGCTGAAAATAAGGCCAATTCTGATCCTGACAAGCCAGTGGATAATGCACAACAGGAGGGGGCCGACCTGTCAAAGAAGCCAATCGATGCGAAGAAGAAGGCTATCAACGACTTCATTCATAGTCATGGCAAGGTGGTTGATGCTGCAGCCGGTCACGTCACTTCGACAGAAGCAGGCGTGCTGATTCCGGAAGAAATCATCTATGACCCTACCGCAGAAGTAAATTCAGTTGTGGATTTGTCCACCTTGGTTACCAAGACGCCGGTTACTACTCCTAAGGGCACATACCCGATTTTGAAACGGGCAACCGATCGCTTTTCTAGCGTGGCAGAATTGGCCGAAAATCCCACACTTGCTGAGCCTGAATTTGAACAGGTGGACTGGTCTGTTGGCACGTACCGTGGCGCAATTCCTCTGTCTGAAGAAGCTATTGCTGATTCTAAAGTTGATCTTACCGCACTTGTCGGCCAGTCCATTAACGAGAAGTCTGTCAATACTTGCAACGCGATGATTGCGCCTGTATTGCAGTCGTTCACGGCCAAGGCTACCACTACAGACACTTTGGTAGACGATCTTAAGCATATTCTGAACGTTGACTTGGACCCGGCATACAGTCGTGCACTGGTTGTTACTCAATCCCTGTTCAATACGCTGGATACTTTAAAGGACAAGAACGGGCGTTACTTGCTTCATAATGCGTCTGACTCTATCACCGACGGCACCGCAAAGGGCTCTGTCTTGGGCGTCCCAGTATATGTTGTTGGCGACACGCTACTTGGCTCGGCCGCAGGGGATCAGAAGGCATTTGTCGGTGACTTAAAGCGCGGTGTCCTGTTTGCAGATCGTCAGCAGGTCACTCTGGCATGGGAAGAAAGCAAGATTTATGGGCGTTATCTCGGTGCTGCATTCCGCTTCGGCGTACAAAAAGCCGATGCCAGTGCCGGTTACTTTGTAACCAACACCGATTCTGCATCTGGTTCTGGTACTGGTGAGTAATACGATCGTTAGTCGCCTAAGAAATAAACAATTCGTCGATATGACGGGCGGCTATTAAGGGAGGGCTGAATATGGCAGATGGTCAAGGGGTTACCCCGGAAGACATGCAAAAATATCTTAACCTTGACACCGATGGCGCTGCTTCAATTCTTGCCGATATGATCAGTACCGCAGAGGATGCAGTTACTGGGGCCATTGACGACACGATTGGGATTGATGTTTATAGGGCATATCCGTTGTTTAATCAAGCGGTTCGGGTACTTGTTGACTTCATGTATTACTCACGAGGTGACCTATCCGATCAAAACAAAGCCTACCCGCCCAGCTATGCTTACATGATCAACAGCATTCGCTGGAAAATCCAGCGTGACCAAGCGGCAAAGGCTGGTGATACTGATGGCAAAATTTAAGGCAGCCGATTTCAGCCGAACAGTTGAGCTTGGTTCCCCACAGTCGCATAAGACTGGTGCTGGTGTTAACGTCACTAACTTCGTGCCGGCTTATAGCCTGCATTTCAAGCAACAGAAGCGGACGCTCACACAGCAGTACACGCTTGTGGGAACGCGCTTGGATAATTCAATCACCATCATAGTCCGTCACGACACTAGAAATGCTAGTCAGAAACAGGCACGCCTTGATGGTGTTGTGTATGACATTTCAGACATTAGCCCGGACGACAGTAACGATGCTATTCGCTATGACTACCTGACTCTTACCAAAGTAACCAAGGGGGCATAGCCAATGGACTTAGACGAAGCGCTGGACCAATGGCAGAAACAGGCAGAGAAAGCCGTTAAGCTAACAGCCAAGCAACAAGAAAAGATAACCAAAGCTGGTGCAGATGTGCTGGCTGAGAAGCTGACAGAGGCCACCAAGGCAAAGCATCCTAACACAAAAGGGTCTGGCGGCGAGTACGGTCATTTGAGCGAGGACATTAGCTCTGCCACTGGTGATGTTGATGGTAGACATGATGGCAAGTCGGTTGTAGGGTTCACCAAAAAGGAGTTTGTAGCCAGATTTTTGAACGATGGCACTAAATATATTCGCGGTGACCACTTTGTTGATAACGCCCGCGATGATGCTAAAGACGCAGTGTTTGAAGCTGAGGCGGCAGAGTATAAAAAGATAATCAGCAAGCTGAATGGAGGCGGTGACTGATGGCGGCAGTAGATGATGCGGTTGCTTTGATTAGCGCCGCTTCTTTAGTTGGCATAGATGAAGTTTATGGCAACAACTTGCCACAAGAGGCTGTGGATAGTCTGGACAAGACAGTGGTGTTGGTAACTGATGCTGCCAATAATCCTTCTGGATATGGCAACAACGACTTCTGGCGATTAGCTCAAGAGATTGAAGTACAAATCTGGTACTCACAAGAGTTTGCCAACGACCCAGAAACACTAGAAGTATCGCTGATGAAGCTGTTTGTACACAGCGATTGGCAGGTGGCTACGGTTAGACAGCGCACATTAGACCCAACCACCCAGCAGCTGATGAACACATTTTATTTTAGTAGAACGAAGAATATTGGAGGTAATTAAATGGCATTAGTAGGATTGAACATGGTGTCCTTTGCACTCGTTGACCCAACCACCCAGCAGATTTTGAAGGGTGATGCAGGTCTAAGCGCAGACGGGCTTTATCAAGTTGACACAAAGGATATGGGGTCCAAGACCGCCAACATCACTGGTCTGGTTGGCTCTAGCGCTAAAAGATACGGGAACAACGTAGCCCAACAGGTGACCTATGGGGCAGCGGCTCCGCAGGTTGCTTGGGACGGGCTCAACCTCGACTTTGACATTAAACAAAAGATTAAGGGGTTTGTGAATGACGGTAAGGGCGGTTGGACTCCAGCTGATGAGCCCGCGCACATTGCCGTTCTGATTGAATCGGGTAGCCTGTCGGGCGGTTCTGTTTATTTCGGCTTTGGTAACTGCACTGCGGTTGAAAGCGAAGCAAACATTCAAACTAATGACGACAACAAGCAAATTGTTGATGATGCACTGACCATCAGCGCGCTCGACACGATTGCTTTTAACCACAAGCCTTTCAAGATTTACTACAGCCAAGATGCTGAATTTGATGAAGCGGCAATGCTGAAGGATGTCATGGGTGGTTATGTAGCCACAACTGGTACTACTACTGGTAGTCAAGGCTAATAAGCGTGTCGTAGACGCGATTCTGACGCAAGTTAGAACACAAAGATAGATAATCATACGTCTTCGTGTAACTGAGGACGCGTGAGCCGGCACTAGCGGCAAGCACGTGCAAGCCGTGCTGTCGGCGTTAAAGCTAAATAAGGAGAATAGACATGAAGATTAAAGAGAACAAAATTTCAAGCCGCGAACACATTGTTAAGGTGACCAACCGCGTCATGAAGGCCACGCTTGAGTTACAACTCACCATGGCTGAGAGTGATGCCGATGAAGAAGAAGACGTAAAGCCAATTGAATTTCTGCGCAATCAGCAACAGTTGGTAAATAAGGTACTTGACTACATCACAAACACACTCAAGCTTAACCAGAAGGAAAAGGATAAGCTGGATGACCTTGAGTTTTCTGAATCGGTTGATATTGCCAACCACATCATTCTGCGGGTCCAAGGTCTATCCGAAGAAGATATTAAGAAGGCTGAGGCCGAGCAGGCGGACGACAAAAGCGAAGCCGAAGCTGAATAAGCGTGAGGTCGTATTTGAGCTGAAGAACAAGCTGGAGGACTTAAAGCTGTCAGGTCAAGACAAGCTGGTTTACTTGCATTGGACGCCCGATATGTGGCTTGATGCAGACTTTTACGACCTGCTGGAGCTTCAAACAGCCAAGAAGCCAAAGGACCGTGAACAGGACCCGATGCAGATGTTGAAAAGTTTGGGGCTGAGATAAGGGATAGTTGGCACACCAGCCTCCTATCCCTTTTTAATAGGAAGTGAAAAAATGGCACAGCAAATTAAAGCAGAGATGTCTACAGATGTCGCACTTAATACACTCAAGGCTAGTCAATCGCTCAAAAGTTTAAACGCGGTTATTAGTAGCACTAAGAACGCTTGGAAATCTCAAGAGGTGGCCCTCAAGTCAACTGGTGAATATCTCAAGGCGGCCGAAGTCCGGTATAAGGGCCTAGGCGACAGCATTAAGGCACAAGAGGCCAAAATTGAGAGCCTGCGTGAGAAGCAAAAAGGCCTAGACGTTACAACTAAAGATGGTGCTAATAGCTATCTCAAGTATCAGAAGGATATTGACAGTGCCACCACACAGCTTAAATCGATGGAGGCACAGCAGACGCGGGCAAAAACTAGTCTTGAATATCAGAAGTCAGGACTGGCTAGCTTACAGACTGAATACAAGCAAATCACCACGGTTTCTAGCAGCTATGTTGAGCGGCTGAAGGCAGAAGGCAAGCAGCAAGAAGCCAACAAAGCACAGATGACGGGTTACAAGGACAGCATCAGTAACCTGAACAAGCAGTTGGTAGCACAAGAAAAAGAATTGGAGCGTGTCGCAACTGCCAGTGGTAAGGACAGTAGTGCATACAAAACTCAGGTAACGCGAGTCAACGAGACGGCTACTGCCTTGGCCAAGACTAAAACATCAATGTCAGAACTTGACGGCGAGATGAAGAAGGCTAACCCGTCTGTATTCAGCAGGATTAAGTCTGCAATCGAGGGCACTAACAAACAGGCGGAGAAGACACCAAGCCTGTTTAAGAAGATTGTGGCTGGTGGTCTGGTCACCAATGCAATTAGCAATGGCTTCAGTTCTCTTACATCAGCGATGAAGACAACTATTTCCAGCGGGTTAGACCTCGCCGAAGCGGGCGAAAAGTCCGCTGCTGCATGGTCAGCAATGGGCAAGTCTGCTAGTGACGTTAAGTCATTAGGCAGTCAGGTTAGTGACCTTAATACTAAGTCTGGTTTAACCATCGCCACTATTGGTGGCATGCAAAAGACAATTGATACGATGACCCATGGCAATACTCAGATGACGGAGAATATCACTGCCGGAGTTACAGCGATTGGCACTGCATCTCGAATGTCTGGTGACCAAATATCAGCTCTCTCAAAGTCAATGACTAGAGTGGTCGCTAGTGGTTCGTTAACTTCTACTGCTTTGGCACGAATGGAAAAACAAGCGCCCGCACTTGGTGCACAACTTGCTAAGGCAGCCGGCGTATCACAAGATGCTTTTGCAAAAATGGTTGCTAGCGGTAAAGTTTAAAGTACTGATTTTCTTAATCTGGTTTCTAAAGCGGGTAAGAACTCCGGAGATGTATATAAAGAGTTTGGCAAGACCGCAGAAGGGGCAAAAGCACAAGCGGCTGCATCATGGGACCAACTAAAGAAGAAGATGGCAACACCACTTCTTGAAGTGAAAAATACGGGTATGTCAGAACTGGCCAGTTTGATGAGTTCTCCCGTTGTACAAAACGCTGCAACATCATTGGGTAAAGGCCTTGCTTACGTTGGTGAAAAAGCTAAGGACATGCTTGCATATGTTTCTGCCCACAAGTCCGATGTGACAGGTATTGCCACTGATTTAGGCGGCATTGTCAAAATCGCCGGTAGCTATGTTTGGGATTCGGCCAAAGGCATCATCAAAGACATTGCTGGCTGGCTAGGTGTCGGCGGCAAGAATGCCAAATCGATGAAAGACCCGCTTGGTACTGTTCACGACATTCTCGACAAAATTGTTAAGAATAAGAGCGGCATTCAGACCACGGTCAAAGTTCTGGCTGGGCTCTGGGCGACAAAAAAGGTGTTTGAATTTGCCGGTGCAGTTGGCCATGTTTATAGCGGGCTAAAGTCACTTGGCGAGTCAAGGCTTGGCCAGTCCATTGCAGAGAACCTAAAGAAGTTATCAGGGTCAAAGTTGGGCACGGCCACGGCGGTAGTCACAATCGCATATGATGCAATCAGTGATATCAAGGATTTGACTAAGGCATTCGGCAAGACTGGCACAGTCGGTCAGAAGTTCAAAGCTGTGGGTGAAACCGCAGGCACTGCAATAGGTGGTGGCATTGGCTTCTTCTTCGGCGGACCGTTGGGAGCGGCTGTTGGTGCCTCAATCGGTAAAGTGGTCGGTGGCTGGGCAGGAACGGCAACCAAGAAGTTCACCGATGGCTGGAATGCAAAAGCTAAGCCGAAGGATTGGCTTGGTAAGCTTGGCTTTGATGCCAAAAAAGGTGCCACAGGCATTGCCAAGTGGTGGAAAGGCATTCAAACACAAAATGACAGGTCGAATGCTCAAATGGAAAAGCAACAAGCCGCAGCCAACAAGAAGTTTAAAAAGTCATGGGATACATTTTGGGGCAACGTTGGCGACAAGACTAGCAGCACATGGGCAGACGTTAAGAAGCACGTCAGTGATGGCTTAAGCAGTATCCAGTCTAAGTCAAAGAGTGGCATGAGCAGTGTTAAGTCACATATTTCTGACGCGTGGACAGCCGTTAAGTCCAAAACCAGTAGCACATGGTCCGGCATAAAATCGACCGTTGGTGGTGCCGTTGACTGGGTATCCAGTCACATTAAGGGCGGTTGGCGCGGTCTAAGCGGGATTGTGAGTGGCGTCTTCAATGGCATTAAGAATGCTATTCTGCACCCAATACAGACTGCGAAGTCTCTGCTTGGTGGACTTGTGAGTGCCATTAAAGGGCTATTCCATTTCCATATTTCACTACCGCATATTTCACTACCACACTTTTATATCAAGCCAAAAGGCTGGAGTATAGGTGATCTAGTGAAAGGCAAAATACCTTCTCTTGGTATTGATTGGAAAGCCAATGGTGGATTGATCAATTACCCAACCCTTTTAGGCATGAATGGTAACCGACTGACTGTCGGTGGCGAAGCAGGCCCTGAAATGGTTGTGCCTTTGTCAGCATCAAAGGCTAGTCGAGCTTGGCAACTATTAGGTCAGGCGGTACAAGCAATCAACAAAAACCAATCCAGTCCGGTGCAGTTACAGCCTAGTGCTGACAACTCAGACATTATCGCTGCCATTAATGCGCTTGGAGTGCTACTGACCAAGCTCAGCTTCAACGTGCAAATCGGCGATGACCAGTTCTACCCGACTGTTGCACCCAAAATTGATAGCTATAACAAGCGTCAGAATGGCATTCGCACAGTTTGGGAGAATTTATAGGGAGGAGTTTAAATGGCCGGAATAAGCCTTAATTACAACGGCGTTGAGTTGAGCCAATGGTTTGACGTGACCGACGTCCAGAGAAACATTGGCACTAGCCATGTCAATTCGATGACCAAAGTAGGACGAACAGATGGTCAGCTCTGGCAATACATGAGTCGTGATACGAAGACAATCACTATTAATGGCATCGTTACAAATGCCAACTTGGCTAACTTGAGGCGTGACCTTGGGGCTGCACTTGATGTTGACGAACCGGAGCAATTAATTATCGGTGATGACACTGGTGTGTACTATCTTGCCATTTATGATGGCCAGCCAACTATTGCTGAGGACTGGCGGTCAGGCACCATTAGCCTTACATTCATTGTCCCCGACGGTGTGGCACATTCATTAGCCACTGAAACGGTCACTAATACCGATGGAACGGATACTGTCAGCTTTACCAACAATGGGAGCTATAAATCATACCCTCTAGTTGAAGTCACTATGGGCGGTGATAATGGTTATATTGGCCTGGCTAGCTCAAGCGGAGGCTACTTGGAGTTCGGCAATTCTAATGAAATTGATGGTGTTCAGGCTGCATCGACAGAAACCGCGTTTCACTGGGATATGCTCTCAGCACCAAGTCAAACAACAGTCAACAGTGGCAAAATTAATTATGTAACTTACCCCTACGGCTCTAATCCTGGGCCTAACACTATTGCTGGTAGTTGGGACTATGCGAAGGCCCCAGATGCGGCAACGCCGGTCTTGAATCGCACTTCATCCATGCACTGGGCGGGACCAACCATACATGGCTCTATTCCTGCCAATGCGGCAGGGGTTAACACGGGCAACTTTTATTGTGCGAACCGAATGAATATTAGCACGAATAGAACGGCAGCAGGCCGGGCGGAAATCAACTTACAGTCTGGCGATGACATAGTTGTCAGCTTTGTGATTCGCGACAGTTCAAACACAACCGACACGCTGGTAGTTGAGGGGTGGGCCAATGGCGCAATCATGTTTTCTCAAAACTTAGATAGGCGTAAGTTTACTAATGGCGCATACAACTTTGAAATAAAAAAAGCGGGTGATAAGCTGACCTTCATCATCAGCAAGATTGCTAGTATGTCAAACGCGGGAATTAAGAACTCAGCACAACTTTTATTTCCATTTACCATTGAGGGGCTGGCAAATACACCGATTGACTCAATCACAGGATGGATGGCAGGGTTTAGCAACTGGACAGGTTGGACTGCTAATTGGTCTGACAGCCTCTTTCAATGGGTTAACGTTGACTACTGGAAAGACTTGCCAAATCGTTGGACCTCGGGCGATGTGGTAATGGTTGACTGCATAAACAAGCGTGTGTTGGTTAATGGTGTTGAAGACCCGACCTTACAGACAATTGGAAATCATTGGGATGAATTTTGTATTGATCCTGGAGAAAACACAATTGAGGTTAGCGCTAGCAACTGGGCAACATTACCGAAAGTGGAAATAAATTGGGAGGAGGCGTTTGTCTAAATGGATTTTTATTTTACGGACCGCGACTATAACGTACTTGGCGTGGCTGGAATTAACCACGGTCACTTTAGGATAGCTGGCGAATTAGAAACGCAGTCGACCACAGTTGCCACGACCCTGTTAACAGGGACTTTGTACTATGAAAACGGATATGCCGAGCAGGCTGTAGCGATGTGTGCTGACACTAATTTTATCTTGTATGAAGATGAGAGCAGTAGGGGTCACTTCATCACTATTTCTGGGATAACAGATGATGGTCAAAATAGCATATCATTCTCTGGAATGGACGCCGGTAATGACCTGACAGACGAAGTGGTGCCAGAATATACTGCTGCTAAAGCCATGACCTTTGAACAATACTTCAATCAATTTTGTGCAGACAGCGGCTGGGAAATCGGCGTCAACGAGATTCCGGCTAATGTTCGCACTCTTACATTCTCTAGCGAGCAGTCTTCATATGACCGCATGAATTCTGTAGCCACAGAATTTGGCGTAGAAATATACTACTCATTCCAAATTGAGGGGACAACACCTAAGCACCTTTATCTGAACGTTGTTCACCAGCGAGGCGCCGATAACGGTGTGACACTTCGGGTTGGTAGCGAATTAAATAAGATTGAAACAACCAGCGATTCAACTGGCCTGTTGACTTCTATTTATGCGCGTGGTGCTACCCCGGATGGAGCTAACTCACCAATCACGCTAAAAGGTTACAAGTGGACTGACCCAGATGGCCGCTATGTCCTGTACAGCGATGGGACACTTCTCGATACTGTTGCCAACCGTTCGTATTCACGGTTGCGTAAGAAGTCAACACCAGACCCTCATGGGTCATACTTGAACCAGTGGCGGGATTATGAAGCTACTACGCAAGCAGACCTATTACAGTCGGCGCTGGGCGACTTAAAGCAGTATGCAGCACCAGTTACCAACTATACAGTAGACTTCGCATTCATTCCGGACAACATCAGCATTGGCGATACGATTCATGTGGCAGATGAAAAGCGAAATCTGTATGTTTCAGCACGAGTGCTTGAGCTTTCTCGCTGCTATTCCTTGCCAAGTTCAAGCACCGCTACACTAGGCGATTACAAAATAGAAGCAGATAAGGTTTCAGCGGCCCTCAAGACGGCGGCAAAACTAGCACAAGCAACAGCCAGCACCGCTCAGACTAATGCGGCTGCTGCTCAGACAACTGCCACCAACGCTGCTCAAGTTGCCGAAAAAGCACAATCAACGGCTAACACTGCACGAACCTTCCTCAAGTCAGCTACTGCGCCTGATACAACTAATTTGCCAGTTAACGCCGTATGGATTACGCCAGCAACGACGGATGGTGACGGCAACACGGTAGCTGCATCTGCAAAAACTTGGAGCGGACAGCAATGGAATGATACGCCAATCGAGTCAAGTCTAATCGCGCAGAACATTGTTGGCAAAAACATTACTGGCTCCACTTTTGGCAACACCTCTGGGACCTTTAGCATTGATGAAGGCGGGAACATCACAGGGGCATCAATATCCGGTTCTGAGATTAAGTCTACGTTTTCTAAGTCTCCCCTTGACTTAGTTGCTAATGAGGACAATTTGACTGGTAGTGGCAATGTCGATATAAAGGACGGCACCTATTCAGTTGATGGCACTATTGACCAAAGCACGAGTCAGACATTTCAAAATTATTTGGGTCCTTCCGGAATTTTCACTAGCCTTTCAAATAACGGGTCTGCCACTAACATGGCTTCACTATCAAAGGGTGAGCTAGATTTATACTATCATGACGGCAGTGCCACCTATACAGGTGTCATAGATGGTCAGATTGCGTCACAGATAGACAACGTCGAGACTCTTTTGTGGAGCGGCGTTCTTTATATGTCAGATGTCGATTCTATAACGCCGAGTATACCAATATCGGATTGTCTTAATGGCTGGAAAATAGTCTGGAATAGATATGGGAACGGGAGTGGACCGGTCGACAAGACTGGTGGCTACTGGGTTACCCCAATTTGGAAAGATGAGGTAGCCAACAATAACAATGGCGCTATGACTTTTGTCATGTATACATCTAATCTGGTTCAGGTAGAAAAATATGTATATATAAATAACGCCAGAATTGCCGGAAATGACATTTCTAAAACGGGGAATAATAACCGGTATGTTGCTACAAGAGTATATGCATTCTAGGGGGCTTAACATGGAAACCAAAGAAAAAATCAGAGTTCTTTTTACACTGGACTCCGATGGCTACATCATAGGCTATCAGCAGGAGTTCTATGACGGAAAAGAATGGGTAGCTCCGTTTGACACTAGCAAGGCAGTTGAGGTAGCCCCGGCAGACTTGGCTGGCATCTGTTTGGGAGCCTCAAAGGTATCAGCAGATGGCATTATAACCACCGATGAGGACAAGCGGGCAGAGCTTGAAGCAGAAGCCAATAAGGTGATTCCCACGGCCGAGCAGCAGTTGATTGCCGCTCTGATGCTCAAGGTGGCAAAACTGGAGGCGAGTGCATGAGTGAATATAACCAATGCGTGCTACTGAACAGCTGGGGCATCGACATCGCGCCATACGTTGGACTGACGATAACACCGGATGAGTACAAATGGATTACCGGTAATGACTACGCCGCTGGGGCAAACGCCTAGCGGTATTTTTGTGGAAGGAAGTGAAACAATGTGAATTTTTTAGGTTATGGAATTGGCGATTGGGTAGGGCTTGCAACTTTGACCGCTACACTAGTTAGCCTGTGTAGTTGGCTATTTAAAAAGATTGCACTCGATCCGCTACGAGAAGATATTAAAGATTTGGGATTTAAGTTTGACCAAAGGTTCCAGAATGAGGAGAAAGTAATTAATGACATTCTGGATACACAAAGGGTTCACAGTCAGGAACTGGGGAGTCATTCAACCAGGCTTACCCGTTTGGAAGATCACGTAGGCATTAAAGGAGATAATGAGGATGAATAATTGGACAGAACTATTAGTATCACTTGCAGTAGCAGCAGTCCCAATCATTGGGGCTTGGATTTCAAAACAGTTGCTGGCTAACAAACAGGCATTAACTTTGGTAAAGGTATTAGGCCCGTTGGCAAATGCTGCGGTTACAGCGGCAGAACAGCTCGGTGTGACACGAACTATTGACGGCGCCGTCAAGAAATCGACTGCTGTTCAGGCTGTGAAAGATGGGTTAAAATCGCTTGGCTTCACCAGCACAGACGAACAGACGATTGCCAACGCGGTTGAAAAGGCATACGCAGACTTGAAAGATAGTCTAGCTGAAACCTACCCGCAAAAGACAGTAGATCAGGATACATCTAATCAAGAAAAAGTGGCTGCCGCCGCTCAAGCCGCTGCGGATGCAGTTAAAGCTCAATTGGCCCCCGCATCTGTTGCTTCACAGCAATAAGGGGTAAATAGAATGTGTAATTTAAAGTTAGACATCATTTTGCTTGTATTCATTTTGCCAGTTTTTGCGCTTATTGGTTTTGCACTTTATGCCACGATTGGAATGGCGGAAGTTTCTACGGGAATGCAAAATGTTTTAGTAATGATTATACGAGGACTTTTGACATGCTGTTTAGTTTTCACGATTATTTCTCTATGGGCGTGTCTGTATAAGGCCGAGTAAAGATTGCACAGAAAAAAGAAACAATGACAAAGCAATTGAAAAAGCTACGTATTTAGTTACTGAGGCTAAGCTAGCTCCAGTGCTTGTAGTTTTTTCATTAACATAAGGAGGGCATCATGAAGCTAAAAAATAAATTCACCGCCTTGCTAGTCGCCATCTTGGCGGCTATTTCTTTTGCCTTGCCAACGCAGGTTCGTTCAGCAAAGGGAGACATTGTCCTTGATTGGTCGGTTTATCAAGGCAATTATGGTAAGTATGGCAACGCTCCAAGTAAGGCAGTCATTGCTCAGGTAGGGGGCACCTATAACGGCCTATATGTCGTACAGAGCACTTATCGCACTCAGGTAAGCTCGGCTATTGCGGCCGGCAAGCACGCCCATACCTATATCTGGTATCAAGTTGGTGGTAGTATCCCTGTTGCTAAAGCGGCGATGGACAAGTTTTTGCCGATGGTACAAACACCAAAGGGTTCTATTGTGGCCCTGGACTATGAAGCCGGTGCATCTGGCAACAAGCAGGCTAACACTAATACAATTATCTATGGCTTGCAGAGAGTTAAAGCCGCTGGGTACACGCCAGTTCTGTATTCAGGTAAGTATTACTTGAACGACCATACCTACTACTCACAGATTAATAAGGCCTTTCCAACTAGCCTATGGATTGCTTCCTACCCAACGACAAGGACAGTCACAGCTCCGAACTTTAACTACTTCCCGTCAATGGACGGCATCAATATGTGGCAGTTCACAGATGCTTATAGCACCCCTGGCTTGGATGCCAGTGTTGATTTGACTGGTATTACAGACAATGGTTATGGACGTTCAACTACTACTGATACTGGTAAAGTGATTGTTAAGCCTGATACGAAGACACCAGCTACTAATGCCGGTCAGAGTGCTAACAATACTCACAAGTCTAGCATCTCCGCAGGATATGCGGTAAAGGTAAACTTAAGTGCCAAGCGCTATGCAAACGGCACAGCCATTCCTAATTGGGTGAAAGGCAGAACTTACAAGGTCATTCAAACTAGCGGCAATAAAGTGCTGCTGGGCTCAATCATGAGCTGGGTCAACCGGTCAGATGTTGAAATCCTTCAAACCGCCAGTCAGGCACGTTCTGTGCTGACGGTAGACGGATACTGGGGCCGTGAAGTGACGGCCGCATTGCAGCGCCACGAAGGCACGACCGTTGATGGCATCATCAGCGGACAGATCCGCACCAACAACGTGCGTGGCGTGCAGATTGGCCGTGGTGGTTCTCGTGTCATTGCCGCGATGCAGCAGAACTTGGGAGTTCGTGTAGACGGATACCTTGGCCCGCAAACCATCAAGGCCATGCAACGGGCTCTCGGCACTAAGCATGACGGCGTGATTAGCAATCGTTCCCGCATGGTAATTGTCTTGCAGGAGCGACTCAATGCAGGCACACTTCCTTTCTGATATTTAAAGGGGTCGATTTCGACCCCTTTAAAATATGGAAAAATAAGTCGCCGAAACGCCAAACCTATTTTGCAAAATCGCCGTTTTTGGCAAATTAGCCTCACTCGCTTCGGCGGATGGGGCTTTTTTCTTGTGGATAACTGGAAATAATTTGAAAAGCGAAGAAACGCGATATATCAGGCTTTTGCTAGAAATGGCGGCTATCACGAAATACTGAAAAAGGCCTACGTGTCAACGTAACGGAAGCTTTTTCGAGTCACTTATCCACAGGCTTGACACTACGCGTGATACAATAATCTAAGAAAGGGGTGGATTACCTATGGCTGAAATGGACATAAACAGTGTATTGCGCTTTAAGGATCAAGACTCTCTAAAACGGGCGTTGAGAATTATCCGCCCTGCAAGAGACGCTAAGTATGAAGCGTCAGTTCAGACAGTTGCGAAGTTCCTAAGGTCGGCACCGAAGGCTAACATCACAAGTCATCGATTTGGAGATAGGTAATTGAATTCCCGTAACTACCAACTTGATATTTACCCTTTACTGTCATCAATCTTCGACTTGGCTGGCTTTAGTAGCCAGGTTCCGGTGGTTGATGATTTTTTATTGAATAATGCAACACTTGCTGATGATGAACTACGGTCCCAGACATCCTTGATGGTTAATGGTAGCAACCTTGTTGGGTTCTATACTTCTTCTGTCCGCACTTTTCGTCTGGAAGCCCCTGATTTCGCGCCGTTGAAAGCAGAACGAATTTTGACCGACGCAGAGCTTGATTCTATGACACAGGGCGATGTAATTGACCTTCCGGCCGTTGATTTGAGCTATTTCGCTATTGATTGGCATTATCAGCGACAAGGCTTTGGCACTCTAATGATGACTAATTTTTTGAAAAATGTGGCTGAGGCATATATTGACCACGGGATTGGCTTTTCGGGAGTCGTGCTATTTGCATTGAATGAAGCGGTGCCGTTTTATCAAAAGGTTGGCTTTCGTGCTCTACACGGTATTGATTACGAAAAGACGCCCGATCTCAAGCAGTATCCAATGTTCATGAACTCGAGGTTCTTAACAGATCTTTACGCGAGGTTATAGCGATTAAGAAAGCGTGCGGACGAGGTGGTGGCCGGGATACAAAAAGCGGGACTGAGTAATCGGGCCTGCTTTTGTTTTATCACGCCTAAATCACAGTTTCTTCAAGGGTTTATAGCATCATGGTCTTGTCCCATTTTTGTCCAAAATGGTTAAAAAACAACGCAAAACAACAAAAAACAAAAACGCCAAAATGCCTATTTAACGGCATTCCAGCGTTCAACGAAAAGCAACAAAGTGCTAAAAATGGAGACGACGGGAATCGAACCCGTGTCCATCAGCCTTTCTACCAGCAGCTCTACACTCATAGTGCGCCTACTTAGAAGTTCACTTCAGGCGCGCGCCGACGCGCAGGGCTAACCGCCTGGAGCTAACCTGATGGTCTCTTGCTAGCCCTTCAGGTGGGAGAAACTAGCCGTAGCTCAATGATTTGAGACCCAGGTCCGCTACTTGAGCGATAACGGGAGGATCACGCTAAGGTTGCTTAGGCAGCCAGAGCGTAAGATGTTTCGTTATTGTTTGCAGTTAATAAACTGTGTTCCGTTGATGACGGAGCCGAGCCTCCGGAGTGCACCACTGGCGAAACGACCAATGTCGAGACCATTACGTCCCCATAAATCTGGTACACACCAGCATACCACGGGGCGAAAACCTTTGTCAAAGCGAGGGCCTCGTGCTAGGCTTAATCTGAAGCACTAACGGCACTTCACCATTTGAGACTGTGAGGATAGATAATGAAAATTTTGATGATTGAAGACAACGAAAGCGTTGCCCAAATGATGGATATGTTTTTCAAAAAGGAGCAGTGGGAAGTTCAAAATGCTTATGATGGCGAGGAAGGGCTGGCCATGTTCAACGCGGCGCCTAACAGCTTTGACATCATCACTTTGGATCTGAACCTGCCGAAAATGGATGGGATGCAGGTGGCCCAGGAGATTCGTAAAGTTTCCACCACGGTGCCGCTGATTATGCTGACAGCGCGCGACTCCGAAAGCGATCAGGTGCTGGGGCTTGAGCTAGGGGCTGACGATTACGTTACCAAACCGTTTTCCCCGATCACCCTGGTGGCGCGGATTAAGGCTTTACACCGCCGTGCGGAAACCAGCGATGCCACCACTGATGCCCCTGAGGCCAGTGAGGCCTTTGACGTCGTGACGGACCACTTCAAACTCAGCACCAAAACCCGTGAGGCGTATTTGAATGGTGAGCAGATTCCAGATTTGACCCCGAAGGAATTCGACCTGTTGCACACGCTGGCGCAAAACCCTAAGCAAGTCTTCTCGCGGGAGCAGCTCCTGCAGCTGGTGTGGGACTATGAATACTATGGCGACGAACGGACTGTGGATGCCCACATCAAAAAACTGCGGCAGAAAATCGAAAAGGTCGGACCGCAAATCATCCAGACGGTCTGGGGCGTCGGGTATAAGTTTGACGACACCGGGCTTGATCAGTGAAATTACTCTATCAACAAATGCTCGCGTTTTTCGGGGTCCTGCTGGTGGCCATGGCCATTATTTCGGTCATGTTCATTCGCTCCACTTCGAATAACGTCTGGCAGAACAGTTTTGATCAGCTGGAACAATACACTGATGTGCTCACTGACCGCGCGGTGGATCGCAGTACTTACTTGATCGATACGCAATTCATTCAGCATTCAGAAGACATTCTCAAAAAGCAAAATGTCCACTTCATGATTTACGATGCGGACAACACGGCCCGTTATCCGCAGTTTGCTGGCACGCCGCGCAGTGCGGCCATCGCTAGCAAGTACTGGAAGCAGCTAAAAAAAGGCGAATCGGTGGCGCTGCCAGAGCTAACCACTAATCCGCGCAACGGCAAGCAGCAAAGCATGACCATCTACTACAAGCCAGTGTTCTTGTCTGGTAAGTTGTTGTTCGTGATTGCGGCTTTTGCGCCAGTGGACAACATTCAAACTTCCATCAAGAAAACCGAATACAACTTGTTCATCGCCTTTTTGCTATCGATGCTGGTGGCGATTGTCCTGAGCTACTTGCTGGCGCGCTACCAGGTCGGGCGGATCAACCGGTTGCGGCAAGTCACGCACCAAGTGGCAGAAGGTAACTATGACGTGGATGTTGAGATCAAGTCCCGCAGTCACGATGAAATTGCCGGCTTGGCCGACGATTTCCAGGATATGCTGGGTTCCTTGCGTGATAGTCAAGCCGAGATCCACCGCCAGGAAGAACGGCGGCGGCAGTTCATGGCCGATGCGGCCCACGAAATGCGCACGCCGCTGACCACCATCAACGGTCTTTTGGAAGGGCTGGCCTATGATGCCATTCCAGAAGAAAGCAAGGGCCAGTCGATTGAGCTGATGCGCAATGAGACCAAGCGCCTGATTCGTTTGGTGAACGAAAACCTCGACTACGAGAAGATTCGCACCAACCAAATTCTACTCAAGAAGCAAACCTTTAACGCCACTGAAGCGCTGAATGATATCATGGTGCAGCTCAAGCAAAAGGCCGCCGACGCCGATGATACCCTAGTGCTGGACGCCGCGGCGAACGTGCCGGTTTATGCCGACCGCGACCGCTTCGTGCAAATTCTGTTTAATATCGCCCAAAACGCGATTCAGTTCACCAAAGGCGGCACCATCACTATTTCCGCCAAGCCCGGCTACCATCAAACCGAGCTAGCGGTTAGCGACACCGGGATTGGCATGACCGAAGACCAGGTGAAGAATATCTGGGAGCGGTACTACAAGGCCGATCCTTCGCGGAAAAACACCAAGTACGGTGAGTCCGGTCTGGGCCTGGCGATTGTTCATCAGCTGGTGACCTTGCACGGCGGCACCATCGACGTGCAATCGCAAAAAGATGAAGGGACGACCTTCACCTTAACCTTCCCAGATGAGGAAACCGCGCCACAGCAGGCACCGATTACGCACACGAACTAACCCCCAGCTGTCAGTGGACAGCAGAAGGAGGTCACGATGAACTTCTTGCTGGAACTCGTTGGGACGTGGCTACTGACGCCGAGCTTTGAGTTCACGAAGCATCCTTGGTTAAGACTGGTAGCAGCGCTGGTTGTTGCTGGTGTGGGTCTGGTGATTGGCGGCTTGCTACTTTGGTTGGGCCTTCAGCCCGGGTCGCACCGCCTGCTTTGGCGCCTGTGGGGCCTGGTGCTGGTTGGCGTTTTCTTTTTCCACCTCATCCGGGTGGTGCGCCGGTTTCTGCACCGCCATTCATCAGATGTAGCGTAAGTGTCGGGAAACCGGCACTTTTTTTGCGTCATAATTCTCGGCCACTTGTTCACGTATCATGGTACAATGAGGCTATCAATTGACGGGGAACGAGGGGAACGGCGTGGACAAGTATTATATCGTGGACAGCACCATTTTGCCGGATGTGGTGGAAAAGGTGATCAAGGCGCGGACTCTGATTGAAAATGGCCAGGTGCGGCAAGTGTCAGAGGCGGTCAAGGAAGTCGGCATTAGCCGCGGGACCTACTACAAGTATAAGGACTACGTGTTCTTGCCGGATACTGGGTTGACGCAGCGCAAAGCCGTGATTTCCTTAATGCTCCATCATGACCGCGGCATCTTATCAGAAGTGCTCACCACGCTGTCTGGCGCCAATGCCAGCATCATTACCATCAACCAGAATATCCCGATTCACGACTGGGCGAGTGTCGTCATTTCCTTTGATATCAGTAATCTGACTGGCACGGTGGATAGCCTGCTGACCAGTTTGAAAAAGTCACGGGGCGTGACCGACGTTTCATTAATTTCTGTTGAGTAAAAATTAAGCTTGCAAGTGATAACAATGAGTATTATTCTAATTTTTAAGCAAAACCCACGTTGCGGCGTGGGTTTTTACGTTCGACAAGCGTTGGGGGGCGTTGCCGATGAGTCGGCTGATCAAGGTACTATTTGGGAGTTTAGTGGCTTTAATGGTGATGATTCCTGCTTTGCTGTTGGTAGTTTTGATTGTGTGGCTGTCGCTATTATTAGCCGGCGGCGCCGCGGCCATGAGTCTGAGTCGTAGCTTAAGTTTTCTGGTGGCGTTGCTACTGATTGGTGCGCTGCTGGGGGTAGGACTCTTGGTGAGCGGGTGGTTCATTCATTTGCGGCGGGCAACCCTGCATTACCTGGATCACGGCCAAAAATGTTGCCTTACGGTGGCTATCAATCTTACCGGGCGTCAGCTGTATCGTCAGTTGTTAACCGCGACAAAAATTCGGCATCAACGCGGCGGCAGCTGGATGAATGCCTTTGAACTGGCGCTGGATGATCTGCTGCATGACGAGGTGCGCGACTATATCTTGCACCAAGTTGGTGAGCAGTATGGCGTGGATGTAGCCGCGGCGATGACGCTGGCCGATGATCAAGCCTTTCATTTTTCGTTATAAGGCTAGGGGGCTGTGACATAATTTAGCGTCACAACCGCATCACGACTATTCCAGTACAGTACGAGCCAAAATGCGACGCCCTAGCCGGATAAGCCAAACGGCCTGCAAAACCTAAGTTCGGGTTTTACAGGCCGTTTGGCTTATCCTCTGGGCTAAAACCGCATTTTGTCTCAGCCTCACGCCTTCATTCCGCCCGTTCGCGCTTCGGTTCGATTAGCCGGTCTGAACTCGGCCACCGCAGCCCGGCAAAACCGGTGAATTCCAGGCTGAAGTTGACGCTGTGACGCAGGGCCTGAATTAAGGCTTCCAGCTCTGTCAGTGAGCCAGTCACGCTGTGCAAAGGGATGGAGCGCTGGCGGTGGGCCGTCGGGTATTCGTTAAAGAAAAAATTATACGTGTGATCATAGGGATCATTGGTAATTAAAATGGCGTAGCGCACCTGACTGCGACGGTGAAAATGGGGCTGCAGGCGTTCGACAATCAGCTTTAAATCGCGATTTTTATTCATAACTATTCCCTCCGTTATGGCCACCGACTAAACTGGCCCGCTGAATGGCGGTGCCGCCGCGGAGCTTGCTTTTGGCATAGACGACGGTGGTGAAGCCGAATTTATTGCGCAAGGCATCCACCGTGCGCGCCAGGTCGCTTTTGTGGACCTGCTCAGTAATCGGGGTCAGAAGCGTTAGCTGTTCGCCGGCATCGGCGCTAAGACGGCTGGTGTAAACGGCCACGTTGCGAATGACTTCACCTTGCCAATAGCGACGGAACAGCAGGAGCAGGGCGGCAATCAGCTCATCGTTGCGGTTGGTCGCTTCAATCCGCAAGCTGTGGCTAAAGCCGCCGCGACCGGCTTCTTCACTGGCGGCATAGGAAAAGCCAATGCCTAAGCTGATGCAACTGGTTTGTTTGTGGTGATGGCGCAGCCGGGCGGCGACTTGTTCCCCGATTTCTTTGATCACCAACTCGATTTCACTTTGAATGGCGTAGTCGCGGGGCAACACTTGGGAGTTGCCGATGCTGGAGCTGCGGACCTTGACGCGTTTGGCCAGCTTGGTGCGATCGATGCCCCAGGCCAAGGCGAAGAGCTGCGTGCCGATGACGCCCATTTCCGCTTTGAGCAGGTAAGGATTAGCGTGGGCAAGCTCGTATATGGTATGGATGCCCAAGCGGTTCAGATGGGCCGCGGTGCGATCAGCAATGCTCCAAACCGACGTCAGGTTGGTGATGGTCCAGATTTTATCGGGCACCGTTTGGTAACTGATGGTGCCAATCAGATCTGGGCTTTTCTTGGCATACACATCCAAGGCAATCTTGGCCTGCACCGGATTTTCGCCGATGCCAATGGTGGTATACAGACCCAATTCTTTGCGCACCGTGCGCTGAATGAGCTTGGCTACGGCTAGCGGCGAGTCGCCAAATAAGCGCCAGCTATGGGTCAGATCCAAAATCGACTCATCAATGGAGTAAGGCCAGAGGTCCTCATCAGCGACAAAGCGGCGAAAAATATCATTGATCTGCAAATTCCGTTTGATATACAAGTTCATGCGCGGCGGCACCACTAAGAGATGCTTTTCATCAGGCAAATCGCGCTGGCGGCTGACATTTGCCTGCAAGCCGTACAACTTTTTGGCTAATGGGGAAGTGGCCAAAATAAGGCCGCCATTGGTGTTGGCTTGCTCAGACATCACCACCAGAATCGTCTTCAGGGGATTGTAGCCGCGGGCAACGGCTTCGACCGAAGCGTAAAAGGACTTATTATCAATCAAAAAAATCACGCGTTTGGGTTCTGATTCATACATGCGGCTCACCTCGTGGTTCATTATACGAACATACGTTTGCTTTTGGCAAGTACCAAGTCTAATTAATGGAGCAAGACCGGGGACAAAGCCTTGGCAGGAACGTGCTATACTACTTGATGATAAATATTTTAATTGAGGTGAGCTTATGTCCGTTTTAACTGATACTTACACCCTGCCTAATGGGGTGGCCATTCCCCAAGTGGGCTTTGGCACCTGGCAGATTCCCAATGGCGACACCGCCTATCAGGCTGTGGCTGAGGCCTTGCGCCAAGGCTATCGGCATATCGACACTGCCTGGCAATATGGCAACGAAGCCAGTGTGGGCCAAGCCATTCGCGACTCTGGCATTCCTCGGAATCAGATTTTTGTCACCTCGAAGCTGCCGGCGCATGCCAAAAGCTATGATGACGCGCTGAAGGCGTTCGATGAATCCATGGCGCGCCTGGATTTGGATTATATCGACTTGTTTTTGATTCATGCGCCGTGGCCATGGGATCATTTTGGCGAAGACTATCGCAAGCAAAACCGTGACGTGTGGCGGGCGATGGAATCCTTCTACCAAGCCAAGAAGGTGCGGGCGATTGGGATTTCTAACTTCAACGTCCGCGACCAGGAGGATTTGTATGCGCACTGCACCATCAAGCCGATGGCGCTGCAGCTGCAGTACTACATTGGCTTTACCGAGGATGATAATGTCGCGTGCGCTCAGCAGCACGGCCTGTTAGTTGAGGCCTTTTCACCGCTGGCCACCGGCTTTTTGCTGAACAACGAGGCCGTGCAAGCCGTGGCTGATCACTACCAGGCCACCGTGGCGCAGGTCGCCATTCGCTATGTGCTACAAAAAGGGCTACTGCCGCTACCCAAAGCTACCAGCCCGGCGCATATCGCTGAAAATACCCAGCTTGATTTTGAAATCAGCGCCGCCGACATGGCGCTGCTGGATCAGCTGAAGGATACCGCGCCAGGGGAAGACGACAATCGCTATTAAACCCACACTCGATACGCAAACACGCCTGAGCAGCCAACGCTCAGGCGTGTTTTTTAGTCTTATTGGTGGGTGACCGTCAATAGCAGGTGGCAAAAAGGGACTTTGCCTTTCAGCGGTGAATGATGTCTTGGCCACGTTTGGCCGTTGTTGGGGTAAGGCTCGGCGCCTCAGACCAGCTGGTGTCCGGATGCGCGGTGATCAAATTTTCGTCGGCCGTTAAAATCACCAGCCGCGATGCGCTTTGATGTAGCGCTGCTGTGGCAGTATTGAGAAACAACCGAATTTCTTGAATGTCCATGCTGGCGGGAAAGTCATTCATTAAAATCACTTGCCGGTCGCCGAGTAGACCGCGGAAGAACTGGACATAAAGACTTTGCGCCGGGTTGAGTTGCGTTGCCGATTGCGCCAGAAACGCGGCATCGTTGCGCAAGGCCGGGGCGAGGCGGTTAAGCGAAGCGGCCTTGCCATTAATCAGTAAATTAGCCTCCACGCTGAGGTAAGGCACAATGCCAGTTTCTTCCTGGTCAATCAAGGCGAACGCTTTGGCGCAGCCGGCCGCCAAAAAGGCCTGAGTATAGCTTAAAGAAAGGGGTTTGAGCTGTTCGGTGGGCGTGTAAATGAAGCTGATGACGCCGGGGTGAAACAGTTGTTCAACTTGGGTGCGAAAAGCCGCTGCTTGCGGATGAAATAGCGTCATAGACAGGCCTCCGATACGATTATTGATGGTGAACCAACTGGCGTTTCTGATGCCAAAGCTGACCCCAGAGTGCCAGGGCCTGACCGCCAGCCAGCGCTAAGCCGCCAGCTAGCAAAGTCGTGAAGCCGCCGGCCAACTGGGTGCCTTGGTTGAGGCCACCAGGCGGCGGACCAGGAACAAACAGACCGTCACCACTGAAGCCAGTCAGTTGGTGTTGAAACAGATGGGTCACCGCCTGCTTCAAATTACCGGCCGTGACTTTGCTGCTAATGGCGCGACCTAATGCCGTGCGGATGGGATCGAGTAGGTGCGCGCCGACCAAACTGCCGACCAAAAGGCCTAAAACGCTGGTGGCCATAAACGCGAGCACAAAGATGAGCAGGCTTTCTAGCAGGTACTGCCCGCCAATCGCCCAGGTGCTTTTACCGAGGAGTAAGTAAGCTTCAGTTTCTTGGGCGCGGCGGCGGCTGAACCATAAGGCAAAACCGAAAGCCAGTAGCACGGTCGTGCCGATTAAGCCCCACCAAGCCAACTGATACTGCTGGTTGAGGGTCAGATAACCATTTTTGACCGCCGTCAATACCGTAGTTGAAGCACTGTTGCTTTGGCCCGCGAGCTGGCTGAGGCGATTAAGAAATTCCTGCCGCAACATGTGGCTGATGGACTGGCTCGTGAGCAGGATGATGCTGACGATGCAAAAAAGCATGGCCCCAATGAATTCCCCCACGTAAGCGCGCCGATGATACCCGATCGCGCTGAGCGTTCGTTCCAAGAACCGCATGTTGTTCACCTACCTTATGCTAGTAGTATAGTGGCGAGGTTTGAACAAAGTGTGAATACGGCGAGAAAAACCACTGCATTAAAAGAGGCTGCGGTCATTGCCCGCAGCCTTACTTCTATTACTTCTTTTTGGTGTCGGTTTGCACCTCGCCGTTGACCTGAGCGGCGACTTTTTTGGGATAGTCACTGAGCACACCAGGGTCGGTTTTGACTTCTTCGGCATCGGTGGTGAAATCGCTCACTGTAGAAGCGTCATTGTGTTGGGAAAAGAGCGAGGTCGACTTAGCGCCGGCCTGTTTCTCCACCGCTATCATTTGTGCCAAACTTTGTGAAAAATTCGTCTGATCGGGGTCGAATGGGGTGTAGCCCTTGGGCACGTAGAACCGGAGTAAGTTCTTGTAGGCTAATTCATCCGAAAGGTCCAGGGCATGATCGACGCCTTTTTGCAGGGTGGTAAGCTTGGTTTGCAATTTCTCATCGGGTTGCACAACCTCACCAGTGGCATTGTCATAGACCTTGCCGTTTACGAGACTATACTTTGGCGTCACGAAGTCGTGATTGCGAAAGGCCACAGTGGTGTCGTGATTGGGCGACAGCAGGTCTGTCCCGAACTGCACAAAGTTTTGCGTATCGACCCCCACGAGATGAAGTAAGGTGGGCAGGACGTCGATTTCGCCGCCGTATGTGTGGTTGATGCCACCTTTAAGCCCAGGCATATGAAAAATCAGTGGGACTCGCTGTAACTGCGTATTATCAAAACTATCCCAGTTTGCCGCGGTGGCGTTTTGGGTAAGTTTTGCCACCGTTGGATTGTCAGTTTCGTTGAGTAAACTGGCCAACGTCTGGTTGCGATCATCGGACATACCGTAGTGATCACCATACAGCATGACAAGCGAATTTTGTTCAAGGCCTGACGATTTTAGATAGGCGAAGAACTCTTCCAGAGCCGAGTCCAGATAATGGGCCGTTTGGAAATAGCCATTAACGTAGGTATCATCGGTGCCAGCATCAGGAAAGTCTGTGTCCTGATCGGTGATAAAGAACGGGAAGTGATTGGAAGTCGTGATGATTTTGCTATAGAACGGCTGCTGGAGATGTTCCATATATTTGATGGTTTCACCGAACATCAACTTGTCCTTGATGCCATAGGCTGTGGCTGCGCCATTTTGATGGTTGTAAAAATTACCATCGAAGAAGTAGTTGTACCCCAGACTCTTATAGACATTATTGCGATTCCAGAAATTTCCGGAACCGCCATGGAACACAGCACTCGTATAACCAGCATACTGCTGAAGCAGCGAAGGTGCGCCTTGGAAGGTGTTATCGGTGCCAAGTGCCGTGAACAGGGAACCAGAAGAAAGTCCAAACGTACTTGTTTCCAGCATGTTTTCAGCGTCCGAGGTTTTGCCGCTGCCGACTTGGTGGAAGAAATTGTCGAAGGACAGGGTATCCTTTTCCTTGATCAGGCTGTTTAAAAACGGGGTCACTTCTTGGCCGTTCACTTTTTGGCCAATCAAGAATTGCTGGAAACTTTCCAGATGGATAATGATGATGTTTTTGCCTTTGGCCGTACCAAAATAGGCTTGGTTGGGGGCGGCGTAGTGACTCTTGGTGTAGTTAAGCACCGTGTCCATATCGGCACTGTCGGCATTGGCCCGGACTTGATTATTCCGCGCCGTTTGCAGGCCATCATATACCGTGAACGGGGCGAGGCCGAGGTATTTGACCACGTAATTATGGTCGAAGGTTAAAGACAGCAGCTTCGGCCGGTTGAGCTCACTGGTCGCCATGGTGACGCCGAAAAAGGCCACCGCCACGAGGCTGACAGCTTGCGGGAGGTGATAGGCGGGCTGCTGGTGATCGAGTTTCAGGCCAAAATGCGGCCAGCGCAGCGCTTGATGGTTAATAAACGCCCACAGATTGCGAATGCCGTAACCCAGATAAGCCAAAACCGCCAAAATCAGATCGAGGCCGTAAAGAACATCGCGGCCAATCATCATATTCAGCGAGCTGGCCCCGAGGCCTTGCGACACCTTGGACACCGACAGCATGGTGTTGATGGTCAAAAAGTCGCTGAACTCGCGGTAGTATAAAACATTGGCAAATAGCAGCAGATTTAATAGTAAGTAAATGATTACCCCGACGGCATAGGCGCGCCGCGGTTTGCGCACATACAACGCGATTGAAAGCGCCGCTGCGCCAACCCCAAGCGGATTGATGATCAGCAGTAATTGTTGGAGAAAGCCGGTCGCACCGAGGGAAAAGTCCACATAGTAAGCAAAAAGGGTCTTCACCCATAGCAGGCCGAGTAGGATGGCCAAAAAGCCCAGCCGCGTGGTCCGGCAACGTTCGATGAAATGTTTCACGGCGATCCTCCTCGAAATGATAGTCGCAATCATTGTACCTGTCTGAGCAGCGCCGGGCAAACCAAAACCCGGCATCTATCGGTTTCGTAAGAATGATTTAAACCATAATCGGCCGCTGAAAGCGCCGCCTCGCAATTGATACAATCAACGTGAATGACTTTGCAAAGGAGGGGTGGGGATGTTATTTCTGGGTCCGGTGTATCGCTATGTGCAAGCACAACTGGAAGGCCGCATCAATCATTGGCCGCTGGTGCGCCTGATCATGTACAGTCTGGATAAAACCCTCCTTTACTTAGGTTTATTTTTGCTGTTGCGCCTAGGCCTCAAGCTCCTTTTTCACAGGCGGTTTGACGCTTGGCATGAAGTGAAAGTCATCTTGTTCAGTGCTTATGTGATCTTACTGCTGATGCTGACGGTGTTCCGGCAGTGGTACTATCCTTGGCAACTTCACTTCTACTGGAACCGACCCTTGAGCGCGATTAACTGGACGCCGCTGGTGAACACCTTTAAGTTGCGGCTCGGTAGCCAGATCGATCTGTGGTATCAATCATTTGGCAATGTGCTATGGTTCATTCCCTTTGGCTTCGGCTTGCCTTCGCTGCGGCGGACCAAAATTGCCGCTTGGCGCGTGATTGGCTGGGGCTTGTTGTTGTCTCTTGCCATTGAATCGCTGCAGTTCGTCCTCGCTTCTGGTGTGGCAGACATCGATGATGTCATTTTTAATACGATTGGTACCATCCTCGGCTTTGGCTTGTGGCGCCTGCTGTCACCGCGGAGCCGCAAGCGTTGACCTGATTTAGCTTGGCTAAATCAGGCTTTTTTAATGGGACCACGCAGCACCAGCTTTCTGAAAGCTGCAACCAATCGGCTCGATATTTGAAAGCACCAATGCAAATTGTCTACACTAATGTAAAATATTTGAAAAATAAACTATTTTTTCATTGCTGGTGGTATGGGTAAAATAACGCGGCTGTGGTTGGCTTTTTCGGGGAATTGGTCCGGTCCAATACTGCGATGGGTAAACGGTTCCATAGGCTTGAGCCATGAGCGCTAGGCTTGTTTTGAAAACGAAATCACGCTAGAATATATTGTTAACATTTTGCCTTGTGCAAAATTCAATGGAATGAAAAGAGGAAAATACACATGGCAATTATCATTGCGTTGATTCCCGCGCTGGCGTGGGGGTCAATCGGGCTGATCAGCGGTAAATTAGGCGGTAACGCTTATCAGCAAACTTTGGGCATGACCTTTGGCGCCTTGATTTTCGGAATCGGCACGTATCTGTTTACGCAGCCCGTGCTGGATACGAAGGTTTGGGTGCTGGGCATTTTGTCTGGCCTGTTCTGGAGTGTCGGTCAGTCGCAGCAGTTCCAAGCGATGAAATACATCGGCGTCTCCCTGACCGTCCCGATGTCCACTGGGATGCAGCTGGTGGCGAATACCTTGGCTGGCGCGCTGCTGTTTGCCGAATGGAAAACGGGCAAGATGGTCATTTTGGGTCTGCTAGCCTTGGTCTTTCTGATTGCTGGGGCGATTTTGACCTCGCGCAAGGAGAAAACTGGCGAACCAGGGATTGTCAATTTTGGCGGTGGCCTGCGCGCTTTGGTCATCTCGACCGTGGGTTATGCCGGCTATACCATTATCGTTAAAGCCGGGGCGCTTGGCGCGTCTGCCGTGGTGCTACCGCAAGCGGTGGGCATGGTGATTGGCGCCCTGCTGTTTTCCATCGGTCATCAAGCCTTCGCTAAGGCCACCGGCAAGAATGTCATTACCGGTTTGGTCTGGGGTCTAGGGAATGTCTTTATGCTGGTGTCGATGGCGCAGGTGGGGCTGGCGATTTCTTACTCGCTGTCCCAAATGGGCATTGTGATTTCCACCTTTGGCTCCATCTTCCTGTTGGGCGAACGCAAGACCCAGAAGGAAATGGTTTGGATCACCTGCGGCTCGGTTTTGATCATCGCTGGCGGCGTCGTGCTGGGCTTGATGAAGTAGCGCCGTTACTTGCTTAAGACTTGTTTTTTTCAAAGGGCCTACCTTGCATTTTGCAACCTAGACCATTAAAGTTGAGTTTGTTGAAATGCAATCAATAGGAGGAAAGAATTCACATGGCTCATATTTCATTTGATTCATCTAAGCTCACCAAGTTCGTTCATGACAACGAACTCGGCGAGATGCAAGCAATGGTCACCGCCGCCGACAAGGAATTGCGCGAAGGTACCGGTGCTGGCAACGACTTCCGCGGCTTCCTTGACCTGCCCGTTGACTACGATAAGGACGAATTCGCCCGCATCAAAGCAGCAGCTAAGAAGATCCAAGACGATTCCGAGGTCTTTGTGGCCATTGGGATTGGTGGCTCTTACTTAGGGGCGCGGATGGCTGTTGATTTCTTATCCCACACCTTCCGTAACTACGAACCAGGCCGCAAGCTGCCAGAAGTTTACTTCGCCGGCAACTCCATTTCTGGTTCTTACCTTGCAGACTTGGTCGACATGATTGGCGATCGGAGCTTCTCCTTGAACGTCATTTCCAAGTCTGGTACCACCACCGAACCTTCCATCGCTTTCCGCGTGCTGAAGGCCAAGTTGATTGAAAAGTATGGTAAAGATGGCGCCAAGTCCCGTATCTATGCTACTACCGACCGCGCTAAGGGCGCTTTGAAGAGCGAATCCGATGCTGAAGGCTACGAAGAATTCGTTGTGCCTGATGACTTGGGTGGCCGTTACTCCGTTCTTTCCGCTGTTGGTCTGCTGCCAATCGCTGTCGCTGGTGGCGACATCGATCAGTTGATGAAAGGTGCCGCTGACGCGCGCACTGAATACAGCGATGCTGATTTGACCAAGAACGAAGCCTACCAGTACGCTGCTTTGCGCAACATCTTGTACCGGAAGGGTTACACGACTGAACTGCTGGAAAACTACGAACCAACGCTGCAATACTTCAGCGAATGGTGGAAGCAGCTCATGGGCGAATCCGAAGGCAAGGACCAAAAGGGGATTTACCCATCAAGTGCTAACTTCACCACTGACTTGCACTCCTTGGGCCAATACATCCAAGAAGGTCGCCGCAATCTGATGGAAACTGTCGTTTGGGTTGAAAAGCCAAACCACGACATTGAAATCCCAGCAGAACCAGGCTCTTTGGATGGCTTGACTTACCTCGAAGGCCGCAAGATGTCCGAAGTTAACCGCAAAGCTTACGAAGGCGTTGTGCTTGCTCATACCGATGGTGGCGTGCCAGTGATGACCGTCAACATCCCACAGCAAGATGCTTACACCTTGGGCTACATGATCTACTTCTTCGAAGCCGCCGTTGCCATTTCTGGCTACCTGAACGGGATCAACCCATTCAACCAGCCAGGGGTTGAAGCATACAAGCGCAACATGTTTGCCCTACTTGGCCGGCCTGGGTTTGAAGATATGACCAAGGAACTGAACGCTCGCCTGTAGTGGCGCGGGGTACAGCGATTTTGAACCTGAAACGAAGGCAAAAAAACAGCGCCCATAAATGAGCGCAAATGGTGGCTGGTTACTATATTGGTTACCGTCATCGAATTTTTGGAACCCCATTGCGGGTTCTTTTTTGTTTCCGGTGGTAATGGCCCCATAGTCCATCGGCAAAAAGTGAATTGAGAAGGATGGCGTCATTCATCATTGAGGGTTATTTGGATTGCTGGAACCAAAGCCATGCTATAATCAGTTCATGAAAAAAGAGGCGAGTTCAATTAATGGCGCAGTTCATCCCTATGTAAAATTTTTCGACATGGAGCAAAGAGAGCAATTTCAGGACCTAAGTATCGCGGTGATGCATAGTTATGCGTCACGAGCCGGGCTTCGCGTGCCAAAGGGGACCAAGGTGGAAGCTCAACTGATTGTCGAAAGCGGTTTGGGCTATCTGCAGCTATCTTTGGAAGACAAAGCGGTCGAAACGGTCGGGCTGGTTGCTAGTCCCGAGGTTATGATCCCGGACTTGTCGATGTTTGAAGTCATCAATGAAATGGCTGAAAAACTGTTCCGCGAAGAATCGAGATACGGGTTGAAGGATCCTCAAAAACTGGATGCCATCATTAATGCTTGTATGGGAGAATTCTTTGGCCATGTTCAATATCCAGGTATCGTTGAAAAGGCGGCTGCCTTTTGGTTCAAAATCGCTGACGCGCAATGCTTCCACAATGGGAATAAACGGACGGCGTTGTTGACTGCCTTGTTCGTGCTCTCAATGAATGGGTTTGAGTTGGAAAATGTTGATGGCGATGAGCTTTATGCAATTAGCTTAAAAATTGCCAATAAGCAGATGAATCAGCCGGCAGTGGCTCAATTTATTCGGCGTAATCTAATGGCCAAACTGTATCCTTCCCAGGCTGAGGCTGAGACCATTGAATCAAGCTTTGAAATTAACATGAAAATTGACAATTTTGACTAATGTCACTTATAATACTGGCACAGTAAAAGGGAGGTGCTTAACATGTCACAGGATATTGAGGTGGAATGGAATCAAGCGGCGTTGAACAAAATCAAGACGTTCTCGCTCGATCAGGTCAAGCACAACTCCGCCGATGAGAAAAGGCTTCAGACCGTTCAGGCAGTTACCAACTTAATGCGGGATAAACAAGTTAATAAAGCGATGAAACTTTTAGCGGCTGAGTGATTTTCGGCGGCTTGGAAAGGATCTCGCGAAACAAAAACGTCATGCTGAAGGCATGGCGTTTTTTGAATCCTAGCGTTTGGCTTTGCGATAGCCTGCGGCTTGGGCTTGTTGTTCGGTTTGGAAGTAGACAGCGTTGCTGGAGTTCATGCGATAGCCGGCTTGACCGGGAACGTGATAAATATGTGAATTGCGGTTCCCAATGATTTTGCCGCTATCATTGGTATTCATGTCACCGCGCTGAGTCGTGGTGGCAGCCGGGGTGCTAGCTTTCGCGGCCGGCGCCGGGGCGGCGCTTTGCGTGCTGGCTTGGGTGCTGTTGACAACGCTGGTGCCATCGGCGTAATTCAAGGTGACGCCTTCCTCAATGTTGAAGATGTAAACGTTGAAGCTGATACCGCTGGCGCCGACACTTTGCGCCATCATGTGCACGCCTGAGGCCAGCAAGTTATCGCCTTTGAACACTGGCACCACGGAATAGCGCACATATGCCTGCGGGTTAGTTTTCATGAAGTAGGCAATATCATCTTCGTAGCGCAGCATTTCAGGACTATTCAGCGACCGGGTACCGGTGATCAAATTCTTGGGGTTGTTGTTCTGACCGGTGAGCTGATAGCCAATCAAATGGCTGCGATTGTATAAGTAGCCGCTTGCGATGCGCTTGTTGTGCCAACCAGTAGGATCCCAGGTTAAGGGTTCCCGCTCGGCGGTCGGCATCATGGCTTTATTCATCAACGCTTCAGCGTCCACTGCTCGGTTCAGGCCATCGAGGTCGGCGTAGGTTTGCCAAGTGCCATGGCTGGTGCTCAAAGTCGCAGCGTCAAAGGTGGGCTTGCCGCCGTTCACGTCGATGGTTTGCGTGCCGTTGTAAGCCAAGTTGGCCAATTCGGGGTTGGTCGTGGTGGCTGGGGCCGGCGCCGAGCTGCTGGCCGCGCTGGCACTGGATTCGCTGGAGCTGGCTTCGGCTTCGCTACTGGAGGCCTTGGCCGCTTTTTTGACGTGATGGGTCGTGGTTTTGGGACTGCTGTCAGTGTCGCTGCAGCCGCTGAGGGTGGCGCCGGCCAGGCTCACCCCCAACATGAGGGTCAAAATGAGCTTCAGTGGTCGGCTGCCGTGCCAGTGGTGGAACATCAATTTTTTCATTATTTCTCCTCCGTGACGCCTAACTTTTCGCTTAAATTCACCCGGCGCCTTTGACCCGGTGCAGGGGCTGTGCTAGCGTGAAGATATCAAAAACGAAAAGGTGATTAGATGTTAAGTATTGGGGTTATCGGGCTTGGTAATATTGCCCAAAAAGCATATTTGCCCGTGTATGCAGAGATGCAGGATCAGGTGCAGTGGTATTTGGACACCCGTGATTTGGCCAAGCTCACCCGGCTGACCAACCAATACCATCTGCCGATGGCGGGGACGGATGTCAAAGATTTGGACGGCTTGAAACTGGATGCGGTGATGATTCATGCGGCGACCCCGGCGCATTTTGAACTGGCCAAGCATTTCCTGACCCGAGATGTGAATGTCTTCATCGACAAGCCGCTGGCCACCACCACCGCGCAGGTCACTGAACTCTACCTGCTGGCGGCGCAGCACCGGAGGCTACTGACAGTAGGCTTCAATCGCCGCTTTGCGCCATTGATGCAACAATTACAGGCGGTGCCAAACAAGAACGTGATTGAAGTGGTGAAAAACCGGGTGGCTGATCGCCAAGCCCCGGCCGAAGCCATTTTTGACTTGCTGATTCATCCGCTGGATACCGCCTTGATGCTGGCTGGGTTCCCAACTGACATCAAACCGCGCTACAGCATGCACGCCGATCAAGACGGCAATCTGCAACAAGCCACCATCAGCTTTGGCGTCAATGGCATGCGGGTAGAAGCCGGCATTAACCTGGTTGCCGGTGCGAACCTGGAAGAAGCGACGGTCAGTTCGACGGCTGGGGTCTACCGGGTTCGAGACCTCGCGCAGCTAACGGCTTACACCAAAGCTGGCCAGACTAGCACCAAGGCCCCAGACTGGGAACCGACGCTCACGACGCGCGGCTTTGCGCCGTTGGTCAAGGCCTTTGTGAAGGCGGTCGCGGAACAAACCGATAACCCGATTGCACCGGAATCAAGCCGGCTCACACACCGGGTGCTGGCGGAAATGGCCGATCAGCTGCAAGCCTAGCGGCGAATGGCGCTGTGAATCGCCAGAATGCCGCTGGCTAAGGCGATGGCACCGCCAACGAGGGTGATGCCGCCGGCCACAGTGGTTAAGATGCCCAATGGTAGGGCGGGTTTGTTGGCCAAGATGGTTGCCTCCTTTCCCTTGCTTACCTCTAGTGTACGCGCTCACAAGGGGAAAGCCAGCAACATTTCGGCAATCCTACAAAATGATGATGGTTTGATGAGTCGACCGGTAGCCACCGGCCGACTTTTTTGCTGTGCAGAAAGTTGGTTAAATGACGACCGTTATCAGTGCATGTAGAAAACTGAACATGCTAAGCTAAAGTTAAACCTGGTAAACAGTTATGGTTTAGATAAGGGGGAACCAATATGGAGAAGCCAGCTAGCGTCCCCAAGGTGAAAGCCCCGGCCAAAGCAGCAGGCCGGACAGGGACCATTATTACCTTAAGTGTCGGCATTCTGCTGGCCATTTTATTCGCCGCTTCTACTGCCTATTCTGGCATGAAAGCTGGTCTGACCGTGGCCGCCGGCATTCCTGGCGCCATCATCGGCTCGGCGGTGGTGCGCGCCTTCGCCAAGCGGCGTGGTTATGCCGGGACCAACGAAATGCAAGGCATGGCCAGCGGTGGGGAAACCATCGCCAGTGGCATGATTTTTGTTTTACCGGCGGTGCTGTTGATCGGCGCGCAAATCAATTTTTTTGAAGCGGTGCTAGTCGGCACCATGGGCGTGTTGTTTGGGATTGGTACGGCGGCGATTGTGGAAAACCACTTGATCGTCGCCAGCAAAGATACTTTGCTTTATCCAGAAGCCATGGCCATTAGCGAAACCATTCGCGCTAGCGCGGAAGGTGGAGCCGGCCTGAAAATGATGGGCGCGGGTTTTGGCATCGGCGGCTTGCTGACGATGCTGACCGGTTCAATGTTTGGGCTGATCAATAATCATTTCGTCCTTTATGGGGCGCGCGAATTCAAATGGAAGTTTGAACTGGAAGTCAACCCGCTGCTGGCCGGCATCGGCTTTATTGTGGGGATGCAGGTGGCCATTCAAATGTTCGCCGGCTCAATTTTGGCTAACTTCGCCATTGCGCCGTTGATTGGGTACTTCACCGACATGGCGCATGGCTCCAATGAAGTGTGGAATGCCGCCGGGGTAACAGTCAACTCGTTAGGTTTTGATGGGATTGCCGGTGCATATAACCGCTACCTAGGCGCCGGCATGATGCTAGCCGGCGGACTAATCGGCGCCATCAAGCTGATTCCGGTGATTGGCCGCTCGTTGAAAGCTACATTAGGAGGGAATGAAAAGAAGTCGAAATTTGGCATCTTCCTGCTTGGCTTCTCCATTGTGGCGGTGTTCATTCTCAGCTCGCTGTTCTCTGGCAACTTGATGATTGGCCTGCTCGGCGGCGCTTTGGCCATGGTGTTGGCCTTCGTCTTCGTGGTGGTGGCCGCGAACTTGACGGGCACTTTGGGGACCTCTAACTTACCGGTGTCAGGGATGACTATTGCTTCGTTAGTATTACTGACGGTGCTGTTTGTGGTGATGGGCTGGACCTCAGAATTTGATCTGCGATCGCTTTTGCTCCTAGCAACCTTTGTCGTGACCGCCATCAGTATCGGCGGCGGTTACTCGCAAACGCAAAAGGCCACCGAGCTGGTCCATGCTGACCGACCGCAAATGCAGCGCCGGTTCCTGATTGCAGCGGTGTTGGGGACCATTACGGTAGTCGGGGTGATTGTGATGCTAGCGGGTCAGTTGGCGGATACCAGTGAAAATGCCAGCTTCGCGCTCCCGCAGGCAAACCTGATTGCCGCTTTGACCTCCGGGATCATCACCGGTAAGTTGCCATTCACCATTATTTTCATCGGCATTGCCATGGGAATTGTGCTCCACCTGTTGAAACTGCCAATCATGACAGTAGCGATTGGGTTCTACCTGCCGATGGCCACAACGGCGATTATCCTGGTGGGCGCGATTGTCCGCTTGATTGTGGAAGGTCGCAACAAAGAAAAGAACGCCGGCCGGGTGCAAAATGGTATCAGTATGGCTTCCGGTTTGATTGCTGGCGGCTCAATCATCGGGTTGACCGGCATTCTGCTGTCCATCAGTGGGGTGTTGACGCATGGCACGCCAACTGGCTGGCTTGCCGGCAATGCCGCGGCTGCGGCTTTGCTCGGGCTGCTTGTCCTGGCGATGCTGTGGGTGCTTCGTAAACGTAATGTATCGGCAAAAGCAACGAAATAAGACACTGATAACGGATGAAGTCGAATCAATGTAGCGATAAAAGTGGCGTCAGATGTGAGCTGACGCCACTTTTTATATGGATAAAATAAAAAAGTTTGTAAACACGGTTTGACCTTTTGTAAAGTTTGTGTATAATAGAGTACATGTTCAGGAAAGAATTAAGAATCTTCACGGAGCGTCTATCCAGACGGCGATGTTCAATCGACCCGCGGGGAGTCCGAATTTTTAGCAAAAAGGAGGATGACGCAGATGGTCATTTTATTAATCGGTGCTGCCGCACTAGCAATCAACGGGCTTTGGGTTTACGCCATGTTTGATCGTGCCGGCCAGACTTGTCAGCATCAAACATTCAACCCGACGATGGTGGTTAAGAAGTAATCCTGTCGCAACCTTGATAAAGAGGCCTCGCTGCAAATGCTGCAGCGAGGCCTTTTTTAGCAGACGGCTTACGGTTTGATATAGGCAAAGCCTTCGTGCTGACGTTTGGCCAATTCGAAGACCCCAGCCGGCACGACCGTCAAGCCTGGCTGTAGGTCTGCGGCCGTGATGGCGTGACTGCGCATGGCGTTGTTGCACACCGCGACTTCAACGCCTAACGCGGTCAGTTCGCTGAGTGCAATGTCACTGTCCGCTTTGGCTTGGACAATCGGCTCACCGTTGATCAGAAGCTCAACTTGGCCTGAAACATTTTGATCCTGCGCGGTTTTCAGGTAGTTCTTGATGTTGCCAAATACTACCGGCCATTTGCTGCTTTCGTCAATGTGGAAAATCACATCCATCTTTATCACCTCGGTGTTAGTATAGCATGTTGCGATAGCGGCCCGGCAGGTGGATTTTGGCTGGTTTCTTGTTGACAACCGCCTGAATTCCTGTAAACTATTATATGTGCTCGAGCGAGTGCGAGCAGTTTATTGCCCGTTGGTCAAGAGGTTAAGACGCCGCGTTCTCAGCGCGGAATCATGGGTTCGATTCCCATACGGGTGATCATAGGCCAAAACAAAAGCTCCGAAATGCCTTATCTAAAAGGCATTTCGGAGCTTTTTGTTTGCCTTCTGGGCGAGGCAAGCGGGCTGGTTTAGAACTTCAGCTCATCCTCGTCTTCATCTTCCGCCAAGATCTTCGCTTTCTGTGCGGCAAACTCATCCGCGGTAATCGCGCCTTCATCCAGCAACTGTTTGAACTGCCGAATGCGGTCGACTTTAGAGCCTTCGATGGCCTTTTTCTGGGCGGCGGCTTCCGCTTGCTTGGCTTGCACGGCCGCTGCGGCGGCTTCCTTGGCGTGCTTTTGGTGCAGGTAGTACCAAACCGCACCACCTAAAACCGCCGCGGCCAAAAAGAGATACCAGTAGGTGATCAGGAGGGCGAGGCCAACGATAATGATGCCGACCGTCCAGCACCCAGCGTTATTTGATCTTTGATGAGACACGAACTTACCTCCAAAGTGAATTTAAAACAAAGTGCCAGTCAAATGACCAGCGTACAGTTAGTCGTCATCAGGAATGAAGACGATGGGTGGTTGGTTTTGCTTCCCCATGATAATCGCCACGTCATGATAGCTGAGCTCAAGCACCTGGCCGCTGGGTTGGATGATGTATTCATCGCGCAGCAGATACAAGCCGCCAAAAATGAAGACAAACATCAGCGGCACGACATCCAACGTTTTGATTGTCAGATGGACCGCAATTAAGGCAATCACCGCAGCAATCAACAGATAGAGATAGCGGCCTTGCTTGCGGACGATTTGCGGCGTGCCGCCAGTTTGGCGCATCAGGTCATTGAGCTGCTCATTGCGAAACAACCGGCCATCTTGACTGTGATAGCGCACCACACCATCATCTTCTTTCCTATTGGGCAAGGGTGGCTTTGAGCTGCGTCAGAGTACTGGTGTCCAAATCCTCATAAGCCTGGTACGCTTTGACGTAATTGCCTTGGGCGACGGCTTCACGTAGCGGCGTGAGACTATCCGTATTGAATAAGGTGCGGGCCGCGACTTCCGCAGTGGCACTGGAGACGCCAGTGGTGTCTTGGAGCAAGGTAGCCATTTTTTGCTCATCATTGGCGGCGGCGATAATGGTACTCATTTTGGTGGAATTGACGGTATTAGCCGCGCGGTCGAGCAGGTTATCCGTGGCGGTGTTGCCGGTTTTCTGCGCTTCGATGCGTTTCACGAGCTCATTTTTCACGGCGCTATCGGCGGGGGTGTCATTGCCGGTGACGCTGCGGTAGGTGTTGTTGAGGGGCGTGAAGAAAACGATTCCTAGGACCACTAACAGGACCAACAGGCCGGCGATAATACCGAGAACCTTGGGCCATTTTTTCTTTTTGGTTTGGCGACGTCTTGCTTGGCGCATGTGATCACTCCTTTTAGCCTCCATTATACCGGTAATTGGGCTTGAAGGGGGCGGTCATTCCTCTTTCTTAATGGCCAAATGAACGACGCGGCTGAAGCGCAGGTAGGCGATGAAGTGAAAACCTACTCCGGCAACCAGCAGGAGGCCAGCAATCAAATTGGAAAAACTGGTGGCCACCATTGAGGCGAGATAAATAATGACGCTGCGCGCCGGATCCAGCCGAATGCGGTCATAGTGGGTCGCGATGCCGCTGCGGGCTAACGTTTGCAGTTCGGGGTGGCGTTCGAGGTAGCGATACAGCACCAGAAAAGAAAACGAAATGAGCAGCGCCACGGCGTCATAAACAATGAAAGCCAGCTGAATGTCGGCGTTATTGCCATTGGACAGCGCCTCAATCAACAGGACCATTGCATAGTTGATTAACGTGCTGGTGAACAGCACCCCGAGATTGATGACGTTCAGGGTGCGGTTGGTGCGCTTCACATACTGAAAATAGTCATGGTGAAAGAGCCAGTTGGTGCCGACGTAAAAATACGACAGCAAGTACATCAAAAACAGCGGCGCCTGGTGGAACACCACGGTGTGCAAGGTGCCGGGTTTCACTGTTTCAGGTTGAAATTCCAAGATTAAAATCGTCAGGAGGATGGCAAAGACGCCATCACTCAAAGCATTAATCCGCGATTTGCTCATGGTGCGCCACCTCCAGATAAATTTGCTTCGTCAAACGAGCCGTTTCGTCAGCGGCTAGAACCTGCTCAAAAGGCAGTTGGTCGTTTTCGCGCCACCAGCGCCGCAATTTGGTTGCCCCAAAAGGCGTTGGCTTGAGAGCATCGCGCTTGAGCGTGTCAGCGAAGCTCATGTTGAGATAATAAGCAAAGGCTGCGGGCCGGAATTGTGCATACAGCGTCGTCAACATGGCGCCATAAACATCCCGGCGTAAAATGCCTTCAATAATGACGTAGCGATAATGCCGCTGGCCAAAGGTAGCCAACGTGGCGATTAAAGCCACGGCAGGAGTACCAGCGTGGTCGCTGGCATGTAGCAGCTCGCGGCGCAGCATATCCTGATGCAGCACCAAGGTGGCCTTGACTGGCAGCCGAGCAGCGAGTTGATTGGCTAAGGTAGTTTTGCCGCAGCCAGAATTGCCGCGCAGGAGAATCAAAGTTGTCATGCTATCACTTCCGATTGGCCTTTATTATGCAATAAATGGCAACAAAAAACACCTGCCATACTTGGCAGGTGTCGATCACCCTAGTTTACAGGTTCTTGTCCATGTTGAAGGTCAGTTTGGATAATTCCAACCCTTGCATCAGCATGCTGGCAATTTGGCGCTTGGCTTCAGCTTTTACCGCTGCCACTAGCTTGTAGTTGGCTTGGGTCAAAGCGTCGGTCAGGTCCTGGCCAGTGAGGTCCTTGGTCGCTTCATCCGTGGCGGCGATGTGAATTCGATACAAACGATATTGTTCGGTCAAATAGTCGCGGTTTTGCTGGATGAACTTGCTGTAGTGGCTTTCCACCAGCATGCCTAAACTGCGGTGCAGCCAGTAGGCCGAGTCTTGATCAAGATCCAATTCCAGCGGCGTCTGCGAGTAGGAAGGATCGGTGTCGTCGGCGTTGCAGTAGAACGGCACGTAGGGACTGTATTCCGGAATGCCGATGTTCAGCCACATGATGGCAGCGTGGCCTTCATCAATGTCATTGCGCAGCTGCAAAATATGCGAGTTCTGAGTCCGGTTCAAGCCAATTGGCCGATAGCGCAGGCGGTCAGCATCGGTGCTGTCCTTGGCGAAGGGATCAAAGCGCGTTTCATTATAATGCGAGCCCAGGATTTGGGCGATGTCTTCGCGCGTGATCTTGTGATCGGTGCGCATAATGAATGGCATTTCGGCTGATTCTGGCGTCTCTGGCGTTTCTGGATTCAAGATGTGATGGGCATACCAGACCCGCGGCGTGTTGTAGTGGCGGTCTTTTTCATTCATCGTCCCGAAAATGTGGCGGAAGTTCCAGCCACTTTGGTCGGGGTTCAAATGATGGTCGGCGACGAATTCACGGATGCCTTCACTCCAGATGAAATTGTCTGCATCGTCGAAGTCAACTTGCTGAATGGAGACCTGGTTGGCCGCGACCGCGTAGGCATCATCAGGGATACGTTGGGCGACCCAGTGATGGCCGGTAACGATTTCCATGTACCAAACATTGTCTTTATCCGAGAACAACACCGAGTTGCCGGCAGGTGAGCCGTATTGTTTGATCAACTGCCCCAGGTACTCCACCGCGTGGCGGGCACTTTCAACAAAGGGCAGGGTCATGTTGACAATTAAGTCTTCATCCAAGCCGTCTTTGACCAACGGATCGAAGGCCAGGGTGCGTTCGTTGCCGTAGGTACTTTCGGTGGCGGACATGGCCACGTTCTTTTCGTTGATGCCACTTTCTTCGTAGTCACCGAGGTGTTCGGTGTCCACATTTGGCACCGCGTTGTAGCGGTAGCCGTTTTCTGGCAGTGGTGCTTCAAAACCGTTCAGCGGTGACTTCACGTGCAAGTCTTTTTCACCATGCCATGCGGGATGCATGTAGAACCGGTGTGGTGCTAGCACATGAAAGGTGTCATCGTTGCGGGCGATCATGGTACTGCCATCGATGCTGGCGGCTTTCCCCACCAAAATCGACGTGCAGGCAGATTCAATTTTCATTGTTACCCCTCTTTTCCACAAAGTCTATCGCTAGTGTACGCCAATGCGGCGAAGTTTGCAGGCTCAGGGCCGGTATTCTGAGAAGGTAATGGGATTTCGGTGAAATCGCTGACAGCAATTGACAAGCGCGCCATTATTTCGTAAGATATTATTCGTTCGTTAGTCTTATTGGGTAGTAGCGAAGTGGTAACGCAGTGGACTCTGAATCCATAATCATAGGTTCGATCCCTATCTACCCAATCAAATTAGCAAGCTGTCTCGGCCGTGTTGGCTTGAGGCAGCTTTTTTCGTGAATTCACGATTTTTCGTTGACATCATCGCTGCTTTTTCCTAAACTGGTACTCGTGCTTAAGAATATTGGGTAGTAGCGAAGTGGTAACGCAGTGGACTCTGAATCCATAATCATAGGTTCGATCCCTATCTACCCAAGTGATGGCTGTCGCAGCGTGCGATGGCCTTTTTTTAAACTTTGATGCGCAAAGGGAGGGCCCTTATGCACAAACGTAAACCGCAAATCGAAATCCTCGCGGCCTTGCTGGCGCTGATTGGGCTGGTGTGGTTGTTGAGCCATTACCATGAAGTCTTCGCGCTGGTGCGACATGCCGATTTTTCGCAGGACACTTTGGTGCACGCCTTGCGCGGTGATTCTTGGGCCATTATCCCGCTGGTGATTTTGCTCAGTGCCGTGTCGGTCATTCCTGGGGCGCCGAATGCCGTGGTGGCGGTGGTGTCAGGTATCTGCCTTGGCGCACCGCTCGGCTTTGTGGCCAATGTGATAGGCCTGACGATTGGCAACAATATTGGCGCTTTGCTGATTCATCATCTCGCGGATGAGCACAGCCAAGCCGATAAGCAAACGCGGGTGCTCAAGTGGTTGCAGCGCTCGCGCAATCCGCGCTTGGGCCTGCTGATTGCTTATGCCGTACCGTTTATTCCTAATACCATTACCCATGTGGCGGCAGCGCGCCTTGGCATCACAGGCAAACGACTGGCGCCAGTGATTGCCTTAGCTTCTGTGCCAACGGCTTTCTTTTATGCCTTTGGTGGGGATGCCGTGCTCCATCTGAACTGGCATCGGCTGATCGTGGTCGGCCTACTTCTCGGCCTCGGCGCACTCGTGGCCTGGGCCGTGATGCGCCGCCGCGAAGATGATCAAAAGCCCGCACATTAATGAAAATGGCCATTCCTTAGCGCTAGGAATGGCCGTTTTGATGTGATTGCTATTTGAGATGAATTGCCAAGACGCCGGCGGCTTGCTCCTGGGCAGGGGTGTAATGGGCATAAGTCTCCTGAGTCATTTTGGCCACAGAGTCATCAGGCGCGGCGCCCACCGCTAAGCCACCAAACTGCGTGTACAGCGCGGTGAAGGAATCAAAGTGATCGATGGCACTGACTTGCTTGGTGAGCTTTTTGCCAGTGTCCAAATCGGTCAAGGTGAGGTGGTTGCCAGGCCGTAATTGGCGGCGTTTGGCGTCATTCAGTCTAATTTCAATTGTTTTGGTGCCAGCTTCAATTAGCAGAAATTGATCGTGGGTAATGGCCATGTCCATCAGGATGCGCCTCCTTAATTTAGAGCGATTATACCGCATGCGCTGACAAGGCACCAATATCAGTGTTAAAATCAAGCCAATAGCTTGAACCAGGGAAGGGTGTTAGGGTTGCAAGATAAAAAACAAGCCTCGCAGTTTCTACTGCGCCAAATCATCGATCAGCTACTGGCGTTGGTGATTTTGCTGGTGGCCTGGATGATGCGCGCGTCTTTGACGGCGTGGTGGGCCAAAGGCATCGTCATTGTACTGATTGCCTTGCTCGTGGTGGATTACTTCATGCATTCACCAAAATTGCCAAAGAAGAAGCATTAAGCCATGGGCTGTGACAAAAGGCGGGTTTGGAGCCGACAGGTAGCCTTTCTAACGCATGTCAGCCTGTACGCGCTTTGCGCTACGGGCTGGCGTAGCTGCTGCCGCATGTCAGCCTGTACGTGCTTTGCACTACAGGCTGATCAAGCTGCTCGGTTCCGGCCTTTTGGCACGTAACTCTGCTGAAACATTTGGCGTGAATCTAGGGGGCTGTGACATTCGTCACAGCCCCCTTTTTTACTCAGCGATTGACTCGCCATAAGAAGATGGCATAGCCAAAACAAATTAACCCATAAATCAGCACGACGATGACCACGAACAACAACCAGCGCCAGCCGAACGCCATTGCGCTGGCCCACAGCAGCACGCCTAAGATCGCCGCTTGCACGGCGCGCTGCAGCATGGCGGCCATGGGTCTATTCAAAGGAGACCTCAATGAACAGTACGCCGGTGGCGGTGACGTGACTCAAAGTGAGCCAAATCGCGGCTGGGGTAGTGGGTTCATCGGGATTGATCAACTCAGCCAGCCACTGCACCAGGCGCCGGTGGTGGCGGATAAAACCGTCATCAAGGCGAAAGGCATTGAGGCGGTCATCAGGGAACAAAGCTGCTTGCTGCGGAAAAATCACTTGATCCGACAAGCGGAAGGCGACCACGTTTTGATAGCCGCGATTGATCAATTCAGCGCTTTGCGGGTGCGCTTGAAGATAACTCAAAATCATGTCTGCGCCGTCCAAGGCGTTCACCTCCGACTTTAGTCTGTGTGGGATTACCGCCGAATATGATAACATAAAGGTAAGCTAAAACCCAGAAAAGGGGGCTTTTTGATGACTGTTCACTTGTATCTCGTCAGACACGGTGAAACCGAGATGAACCGGGCGCAGCGCCTGCAAGGCATCACGGATGGCCCGCTGACTGCTAAAGGCCTGGCGGCAGCGGCAACGTTAGGCACCATCCTGAAGCACGTGCACTTTGATGCGGCTTATAGCTCGGATCGGCGCCGCGCCAAGCAAACCGCCAAGGCAATTTTGGACCAGCATCCTGATGCCCCGCCGCTGCAGGAGCTGACCGGCTTGCGTGAGTATTATTTTGGCGGCAATGAAGGCATGAAAAACACGGCCCTGATGCGCAAGACGCAGCGCCGGTTCGGGTTTGGAGCGTTTGCCAAAATGTGGTTAGCTGCACCGCAATTTCGGACTTTGGTGCGGAACTTCCACGCGATGGATGACACCGGTCAGGCCGAAACCTTCGACGCTTTAATGACGCGCATCGACACCACCTTTAAGCAGATTGTGGCGGCTAATCAGCCAGAGGCCAATGTGTTGGTGGTGGCGCACGGGGTCAGTTTGAGTGCGCTAATTTACCAGCTGGCGCCCAAACAGCTGCCGGTGACGCTCTTGAAAAACACGTCGGTCAGCCTGGTCGATGCCGGTGCCACTTGGCAGGTGCGGGGGGTCGATCTGACTTCTGAAAAGGCAGTGCTGGCGCTGGCGGCTGACGCCAGGCCGGCGGCGGACCACCTGGCCCAGTAGGCGGCACTTAAGGCCAGCGCTGCGCTGATTCGGCTGGCCAAAATAAGTTTTGAAAATTGTGTGAAAATAGTTGTAAAATAACCTGAGGCGCGTATAATGACAGTTTGTCACATGACATTCTGTCATATTTATTTTGGCTTTTTTTGCCAGAAAGGAGTCTCATGCCTAAACCAACTTTCTTCCGGCTCGCTGATGAAAAACGGCAGCGCTTGATCAAAGCCGCCTATGCCGAATTTGCTCGGGTGCCATTTCAAACAGCCAGCATCTCAAACATTATTCGTGATGCCGGGATCCCACGCGGTAGCTTCTATCAATACTTTGAAGATAAAACTGATATCTTCTTCTATTTACTTGATCAAACCCGCATGCAAACTACCTTGCTTTATGAGCAGGCACTAAAGCGGCACAACGGTGACCTGTTCGCTGCGCTCGATGAATTTTTCAATGCGGCGGCGGATGTGTTAATTGAAGGGCCAGACGCGGAATTTTACGCCAATGTCTTTTTATACATGGACTTTCAAAGCGCGACGCATTTTTCCCCGAGCGATGCGAAGCCACCCCATAAAAAAGAACTGCTTCGCACTACCTTATCGTTGATTGACCGCGATAAACTGGTGGTAAGCAGCGATGAAGAAGTAGGCATGCTCTTTCGGCAAGCCATGTGGATTTTCATGCAATCACTAGGCCATTATTACCATCGACTACGCAATGGGGAACAGATTTCACTGGCGCAGTTGAAAGCGCGCATGGCAACCATGCTTCATTGGTTGCAATTCGGCGCTGGTGTTCAAAAGGAGGACTTACATGATTAAACTAGCCAAAGGCCGCGTGTCAGGCTGGCAGATTTTAGGCGCGGTGGCCTTTATGATCGTTCAGGTCATCACCAGCTTATATCTGCCTAACTTGACCGCGGACATCGTCAATAACGGGGTTGCCACCGGCAATATTAACTACATCTGGCAGGAAGGTTACAAAATGATCTTCTTCGCTGTGATTTCGGTCTTAGCCAGTGTCGGCAACGTCTTTTTGGCCGCCCGGGTTTCGCAGAAACTCGGCCAACGCATTCGGTCCGATGTGTACCGTAAAGTCATCAATTACTCGCATGACGAAATGGATCAAATCGGGACCAGTTCGCTAATCACGCGGACCACCAACGACGTCACCCAGATTCAAAACGTTTGGGTCATGATTTTGCGCATGATGATCATGGCGCCAATCATGCTGGTGGGCGCGTCCTTCTTGGCTTACCAGAAGAACCACACCTTGACCTTGATCTTCGTCGTGGTGCTGCCGATTATGGCGCTTTTCATCGGCATCATTATGAAGTTTGCCGTGCCGTTGTTCCGCGCGATGCAGCAAAAAACCGATAACATTAACTTGGTCTTCCGGGAAGGCCTGACCGGGGTGCGGGTCATCCGCGCGTTCCGGCAGGACAATTTTGAACAAGACCGTTTCGAAGGCGTCAACAAGGATTACACCAACAACGCGGTGAAAGTCTTCTCCATCATGGCGATGATGTTCCCAGTGATGACCCTGATCATGAGTGGGACCAACATCGCGATTGACTGGTGGGGCGCGCATCTGATTGCCCAGCAAACCATGCAAACCGGGAACCTGATTGCCTTCATTACTTACGCGATGCAGATTCTCATGAGCTTCATGATGCTGTCCATGATTTTCGTCTTCATTCCTCGGGCCCAGGCTTCGGCCATCCGGATCAACGAAGTGCTGGATCAAACCACGACCCTGACTTCGCCAACCAGCCCTAAGTCCTTTGCCAACACCACGTCGCAGCTCCAATTCGACCATGTTCAATTCCGTTATCATGGCGCTGAAGAGCCAGCACTGCAAGGCGTGGACTTCGATATGAAGGCCGGGCAAACCGTGGCGATTATCGGGGGCACTGGGTCAGGTAAGTCGACCCTAGTCAATCTAATTCCGCGCTTCTATGATGTGGAAAAAGGCGCGGTGCGGGTCAATGGCATGGACGTCAAGGATGTCGATTTGGATGAATTGCATCGGCAAATCGCCTTTGTGCCGCAAAAAGCTAACCTGTTCTCCGGTACCATTCGCTCCAACATGCAGTATGGCAATGACAATGCCACTGATGAGGAAATCTGGCACGCTTTGGCCATTGCGCAAGCCGATGACTTCGTGAAAGCTAACCCAGAAGGCTTGGACTACCATGTCGAACAAGGTGGGGACAACTTCTCTGGTGGCCAAAAACAGCGGCTGGCGATTGCCCGGGCGTTGATCAAAGACGCCGCCGTGTATGTGTTCGACGATTCATTTTCCGCCTTGGACTTTAAGACCGACGCGCAGTTGCGCCAGGCTTTGAAGGATGACGAAAAGATTTCGTCCCGCGTGGTGGTCATTGTCGGTCAGCGGGTGTCCACGGTGGCAGATGCCGATACCATCATTGTGCTGGATAACGGCGAAATGGTCGGGCGCGGCACGCATGCCGAGCTGAAGGCCAATAACGAAACCTACCAAGAAATCGTTCATTCACAAATCAGAGAAGGGGATGAAGACTAATGGCTGAAACCAAAACACCACAGCGTCAAGGCATGGCTGGTGGCCACGGCCCAGGCGGTCGCGCCGGCTTAGTGGAAAAGCCTAAGAACTTCTGGGGCACCACCTTCCGTTTGTTCGGTTACATGAAATCACGTTTGGTGGGCATTGGCATTGTCTTGGTGTTCGCCATTGCCTCTACCATCTTCCAAATTCGCACCCCGAAAGTATTAGGGGAAGCGACAACGGAAATCTTTAAAGGCTACATGAAAGGTGTGGCTCAGCAAAAAGCTGGCATCGCGATGGACCAGTTCCCGATTAACTTTGACAAAATCAAAGAAATCATGATTGTGGTCATCTTCATGTACCTGGCTTCGGCTTTGTTCTCCTTCCTGCAGCAATTCATCATGACCCGGGTTTCACAGCGCACGGTTTACGACCTGCGTAAGGAACTCAAGGCCAAGATGAAGCGCTTGCCGATCAACTACTACGACACCCATTCCAATGGGGACATTATGTCGCGGGCCATCAACGATATGGATAATATCGCCTCGACCTTGCAGCAAAGTCTGACGCAGTTGGTCACCAGTACCTTCACCTTCATTGGGACCTTGTGGATGATGTTGTCGATTTCTTGGAAATTGACCCTGATTGCCTTGGTCACCATTCCGCTGAGCCTAGTCGTGGTTGGCTTGGTCGCGCCACGTTCGCAGCGCTTCTTCGCCGGTCAGCAAAAAGCCCTCGGGCTACTCAACAACTATGTTGAAGAAAACTATGCCGGCCAGGTGATCGTAAAGTCCTTTAACCGCGAACAAGACGCTTTGGATGCCTTTGAAGTGCAAAACCAAGCCTTCTACAACTCCGCTTGGAAAGCGCAATTCGTATCTGGGATAATCATGCCGCTGATGACCTTCTTGAATAACATTGGTTACGTCTTCGTTGCCATTCTTGGTGGGGTAGCCGTCGCTAATGGGACGGTCACCTTGGGGAATGTGCAGGCCTTCCTGCAGTACACGCAGCAATTCAGTCAGCCGATTTCGCAGCTGGCCAACTTGGCCAACACCATTCAAAACACCGTGGCCTCTGCAGAACGGGTCTTTGAAGTGCTTGACGAACCAGAAATGGAAGATATCGAATCCGGTGTCACCCCAATCGAAGGCGATCAGCATCCGTTGGTCATGGACCATGTGAAGTTCGGTTACGACGGCAATCCGCTGCTGATGACCGACTACAATTTGACGGTTGAACCTGGGCAAATGATTGCCATTGTCGGCCCAACTGGCGCTGGTAAAACCACGGTCATCAACATGCTCGAACGCTTCTACGATGTTAAAGGTGGCTCGATTCGCATGTGGGGTAAGGACATTCGCGATATGAGTCGCGAAGATGTCCGCAGCCACTATGCGATGGTGCTGCAAGACACCTGGCTGTTCACTGGGACGATTTGGGACAACTTGAAGTACGGCCGCGAAGATGCCACCGATGAGCAAATCATCAGTGCCGCCAAGGCCGCTCACGTGGATCAATTCGTGCGCCAGCTGCCGAAGGGTTACGATACCGTTTTGAATGAATCGGCGTCTAACATTTCGCAAGGGCAGCGGCAGTTGCTGACGATTGCCCGGGCGTTTGTGGCCAACCCTGAGATTTTGATCTTGGACGAAGCGACTAGCTCGGTTGATACCCGGACGGAAGTGCACATCCAGCATGCGATGGCGCGGTTGCTGAAGAACCGGACCAGCTTCGTGGTTGCCCACCGGCTGTCCACCATTCGCGATGCTGATAACATCATTGTGATGAATCATGGCTCAATTGTTGAAACCGGTAATCACGATGCATTGATGGCTAAACAAGGCTTCTATGCTGACCTCTACAACAGTCAGTTTAGCGGTAGCGTTACGATCTAAGGTTAGAAAAAGACTCGCTGTGGCTAGTCTTTTTTGCGTTTCGGGCGCGGCGGCGACCGCTGCAGCGCCGGGGTGCGGTGAGCCGGCAGCGTTGAGGCTGGAGCCAAAGGACGGTCTCCAGCCTCAACGCGGAGCCAGCATCGCGCTGCCGCGCTCACCGCTGTCTTCGCGTTGCCCCCAGTCAGCACAGGAGCAGCCTGCAAAAACCGCAGTCTCCTCGTGTGCTGGCTGTTTCGCAGCAGTCGCCGCCGCTAGATAACAGTCAACTCCACCTAATAGCCTTAAGCAATCCCGGACCCGGCTGTAGGTGTCGCATTTGATCTAAGCAAGCAAAATGCTCGCGCTCTCCTTGGTTTGTGTTTACAATGACCAATACCAAAAGGGGGTGCAATGATGGCGAGGTTAATTTTGAATCCGGCAACCCGGATTAGTTATGTGGCGTTGCGGGTCATCTCGATGTCCAAAATGGTGGCTTGGTATCAGCAGGTGTTAGGGCTGGCGGTGCTGCAGGCTTCTGCCAAACGCACCTTGCTTGGGGTGCGTACGAACCGGCGGGTATTGGTGCTGCTGGAGACTGGGGCCTCTCAAATTTCGACGCAGGTGGCAGGGCTCACGGCGTTTAGCTTGGCGCTGCCAACGCGCGGGGCGTTGCTCAAGTTAGCGGCAGGGCTGCCGGCGGCGGTGCTACCGGTGGCCTGGTTTCGCAGCGGCTTTGGGCAGGGGGTGCGGTTGACTGATCCGGAAGGCACCCAGGTGATTTTGGAACATGATGCTGGCGTGCAAGCCATTCCCCCGCGCGGCTATGATTTTGCCAATGCCCAGACACAGCCCATGCTGGCCCCTAAGTTGCCTAAGGCCGCGTCTGAAAGGTTGTTGCCAGCAGGAGCGGCGGTGGGGCGCCTAGAAGTGACGACCTCACAGTTTCTAGCTACGATGGGGCATATCGAAACGGTGTTGGGATTTGTGCTGCAACAAGAATCTGGCCAGCGGGCGTATCTGACCGTCGGTGACAATACGCATCATATCGGCATTGAACTGGTCGCTGATGCCCAGGCGCGGTTACGCGGGCCAAGCGATGCCGGGGCCGATTATGTGAGTTTGGTGGTGCCAGATGTCGCCACCCTGAGTTTGTTGCGGCAAAATCTGATTGCCAAACAGTGGCAGAATTTTGATTACAATGCGGAACATCAATACTTGCGCGTCGCCGGGCCGAATCAGTTAATTATGTGGTTTTCGGTGGCTTGAATTCATCCTTATAACGTCAAAAAGGCGCTCAGTCAACCATGGTGGTTGGTTGGGCGTCTTTTTGGGTAGCGGCGAAACCGCAATAAATTTAGGGCTTGGTGCGACCGGGTACAAAAACAGAAAAATGGGCTTTATCGAATTTCTGATGGGTGACAGAGTATTCAAATGGCCTGCCGTCATCTAAATACACTACATTGGTTACCGCGAGCACTGGTTCATCAGGCGTGTTTTTTAAATACTGTTGATCATCTTCAGTAGAGCGTCGTGCCTCGATGCGGCGAAAGGCGGCACCAATCGTGAGTTGCAGGTTTTGTTCAATGTAAGTGTAAATGGAATGATGAAGGATATGTTCATCAATGCCGGGAATCAGATCAACCGGCATGATGGTGTACTCCAAACCGTAGGGCTCATTTTCCACGTAGCGCGCTCGTTCGATATCGTAAACGGCTTGTGTGGGGGACAGGGCCAGCTTTTCCTGTTCGAGTTCGGTGGGATAGCGGAGCTCGAATTTGATGACTTTGCTTTCAAGCCGGTGGGTTCGACCCAACAGCTCTGTGGTGCCGACATATTGATCGACGCCCACATCCAAGTTGGCAATGCTTTCGGCGTTGTATTTGACGTAGGTGCGGCCACCTTGTTGGCTGTAGAGATAGCCTTCTGTTTTAAGCAAATCAAGGGCCTTTTGTAGGGTCATGCGGCTGGTATGAAATTCTGCCGCCATCCTCTTTTGTTCCGGCAGCGCCGCCCCAGGTTTGTAGGCGCCCGCCTTAATCGCTGCCCGAATGGACTGGGCAATATCGGCATATTTAGACATGAGCTCGCCTCTTTCTTCTTCCCCATTCTACCGATTGTTAGGCACCAATCGCAACCTTAAAAAATGAAAGTACAAGTTTATAATTTGACTTTACAAGTTTTATGTAAGCGCTTATAATTCATGGCGAAAGGGAGGAAAACTATGACTGAATTGAAGCAAGGATTTTTGTGGGGTAACTCCACATCAAGTATGCAGACGGAAGGCGCATTCGACGAAGGTGGGAAGGGGCAGTCAGTCTATGACCTGCGCCCGGCCACTGCCGAGGCGTCGGATTGGAAAGTCGCGATTGATGACTACCATCGTTATCCGGAAGACATCGCCCTGATGAAAGACCTCGGGATGAATTGCTATCGGTTTCAGATTTCTTGGAGCCGGGTGAATCCCACCGGTGACGGCGAATTCAACGAAGAAGGGATTAAGTTTTATTCAGACTTAATTGATCAATTGTTGGCTGCTGGCATCACGCCGATGATCTGCCTGTATCACTTTGATATGCCGTTACACCTGGCGGAAGCGTACAACGGCTTTGTCAGTGATCATGTCGTTGAAGCTTTTATCCGGTTTGGGAAAGAAATGGTTAAGCGGTTTGCTGATCGCGTGCCATACTGGATCACCTTCAACGAGCAAAATCTCTACAGCGTACCGGAAGCGTTCAAAATTAGCGGCTACGACGGTCCCAAGACGCCGCGCGCGCTGTATCAGATTCAGCAGCATGTCATGACCTGTCATGCCGCCATTGCCAACGAAATCCATGCGCATTACCCGCAAATCCAAATCGGCGGGATGTTAGCTTATCAAGAAGTCTATCCGCACTCACCGCTACCGGAAGATGTGGCAGCAACGCGTAAATTCTTGGAGTTTGCGGATACGAATTTGATTCGACTGTTCACAGTCGGTCAGTATTCAAGTGAAGTTCTACATTATATTCATCGTGAAGGCTGGGACGATTTACTCGATCCTGAGGAAATGGCCATTATCAGCCAGTGCACCAGTGATTTTCTGAGTTTTAGCTATTATTCAACGGCCACCTTGGATAGCACCAAGATTCCGGTGGCAACTTGCCCGAACTTCTGGGGCGTGCTTGGTCACACACCGAACCCTTATCTTCAGACCAATGAATGGCAGTGGCAGATCGACCCGCTTGGCTTCAGAACCGTTTTGACCACGATTTATAACGAAACTCACGTCCCAGTCTTTCCAATTGAAAATGGCATTGGGGTGCGGGAACACTGGGATGGTGAACACGAAATCAATGACGATTATCGTATTCGCTATCACCGTGCTCATATTCAGGCCATGAAAGACGCGGTGACGCTTGATGGGGTCGAATGCATTGGCTATCTGGGTTGGGGTTTAATCGACATCTTGAGTTCAGCGGGCAACATGGATAAACGGTATGGCCTCGTTTACGTCAACCGGACAAATCATGACCTGATGGACCTTAAACGTGTACCAAAGCGGTCCTTCCACTGGTTCAAGCAAGTGATTGCCTCTAATGGGGAACAGCTCTAGCATCAACTACGATTAAGATTGGAGATGATTTTTAATGGCACAAGAAAAGACTAAAATGAGTTTTCTAGACCGCTTCACCGCAGTATCAGCTCGCATTGGCGGTGAGGTTCATCTTCGTTCGTTGCGTGACGCCTTCGCGATTATTATGCCGTTGTTCATCCTGGCCGGCTTAGGCACCTTGATCAACAGCGTTATCTTTCCAAAAATTGCTAGTGGTGAAACACTGGCCAACTTACAGGTCTGGGGCAGCTTGATTGCCAATGGGACCTTGAATATCGCCGGCTTAATGTTGGCGCCGGCGATTGGTTACTGCTTGGCTTATAACCGTAATTATGATAATCCAATCACGGCCGCTATTATTGCTTTGGCCAGCCTCGTGATGACCATGCCGTTATCGCTCAAATTGATTCCAACCGGCGCCACCAAAGCGGTTGAAATCGGCGGAGTCCTGAGTTTTTCCAACTTAGGGACCACTGGCATGTTCGGTGGGATTATTGTCGGGCTCTTGGCCACGGAATTGTTTGTCTGGCTGTCGAAGCAAAAACACCTGCAAATTAACTTGGGTGAAAATGTGCCGCCGGCCGTATCAAAATCATTTAACTCCTTGATTCCGGCGATCATTGTGACCTCAATCTTTGCTTTGATTGCTGCTTTGCTGGCGATTTTCGCCCACACCGATTTGATTTCCTTGATCGCCACTGGGATTCAAGAACCATTGCGAGTTTTGACCACGAGTTTGCCAGGGATGCTGATTATCTACTCGATTGGTAACTTCCTGTTTACCCTGGGGATTCACCAGACTGTCATTAACGGCACATTGCTCGATCCACTGCTCTTGATTAACATGAATAAAAACATGGCAGCCGCTGCAGCGGGTAAACATATTCCGTATATTTTGACCAACACCTTCCGTGACACCTTTGGGATGATGGGTGGCACTGGTTCGACAATTTGTTTGTTGATTGCCATCTTCCTGTTTTCCAAGGTGAAGTCTAGTCGGGAAATTGCGAAGTTAGCCGTTGCACCTGGGATTTTCAACATCAATGAACCGGTTATCTTCGGCTATCCGATTGTGTTCAATATTCCAATGATGATTCCGTTTGTTCTGCAGCCAGTGATCGGGATTTTGATTGCCTACTTCTTCACGGCAATCGGCTTTATGAATCGGGTCATTGTGTTGGTACCATGGACCACGCCACCGTTGCTGTCGGCCTTCCTGGCCACTGGTGGGGACTGGCGCGCTGTGGTCGTTCAACTCCTGATCATTGTCGAAGGGGTGCTGTTCTACATTCCGTTTATGCGTATTTCGGAGCGTGTTCAAGCCAAAACCATGGACTTAGATCAATAAGTAACATGAAGCCGGGGCAACCCGGCTTTTTTTGCGCGTACGCTTGCCAAAGCGCTATCAATCTTTCTATACTGAAACGGTTGGAGGCGGTGTGATGGAAGTTCTGAAAGCAGTTGAGCAAATCCTCACGCGGCAGACCGCGCCAGGCCTGAGCGCCGCGTGGCTGCATGATGGTGTGATTGAAACCAGCGTCTTAGGGGTCGCGGCCACTCAGCCGCAGGTGCTCCCGCTGCATTCGGGGATGCTGTATGATTTGGCCTCTTTGACTAAAGTAATTGGCACTACCACCGTTTTTTTGCAGGCGGTGACTGAAGGGCGCTTGACGTTTGACACGCCGCTGCGGCAGCTGCTGCCGAGCTTTCCGCACCAGACGACCTTTCGGCAGGCGCTGACGCACACCTCGGGGCTGGAAGGGTACATTCCGCATCGCGACGATCTGCCGGCTCCGGCGTTGAAACAGGCGCTCATCACCCAGCTCAAGGTGACGGCCGAATGCGACCGGCAGGTGGTGTACCGCGATGTGAATTTGCTGCTGGTCGGGTGGGCCTTGGAAAAGCTGTACGGTGAGGCCATTCAGCCCTTGATTACTAGGCGCGTGCTGAAGCCGCTGGGCTTGCAGCAAGCGACTTTTCAGCCGGAGCCGCAGCAGTGTGTGCCGACCACCTATGATCCAGAGGCTGGTTTACGGCGGGGCGTCGTGCATGATCCTAAGGCGGCAATTTTAGGTCAACACAGTGGGTCGGCTGGACTATTTGCTAGCCTGCAAGACCTGATTACCTTCACGCAGTTCGCTTTTGGCCAGCGTCAAAGCCCGGCCTGGCCCGACAGTTTCTGTCAATTAGATCAGGATCAAACCAAGGCGCACTTGGGCCGGACCATCGGCTGGGATTTGCGGCGCGATGCTGGCGGCCGGACTTGGCTTTATCACACCGGCTACACCGGGACGTTTTGGCTGATTCAGCCGCAAACGCAGGCGGCACTGATTGTGCTGACCAATCGCGTGCATCCACAGGCGAATGAGGACTTTTTGACTGTCCGCGATGAATTAATTGCGAATTTAATGTCAGCGCGTTCATGAAGCACTGACTGTGGTACACTTTGATTGAAAAGTATATACATTTATTGCAAGGGGGATTCAATTTTGACAGAACCGATTTTCTTGGAACCCGTATTTCACGAAAAAATCTGGGGTGGCCGCAAGCTGGCCACTGACTTCGGCTATGACTTGCCTGACGGTAAGATTGGCGAGGTTTGGGCCATTTCAGCGCATCCCAATGGCCCAGACACCATTGCTAATGGCCCGCTGAAAGGCAAGACCTTGGATGTCGCTTGGCGCGAAAATCAGGAGTACTTTGGCCACCAAAAGGAAAAAGTCTTCCCACTCCTGACGAAAATTTTGGATGCCAACGATAGCTTGTCTGTGCAAGTCCATCCCGATGATGCTTATGCGGCGGCGCATGAGCGTCCCGGCGAATTGGGCAAAACCGAATGCTGGTATGTGATTTCAGCGGAACCAGGCTCTTATCTGATCTACGGGGATCATGCTAAGACCCGCGAAGAATTGGCGGACATGATTCACCGCGGCGACTGGGAGCACTTGCTACGCAAAGTGCCGGTGAAAACTGGCGACTTTGTCTACGTCCCAAGTGGCACCATTCACGCCCTGAACAAAGGCATCATGGTGCTGGAAACGCAGCAGAGCTCAGACACGACGTACCGGTTGTATGACTATGACCGGGTCGGGGCCGATGGCAAGAAGCGTGAGCTCCACCTGCAGCAAAGCATCGACACCACCACCGTGCCGAGCCATGACCCAGAGCTGAACATCACCAAAACCACTAAGGATGATGCGACCATCACGACCTTTGTGACGGCGCCGATTTCCAAATTCTTCTCGGTGTATAAAATCGATCTGGACGGCAAGCTGAACCAGACACCAACCGCGCCATACACCTTGGTTTCCGTGCTGGACGGGACAGGCACCATCGAAGCGGATGGCAAGTCCTATCCCCTGAAGAAAGGCGTTCACTTCATCATTCCTAACCAGATTAAGGCCTGGACCTTCACGGGCAAGATGATGATGATTGTCTCCACCCCTGGGGCTGAACAATAAACCGAATCAAAAACAGCGGGTCTTGCGCTTCCCTTTCGGAAGGGCAAGGCCCGCTGTTGCGATTTAGAAGCCCGCTTTGATGTAGCCGGCTTGGCTGAATTTTTGCCGCATCTGCAGCACTGCGGTGTAGGTGGCGAGCAGATAGATCTGGTTTTCATCCACTTGCTTCAGGTAATCGATCACATCGTTGAGATCTGGCTTGGTGGCCAAGGCATCATCCGGCACGCCGGCCACTTGCATGCGAAAGGCGATATCGCGATAGCGTTCGCCGCCGACCATGTAAGACGTGGCGAGGCCGCTTTGCACCAGCTGTTCCAGATTACCATCCCAGATCCAGGAGGTATCGGTGCCATCGGCATAATTCGCGTTTAGCAGCATGGCAAAGGCAAACGGCTTTTGCTGATGCTGAATCATACTCAGCACTTCGTTGAGGCCCACCGGGTTTTTGACCAAAATCAGGGTCACAGTTTTACCGTTAATGCTGATTTGCTCCTGGCGGCCAAACACCTTCTCGGCTTCACCAAAGGCTTGGCCGATTTCTGCTGGGGTGATATCAAACGCCGCGCCCACCGCATAGGCGGCCAGGGCGTTGTAGATGTTGTAGGTGCCGCCAATGGGCAGGTGGTACGGGTGGCCATCAATGGCAAAATCGGAGCTGGTAGGGGTTTGGGCCGCCACACTGGTGACCTGGTGGCTCAGCACTGGCCGCTTGAAACCGCAGTTCGGGCAGAAGAAACTGCCGAGGTTGCTGTAGGTGATGCCATGGTAATGGAGAATATGCTCACACACCGGGCAAAGCACGCCATCAGTATTGGCTGGGGCGAAAATATCATTGTTGGCTTCCGTTGCCAACTCGAAGCCATAGTACTGCAGCGGGTTGGCCAGTTCGCGGGAGCTGAAAATCGGCGCGTCGCCATTGGCAATCACTAAGGCATCGGGGTTAGCTTTGACGCCTTTCAGGATTTTGTCATAGGTGGTGTAAAACTCGCCGTAGCGGTCCATTTGATCGCGGAAGATATTGGTCATCACAAACGCTTTGGGGTGCAGATAATGCGCCACTGCCTTGACGTTGGCTTCGTCGACTTCCAGCACCGCGATTTTACGCTTGGCGCCAGCCTGGGTTTTATGCGCGAAGTAAGCACCGATGATGCCTTGCAGCATGTTGCTGCCGGTGGGGTTGGTGAGGATATCATCATATTGCTGGCTCAGGACCTTGACAATCAGCGCTGTGGTGAGCGTTTTGCCGTTGGTGCCGGTGACGATAATGGTTGGCCGGTCTTGGCCTAATGCCCCGAGGACGTCAGGGTCGATGCGGGCCGCCAGCTTACCGGGGTACGCCGAACCGCCATGGCGGAAGCGGTGCAAGTACCAGTAACTGAAGCGTCCAGCCAAAATGGCGAAACGTGATTTGAGAGAAATTGTCATCGCAGTCGCGACCTCTTTCGTGTAAGTTTCTTGTCGCGTACTATCATAGCATAGGAAACCCGCAAATCCGGCGGCGCCAGTGTTAATTCCCTTAAGATTCCGTTATACTAGGAAAGGTGAATTTTTAGCGGCCGTAATTGGGCCGCGTAGGGAGGCTCGCATGGCACAATTATTCTTTCGCTACGGCGCAATGAATTCAGGCAAAACCATCGAGATTTTGAAGGTCGCACATAACTATGAAGAGCAGCATAAACACGTGATTATCCTGACTTCCGCTGTGGATGATCGCGCTGGCGTCGGGATGATTTCCAGCCGCATCGGCATGGAGCGGCCGGCGCATCCGGTGCAAGACAGTACGAACATTTTTGACTTGGTCAAGCAGATGAATTCCAAGGCTGCCTGCGTGCTGATCGATGAGGCGCAGTTTTTGAAGAAGCACCATGTCTTTGAATGTGCCCAGGTGGTGGACGAGCTTGGTATTCCGGTGATGGCATTCGGTTTGAAGAATGACTTTCGCAACGAGCTGTTCGAAGGGTCGCAGTATCTGTTAACGTACGCCGACAAAATCGAAGAAATGAAAACCATCTGCTGGTTCTGCGCCAAAAAAGCGACCATGAACCTGCGCGTGCATGATGGCAAGCCGGTGTATGAAGGCGAGCAAATTCAAATCGGCGGCAACGAGAGTTATTTCCCGGTCTGCCGGCATCACTATTATTTTCCGCCGCAGCAGTTAGCCTAAGCGGCATCAAGTAAGGAGGAGCCAATGGATAAGATTTTTGCCCAATTAGATGGCCTGCTGGGCCGCTATGAAGAGCTGGAAGAGCTGATGAGTGATCCCGCTGTTATCAACGACACCAAACGTTACATGGCCTTATCAAAAGAAGAAGGCGGCATGCGCGATGTGGTGGCCGCTTATAAGAAGTACAAACAGGTCAAAGCCGATTTAGCCGAAAGCGAAGCCTTGCTACGTGAAAGTAAGGATTCGGACATGCAGGAGCTGGCCAAAGAAGACCTGGCCAGCTTGACTGAAGAACAGGCGACGCTGGAAGACGACATCAAAAAGTTGATGCTGCCTAAAGACCCCAACGATGACAAAAACATCATCATGGAAATCCGCGGTGCGGCTGGCGGGGATGAAGCCAGTTTGTTCGCCGGCGATTTGCTGACGATGTATATGAAGTACGCCGAAAAGCAGGGATGGACCACCGAAATTATCGATGAGAATCCCACCGAAGTCGGCGGCTACAAGGAGGTTTCTGTCCTGATTACGGGGCAAAACGTCTACTCCAAGCTGAAGTACGAAAACGGGGCGCATCGCGTGCAGCGTGTGCCTGTCACCGAATCCGCGGGTCGGGTGCACACCAGTACCGCCACAGTTGGCGTGATGCCGGAATACGATGAAGTGGATCTTGAAATCGACCCTAAAGATATTCGCACTGATGTTTACCGCTCCAGTGGGGCTGGTGGGCAGCATATCAACAAAACCTCATCCGCCGTGCGGATGACCCACTTGCCGACCGGAATTGTGGTGACCATGCAAGACCAACGCTCACAGCAGCAAAACCGCGCCAAGGCGATGCAGATTTTGCGTAGCCGGGTGTACGATTTTTACGAAAGCCAAAACGAAAGCCAGTACGCCGAAAAGCGGAAAACCGCGATTGGTACCGGCGACCGCTCGGAACGTATTCGCACCTATAATTACCCGCAAAACCGCGTGACCGACCATCGCATTGGGTTAACCTTGAATAAATTGGATCGCATCATGAACGGCGAACTGGATGAAATCATCGAAGCCCTGATTGTCCAAGATCAAACCAATAAGATGGAACAAATTGATGGCTGAGACCTATGACCAGCTGCTGCGGCGATCCAGTGCGGCACTGACAGCAGCAGGCATTGAGCCTGATGGCGCCCGCTATGTGCTGGAAATGCGCAGCGACTTTACGCCAAGCCAGCTGCGACTGCATGCCCGCGACGTTGTCCCAGCGCCAGTGGCCAAGCAGTTTGAAGCTGACCTGCCGCGGCTGCTGGCCAATGAGCCGCCGCAGTATATTGTTGGTGTCGCGCCGTTTTATGGTGACTTGTTTCGGGTGACGCCGGCGGTGCTGATTCCGCGGTTTGAAACCGAAGAACTGGTGGCTTGGGCCGCCGCCGAGCAAACCCAGGCCCAAACCGGGCTGGATGTTGGCACCGGCAGCGGCGCCATCGGGTTGACTTTGGCGAAACAGCTACCGCGCACGGCCATGACCCTCAGTGATGTTTCCGCCGCGGCCCTGGCCGTGGCCAAGCACAATGCGGCCAGCCTCAACCGCCAAGTGAGCTTGGTCCAAAGCGATTTATTTGCGGCGCTGCCTGCGCGGTATGACTTTATCATTGCCAATCTGCCTTACATCAGCCGCCGCGAAACCCCGGTGATGGATGCCAGCACCTTGACCTTTGAACCGGCGCTGGCGCTTTTCGCCGCAAATGATGGCTTGGCGCTGTTTGAGCGATTTGTCGCTGAAGTGGCTGATCACCTCAGGCCCCAAGGCAGTGTGTACTTAGAATTTGGCTACCAGCAGCAGCCGGCGTTGGCCGAGTTGTTTGCTCGGGTATTGCCGCAGGCCCAAGTGACGTTCCGCCGCGATTTGGCCGGGAAGCCGCGCATGGTCAAGTTAGTTATTTAATGAAGGAAGCTAATCATGGAAACTAAAGTATTTAGCAAGGAAGAAATCGCTGACGCGGCAGCGTTGATCAAGGCTGGCGAAGTGGTGGCCTTTCCCACCGAAACGGTTTATGGACTGGGGGCTGATGCCACCGATCCGACTGCTGCCGAGAAAGTCTTTCAGGCCAAACACCGGCCAGCGGACAATCCCTTGATTGTCACTGTCGCCAATCCAGCAATGGTGGCCGAGTTCGCCACCATTACGCCGGCGGCCAAGCAGCTGATGACAGCCTTCTGGCCAGGCCCGCTGACCATTATCTTGCCCATTATTCCTGGGAAGCTCTCGATGATTGTCACCGGCGGGTTGCAAACGGCGGCTTTTCGGATGCCAGCCAACGCCTTAACCCGTGAAATGATCACGTTGGCGGGCCGGCCAATTGTTGGGCCTTCAGCGAATTTGTCTGGTAAGCCTAGCGGCACGCGGCCAGCGCATGTGCTGCATGATTTTGACGGCGCCATTGCTGGCGTTTTGGACGATGGCCCCACGCAGGTCGGGGTGGAGTCGACGGTGATTGATATGACCGCCAACCCACCAGCGATTTTGCGGCCCGGTGAAATCACCGCGGCGCAACTCGAGCCCATCATTGGGCCGGTGCAAACCGACCAGCACAAGGTGGGCGCCAATGAAACGCCGAAAGCACCGGGGATGAAGTATAAGCATTATGCCCCCAATGCCCAGGTGGTGATTGTGGATCATCCGGCAGACTGGCCGCTGGCGCTGCAATGGGCGGCTAAGCAACCGGCTCCGTACGGCGTGCTGGCCACCGATGAGCTGCTGACCCAGGTGCCAGCGGCAGTGCCGACTTACTCGCTAGGCGAGGATTTAACTTCCGCCACCCATAATCTGTTTGCGGGGCTGCGCTGGTTTGACCTGCATCCCACCGTTAAATTGATTTTAGCGGAGGCCTTTTCACCCACTGGGTTAGGGGCAGCCTACATGAATCGTCTGAACAAGTCGGCAGGGAATACCCACTTTGACCGCGACACTCAATGATTTGATTGTTATAATAAGAGCTGTGAAACTGACAGCTCTTTTTTTGTTAGTTTCGCGCAAGACTGGATTTTGCGTTTATTTTCTGAAAAAATGCTGAGTTGTGGCAACTCACGGAGGTAGGCACATGGACTTTAAAGCGTATGACCCTGCAGTGTTCACTGCAATCGAGAATGAAGAGAAACGGCAGCAGCACAATATCGAATTGATTGCCTCAGAGAACATCGTCAGTCCGGCGGTGCGGGCCGCACAAGGCAGCGTTTTGACCAACAAATACTCAGAAGGCTACCCGAAGCACCGGTATTACGGTGGTAATCAGTTTATCGATGAAATCGAGCAGATTGCCATTGACCGGGCGAAGGAATTGTTTGGCGCCGAGTTTGCCAATGTGCAGCCGCATTCAGGCTCGCAGGCGAACATGGCCACTTACCGCGCCTTCCTCAAAGATGGGGACAAGGTGTTGGCCATGGATCTGACCGATGGCGGCCACCTGACCCATGGTAGTCCCGTGAGTTTCTCTGGCCAAACGTATCATTTCTATCACTATGGCCTTGATCCGGAAACCGGGTTGCTGGATTATGCCAAGATTTTGGAACAGGCCGAGGCTGTGCATCCGAAGCTAATTGTCGCTGGGGCCAGTGCTTACAGCCGGGCCATCGACTTCAAGCAGTTCCGCGACATCGCTGATCACGTGGGGGCCTTTTTGATGGTCGACATGGCCCACATTGCCGGCTTGGTTGCTGGCGGGGTGCACATGAATCCAGTGCCTTATGCCGATGTGGTTACTACGACGACGCATAAGACGCTGCGCGGCTCGCGTGGCGGCATGATTTTGGCTAAGAAAGAATACGGTAAGGCCATCAATTCCGCCTTGTTCCCAGGTATTCAAGGTGGCCCATTGGATCATGTGATTGCAGCTAAGGCTGTGGCGCTGGGCGAAGCGATGCAGCCGGACTTCAAGAACTATGCGGCTCAAATCGTCAAGAATATGCAGGCGATGTGTGAGGGCTTCGCGGAAGATCCGAAGTTGAAGATGATTTCCGGCGGTTCTGACAACCACATGGTGCTGCTGGATGTCACTGGCTACGGCTTGACTGGCCGCGATGTTCAAGACCTGCTGGATTCGGTCATGATTACCGCCAACAAGAACCAGATTCCTGGCGAGCAAAACGGACCGTTCAAGACTTCCGGTCTGCGCGTAGGGACCGCGGCGATTACGACCCGCGGTTTCAACGAGGAAGATTGCAAGGAAGTCGCACATCTGATTACCGCCGCTTTGACTCACCGCGATGATCAAGAAAAGCTTGATGAGATTCGCCAATCTGCTCTTGCACTGACCGGGCGTCATCCTTTATCATAGGAAAGGTTACGGCATGATGCCGGATAGCAAGTAAACAATGCTGTAATCGCGACTGCCTTCGTAGTCGCGATTTTTGTAAGCTTGCGCCACATTTAAAGGAGGACCTTTCTGCATGGGCAAATTTACGGTTTTGAACCACCCACTGATTCAGCACAAGTTAACCTTGATTCGAGACAAGAATGCTGGGACTAAAGAGTTCCGGGAAATTGCCAACGAAATCGCCGAGTTGATGGTTTATGAAATCACGCGCGACTTACCATTGCGTGATGTTGAAATCGAAACGCCAATGGGCAAGACAGTTCAAAAAGAACTGGCCGGCAAAAAGCTGGTTGTCGTGCCAATTCTGCGCGCAGGCTTAGGCATGGTTGACGGCGTTTTGCGTCTGATTCCAGCGGCAAAGGTCGGCCACGTCGGGATGTATCGCGACGAAAAAACCTTGAAGCCACATGAATACTTCGTCAAAATGCCAGCGGATATCGATCAGCGCGACATGGTGATTGTTGATCCAATGTTGGCCACCGGCGGCTCAGCTAATATGGCCATTGAGGCGCTGAAGAAGCGCGGCGCCACCTCAATTCGGCTCGTGGTCCTCGTGGCCGCTCCAGAAGGCGTCAAAGTGGTTCAACAGGAAAACCCAGATGTCGACATTTATGCGGCAGCCTTAGATGACCATCTGAACGAGAATGGTTACATCGTCCCAGGTCTTGGCGACGCTGGTGACCGGCTGTTCGGCACAAAGTAAGGCTGCGGAGCGGGGCGTATTTAGGATGACGACTAGCCTAGCTCAACGCATTGAAGCCGTACTTTGGCTTCGAGGTGATGAGCGTAGCTAGACGCTCATCCGTTGCCCCGTGGAGCGCAACTTTAAGCTTTGCAGGTCTCCGCACCATCTTCGCCGTTCAAAACGAATACCCAGACAATGTGACTTTAATCACACTGCGCCCAAAGCGTCTTGGCTTGTGCCAAGGCGCTTTGTTCGGCTATGATGCAGGTAGCCTACCGCCGCTGCGCATGAGACCTAGCATCGACTCAGTTTTTGTTCAGATCGTCCCGGACGTTTACAGAAAAACAGCATTTTAAGCGGTTGCCTTGTTTTCAACTTGGCTGACATTTTTCACCAGGTTGGCCAAGTTTAACCATGAAGCCGCTTTCTGTGTGAAAATCGTAATGAAAAGGGTTTGCAAAAAGTGATGAAAATCAACCGGCGTGCTTTGTTTTTTCATGCAAAAGGTGATAGAGTATTGAGTGTGTTTTGAAGGATGAGTATCCGGAAATCCGCAATTTTGACTGCGCTTGCGCATGCGCATGCCCCGCGATTAACGCCCGTACATAGGCGTGCGTGGGCGCTGTCGACTTAAGGAGGTGAATTCTGTGAACGAAAGCTATCCCGTGGTTAGTTTTATGGGTCTGCGGTTTAACTTAGCGAATGATTTGGCGATTTTGATCTCTTGCATTCTGATTTTTGCGTTGGTGTTCTGGCTTGCTCGCAAGCCAACGCTGCGTCCGAATGGTCGGCAGAACGTGCTCGAATATTTGATTGACTTCACCAATGGCATCGTTAAGCAAGCGATGCCAGGGAAGGAAGGCAATCGTTTTGGTCTGTTTGCCTTTGTGTTGTTCCTGTTCGTTTGGGTGAACAACCAACTAGGGCTGTTCCTTCAACTTGATGTTGGGGGTAAAACCTGGTTACGGTCGAGTACTGCCGATCCCATCATCACGTTAAGTTTGGCGATGATGGTGCTGGTGCTTTCACATTTCTTTGGGGTCGTCTTTAACGGCGCCAAAGGTTATCTGCATGAGTACGTGTCACCTGTCGCTTTTCTGCTCCCCATCAACTTGATTGAAAACATCACTAACTTTGTCACCTTAGCATTACGACTTTACGGGAACATTTACGCCGGTGAAGTGTTACTGCTACTGATTCGCCAGCTCGCCTTTTCGGGGCACGGGCTGGTCGGTGGGGTATCCTTCATTGGTGGCTTCGCGATCGAAGTGATTTGGCAAGGGTTCTCAGTCTTCATTGGTACGATTCAAGCGTACATTTTTGTTACCTTATCAACGGTCTACACGTCTGAAAAGGTTATTTCTGATTAATCATTAGGAGGATAAATCATGCAATATCTCGCTGCATCTATCGCCGCAGGCATCGCTGCTTTCGCGGCTTCATATGGTAACGGTAAGGTTATTTCCAAGGCCCTTGAAGGGATGGCTCGTCAGCCAGAAGCAACCGGCAACCTGCGTTCCACCATGTTTATCGGTGTTGGGCTGATCGAAGCCGTGCCGATCATGGCTATCGTTGTTGCGTTCATGCTTGTTTTGAAGTAATTCGCCCAGCGGCAAATTAAGAAAGGGGAATGACTCACATGGCAACTTTTGGTGATACGCTCTTTCTACTCGCCGCTTTCGCTGTTTTATTAGTACTGGTTGGGACTTTTGCTTGGAAGCCAGTGACCAAGATCATGGCCGAACGTCAGGATAAGATCGATAGCGATCTGGATTATGCTGACCAAACGCGCCAAGACGCCCAGAAGATGGCAGCCCAGCGTGAAGCAGAACTGAAGAGTTCCAAGGAAGACGCCGTTAAAATCGTCTCACAGGCGAAGGAAAATGGCGAAGCACAGCGTCAGCAGCTGGTGGCTAATGCGCAGGCAGAAGTCACAAAGTTGAAGGCCAACGCAGACAAGGATATTGCCCAACAGCGGCAAGACGCCTTGAATGCGGCCCAAAAAGACGTTGCTTCCTTATCTTTAGCCATCGCTGAAAAGCTGATTGCTAAGGAACTCGACCCAGCCGCACAGCAAACATTGATTGATCAGTACATCAGTGAGTTAGGTGACGCCAATGGCAGTCACTGATCGCGATGCCGCACCACGCTACGGGAAGGCGTTGTTCGAGGTTGCCCAAGAACAAGACCAACTCCAAGCGGTGCATGAAGAAGTCAATGAGCTGCAGGCAGTACTGAAACAAACCCCTGAACTGCTTTCGGCTTTGACCAGCAAAAATCTCACTGCTGCCGACAAGGACCAATTGCTTAGCATTTTGCTGCAATCACGGTCCGATTTGGTCTCGCAGCTGGTGGGAATTGTGCAAGCCAATGGCCGACTAGGCGGCCTTGCAGCGGTCTTCGATGATTTTGAAGCCCGCTACGATGCTGCCAATGGCATTGTGAAAGCGGTCGTGACGACTGCTGTAGCAATGTCAGATTCGCAGCTTCAGGCGATTAAACAAGCCATTGCCACGAAGTTAAACGCGCAAGCCGTTGAAGTAACGCCAGTCATCGATCAAAGTATCGTTGGCGGCGTGAAAGTGGTGGCTGATGATGTTGTCATTGACGGCACCGTCGCCACGCGGCTGGCGCAGCTTCGGGCAACGCTGCTTAGTAATTAGCGAAACGAGGTGAACCGGATGAGCACCAAGACAGAGGAAATTAGTTCTCTGATCAAGAAGCAACTTGAGAATTACAAAGATGACCTGAACGTTGATGAAGTCGGTACCGTGACCTACGTTGGTGACGGGATCGCCCGCGCGACCGGTCTTAAAAATGCAATGGCGAGCGAATTGCTGCAGTTCAGCAATGGCTCATACGGGATGGCCCAAAACCTCGAAAGTAATGATGTTGGTATCATTATTCTTGGGGCCTTCGATGACATTCGTGAAGGCGACACCGTCAAGCGGACCGGTCGCATCATGGAAGTGCCGGTCGGTGAAAACATGATCGGTCGCGTTGTCAATGCCTTAGGGCAACCCGTTGATGGTAATGGCCCAATTGAAACCACGAGCACGCGGCCAATCGAAGTCAAAGCGCCTGGCGTCATGCAACGTCAGTCGGTCACTGAACCTCTTCAAACCGGGCTCAAAGCGGTTGACGCTTTGGTCCCGATTGGCCGGGGTCAGCGTGAGTTGATCATTGGGGATCGTAAAACCGGGAAAACCTCGATTGCGATTGATACCATCATCAACCAAAAAGACCAAGATATGATCTGTGTGTACGTGGCGATTGGCCAAAAGGAATCAACTGTCCGCACCCAGGTTGAAACTTTGAAAAAGTACGGCGCGATGGATTACACCATCGTCTTGACGGCGGGTCCTTCTGAACCAGCCCCAATGCTGTACATCGCCCCTTACGCTGGCGCAGCCATGGGCGAAGAGTTCATGTATAACGGTAAGCATGTTTTGATCATTTATGATGATCTGTCCAAGCAAGCTACCGCTTATCGTGAATTGTCCTTGCTGCTGCGGCGCGCGCCAGGGCGTGAAGCTTATCCTGGGGATATTTTCTACACCCACTCCCGTTTGTTGGAACGGGCGGCTAAGCTCTCAGACAAGCTGGGCGGCGGTTCCATGACGGCTTTGCCGATCATCGAAACCCAAGCTGGGGATATCTCCGCTTACATCCCGACCAACGTGATTTCCATCACGGATGGTCAGATCTTCCTGCAAAGCGACCTGTTTTATTCTGGGACCCGCCCGGCGATTGACGCCGGGGCCTCAGTTTCTCGGGTCGGTGGGGACGCGCAGATCAAGGCCATGAAGAAAGTGGCTGGCACGCTGCGGTTGGACCTGGCGTCATTCCGGGAACTGGAAGCCTTCACGCAATTCGGGTCTGATTTGGATGCGGCGACGCAGGCCAAGCTGAACCGTGGCCGCCGGACTGTTGAAGTCTTGAAGCAGCCAGTGCACAAGCCACTGGCCGTCGAAAAACAGGTTCTCATTCTTTACGCCTTGACCCATGGGTTCTTGGATGCGATTGCGGTGGATGACATCGAATCCTTCCAGCAAGGCCTGTTCGACTATGCGGAAAGTAATGGCGCCGATTTGCTGAAGACGATTCGTGAGACTGGCCAACTGCCAGACACTGATAAGCTCGATGCACTCATCAAAGGGTTTGCTGATGGGTTCACCGGCAGCGCCGCTAAATAAGGAGGTGCCGCATGGCTGAATCATTGATGGATATCAAGCGCCAGATCAACTCGACCAAGAAAACGGGTCAGATCACGCAGGCCATGCAAATGGTCTCCGGCGCCAAATTGAGCCAGATTGAAAAGCGTTCCGGGCAATACCAACTGTACGCCGATCGGGTGCGTCAAATCGTGACGCACTTGGCCGCCGCTCAGCTGCTTGAGCTGGAGCGCCAGGAAACTGAAGAGTTGACCAATGCTGATGCCAGCAAGCAACACCTTGAAGTGGCATCACTGCTGCAACAACGTCCTGTCAAGAAAACCGGTTATCTGGTCATTACCTCTGATCGCGGCTTGGTGGGCGCCTACAACAGCACGATTTTGAAGGCCATGATGCAAATGATCACCCAAGACCACCAAAACGACGCGGATTACGTCGTGATGGCCGTCGGCGGGGTCGGCGCTGACTTCTTCAAAAATCGCGGCGTCAATCTGGCTTATGAATATCGCGGTGTCTCGGATGTCCCGACCTTTAACGAGGTGCGAGAAATCGTGAAAACCGCGGTGACGATGTTCGATAACGAGGTGTTCGATGAGCTGTATGTGTGCTACAACCACCATGTCAACTCATTGACGTCAGCGTTCCGCGCTGAAAAAATGCTGCCTATCTCTGACCTTGATGCCAGTGAAGTCGCAGACACGCCGATCGAATATATCACGGAACCTGATCCGGACGCAGTGCTGGAAGCGATTTTGCCTCAGTACGCGGAAAGCTTGATTTTTGGCGCCATTATGGATGCCAAAACTGCTGAGCATGCCGCTTCAACCACTGCCATGAAGAGTGCCACAGACAATGCCAACGATTTGATTTCCAAGTTATCGACGACTTACAACCGGGCACGGCAGTCGGCCATTACCACGGAAATCACCGAAATCGTCGGTGGGGCCAATGCACTTGAGTAGTAATCAACAGGGAGGACGATTTCATTGAGTAATGCGACTGGTAAAATCGTGCAAGTGATCGGCCCTGTTGTCGATGTCGAGTTTGCGCTCGACGCAGATCTACCTGAAATTAACAACGCATTAATCGTTAAGCGCGATGAAGGCAAGGATTTGGTCCTTGAAGTCACCGTTGAACTTGGCGATGGCGTGCTGCGGACGATTGCGATGGATTCGACCGATGGCTTACAGCGAGGCATGACCGTCAAAGATACTGGCGGTTCTATCTCGGTGCCTGTCGGTAAGGATACATTGGGTCGTGTGTTCAACGTTTTGGGTGATCCAATCGACGACGGTGAAGAATTTGGCCCAGACCACCGGCGCGACAGCATCCACCGGGATGCGCCAAAGTTCGAGGATCTGAATACCAGTTCAGAAATCCTTGAAACAGGGATCAAAGTAATCGACCTGCTTGAACCTTACTTGCGTGGGGGGAAAGTTGGGTTGTTCGGTGGTGCCGGGGTCGGCAAAACCGTTTTGATCCAGGAATTAATTCACAACATTGCCGAAGAACATGGCGGCATTTCAGTCTTCACCGGGGTCGGCGAACGGACCCGTGAAGGGAACGACCTTTACTTCGAAATGAAGGAAAGCGGCGTGCTGAAGAATACCGCCATGGTGTTTGGTCAGATGAACGAGCCGCCTGGTGCCCGGATGCGGGTGGCCTTGACTGGGCTGACAATTGCGGAATACTTCCGTGATGTCGAAGGTCAAGACGTGCTGCTCTTTATCGACAATATCTTCCGGTTCACTCAGGCCGGGTCTGAAGTTTCTGCGCTGCTGGGCCGGATTCCGTCAGCCGTTGGTTATCAGCCAACGCTGGCCACGGAAATGGGCCAGTTGCAGGAACGGATTACCTCGACCAAGAAAGGGTCAGTCACCTCGATTCAGGCTGTTTACGTGCCTGCCGATGACTACACTGACCCGGCGCCGGCGACGACCTTTGCCCACTTGGACGCGACCACTAACCTGGAACGTAGTCTGACCCAGCAAGGGATCTACCCGGCGGTTGATCCGCTGGAATCTTCTTCCAGTGCCTTAACTCCAGAAATTGTTGGTAAAGAACACTACGAAGTTGCCACTCGCGTGCAGCAAGTGCTCCAGCGGTACCGTGAACTCCAAGACATTATCTCCATCTTAGGGATGGATGAACTGTCTGACGACGAAAAGGTTACCGTTGCCCGCGCCCGGCGGATTCAGTTCTTCTTGTCGCAAAACTTCAACGTGGCGGAACGTTTTACCGGCCAACCCGGTTCTTATGTGCCAGTTGAAGAAACCGTCAAGGGCTTCAAGATGATTCTCGATGGTAAGATGGATGAGTATCCAGAAGATGCTTTCCGGGCCGTTGGGCGGATCGAAGAAGTGGCGGAAAAAGCCAAGAAGATGGGCTTTGCCCCAGCCGATGATGCGGCTAGCGATGACCAACCAACCCAGGCAGCGGCTAATTAACGCCGCAGAAGGGAGGGGTTATCGTGGCAGAACAAAATGTCCTGACTGTTAACATCGTGACACCGGATGGTTTGGTTTATGATCACCATGCCAGCCTCGTGGTGGTGAAAACCACCACTGGCGATATGGGGATCATGGCCAATCATGAACCCGTTGTTGCACCACTTGTAATCGGGGAAGTGCGCGTTCGCCGCGTTGACAGCCCCGGCCATGAAAACATGATTGCCGTGAACGGTGGATTCATGGAGATGTCGAACAATGTTTGCTCGATTGTCGCCGACTCTGCCGAACGGGCTCGCGATATCGATTTGACGCGGGCGGAAGCTGCGCGTAAGCGCGCCGAACGCCGCATCGAAGATGCCAAGAGTCACCGGGATCAAGACGAACTGCAACGGGCCCAAGTGGCCTTGCAGCGCGCCATCAACCGAATCCACGTCCGCAAGAGCGGCCTGGGCGGTTAATCAGACCAATCAATTCAGCATCGCGCTTAGCGGTGCTGTTTTTGTGTTCTGTGGTTGTGGCAGGTGGGCCGCGGGTTGCGGCGGCGGTGGGCTCCGCTTGGCAGGGGTGCTGGCTGTGCGGCCGGTCCGAGCCAAAGCCCGGTCTCGGACCTAAAATTGAAGCCAGCCTCGCTTCGCTCGTTGCTGTCTTCAACTTTGCCGCGATAAGCTCTTGGCAGCCCTGCGCACAAACCGCGCCGGTCTGCCTGTCGCTAATTGTTTCACTGCCAGACCCTCGCCAAGCTCCGCCCACCGACACCGCAACCCGCTTCATAACAAAAGGGTGCCGAAATAGACATACAGCTGACGCGCTTTAAGGCGTTCCGACCTCTTCGCCGGCTACTGTGCGATTGGTCGTTCAGAAATAGTCGCTTCGGAAAGTTTAGCTGGAGTTTCGTTGAAGGGCACATTCTTTGGATTTAACACCTGCGATAGCGTTGATTAGTTCTCATAACTATGTGGCCGGGTTGCTTTTTTACTGTTATCCAGTGCGTTTCGGTGGTGGGGACGGAGCTTGGGGCGTGCGGCCAGCAGTGAAACGATGAGGACTAGTCAGACTGCGTATTTGGCAGGCTGACCAGTCCTCATCGCGGCAGTTTAGAAGACGCAAGAGAGCGTAGCGACTGCGGCTTCTAAACTAGGTCGGAGACCGATCTTTGGCTCCGGCCGGCCGCACAGCAGGCCGCGCGGCCCCAAGCGGAGTCACCACCGCCGAAACTAACGGCTGTATAAAGCCAGCGTGGTTAGAAAACTATTAATTTCAGTAAACACAGTCGCACTTGTTTGAAAAAATCGGTATAATTTAGACTGCATACGGAAACGGAGGCCACTATGGCGACTGATTTGGGCATTACCGGCGCGTTGACGCTGGTGTCACATTTTGTATTTATCATGATCACCTTTCGGCTGCTTTTTGCGCTGCGGTTTGATAAATTGCTCAAAGCCGGTCACGAGCGAGAAAGTCAGCTACTGATGATCTTTTTGGCCATCGCCATTGGCTACAACGTCAGCGAATTTTTCCTATCGCTGATTACCGCGGCTGGTAGCTTGCAGTACCTGATTCGCTAGTCCGCCTTAGGGCCGGTTCGGCGGCGCGCCGCCTGTGGTATAATCATCAATTAGGACTGAAATGAGGAGAGAAATTCATGGCAAAAGATATTGGGATCGATCTGGGAACGGCGAACGTTCTGATCAATGTGAAGGGCAAAGGCATTGTGCTGAATGAGCCTTCCGTGGTCGCCATCGATACGCACACTGGCAAGGTTTTGGCCGTGGGGACAGAAGCCTACAAAATGGTCGGCCGCACGCCAGGTAACATCAAGTCCATTCGGCCGCTGAAAGACGGTGTGATTGCGGACTTTGATATCACCGAAGCGATGCTGGAGTATTTCATCAACAAGTTGAACGTCAAGGGCTTCATGTCCAAGCCGAACATTTTGATCTGTGCCCCAACCAACATCACCTCGATTGAGCAAAAGGCCATTATTCAGGCGGCCGAAAAGTCTGGCGGCGGTAAGGTTTATCTGGAATTCGAGCCCAAAGTCGCCGCAGTCGGCGCCGGACTTGATATCTTCCAGCCACAGGGCAACATGGTCATTGATATTGGTGGCGGGACCTCAGACGTGGCGGTGCTGTCGATGGGCGAAATCGTCACCAGCCGCAGCTTGCGACTGGCTGGCGATAAGATGGACGCCGCGATTGCGGCCTACGTCAAGAATAAGCACAAGCTGCTGATTGGTGAACACACCGCTGAACAGCTGAAAATTCAAATCGGGGCGGTTTACGAAGCTGACCCGGAAAAGAAGATGGAAGTCCGCGGCCGCGATATCGCCACCGGCTTGCCGCGTGAGGTTGAAGTCACCTCAGTTGAAGTCCAAGAAGCCTTGCACGACACGATGATCCAAATCGTGGCCGCCGCCAAGGAAGTGCTGGAGAAGACCCCGCCTGAGTTGTCCGCCGACATCATTGATCGCGGCGTCATGCTGACTGGTGGTGGGGCGCTGCTGAATGGCATCAACCATCTCTTTGCCAACGAGCTGCGAGTACCGGTCCTGCTGGCTGACGATCCGCTGGACGCGGTGGCCCTTGGCACCGGCGTGTTGCTGGATAACATTGCGCATCACAAACAATATTGATGAGGAGGTCGATCATGCGTTCAGCTTATGCTAAAAGCGTTTTGCGAAAACTATTGATCGGCTTTTTGCTCATCGTGCTGGCACTGGTGATTGGCGCGATGGTGGGCTATGCCATCAATGGTGGCAGTCCGTTCAAGGTGTTTGCCCCCAGCACTTGGCAGCATATTTTTGACTTTCTGAAGTAGAGGTGAAGGTAGTGCGCAAGCTGGCGATGGCGCTAGTGAAATTTTATCAGCGCTTCATTTCTCCTTTGCTACCGGCGAGCTGTCGGTATTATCCGACCTGCTCAACGTACATGATTCAGGCCCTAGCCAAACATGGCGTGATTAAAGGGCTGATTATGGGCATCGCCCGGATTATTCGCTGCAATCCTTTTATCCGCGGCGGCTTAGATCCGGTGCCGGATTTCTTCACCGTGCGGCGCAATCCGGATCCGCAGAAGAATCTAGCGGAAAGTGCGCAGTTTGATTTTCACCGTTAAAACAAAGGAGTTTTCATGGCAAAAGAGCAAAAAATCACCGTTCAGCAAGAAGAAGTGACCCGCAACGGCCACACGGTTTCAGTGCTGACGGTGGGTAAAGTCGAAATTGGCTACATTGAACCCGAAGCAGATGGCAAGCATTTTCAAGGCTTCGTGGCGGGTAGCATGCAAGGCAACCGGTTCAAAAATTTGGCCGACGCCGAGAATTATCTATTGAGTGAATACCACCTGCATCGCGCCTAGCGAGCAGGACCACGTCAGCGGGTTGAGCCAGTAGACTCAGCCCGTTTTCTGCCGGTTTCGGCTGAGACGTGATCAGGGAAAGGAGTGACGGCATGGCAAAGGCAGTTTCAACGCGCCGCAAAAGTGAAGACCGCATCGACTACGGGATTATCTTGTCGGTGATGCTGCTGGCGTTGATTGGGATGGCAGCGATTTACATGGCCGTTTCGCATGATACGTCATCAACCAGCACCACCCGGGCTCTCGTTATGCAGGCTTTGTGGTACGTGATTGGCGGCATTGGTATTTTTTTCGTGATGCAATTCGATGCCGAACAGCTGTGGCGCGTGGCGCCGATTTTATACGGGCTCGGGATCTTTCTGCTGATGTTGGTGCTGGTGGCCTACGACCGCTCAGTGTTTGTCCATACTGGCGCCAAGAGCTGGTTAGGGTTTGGCTCGTTCACCTTCCAACCTTCTGAAGTGATGAAGCCGGCTTATATTTTGATGCTGGGCCGGGTGGTGACCAATCACAATACCAAGTATCAGCACAACACGGCCAATGATTGGCGGCTGATTGGCGAAATGTTGCTTTGGACGCTGCCAGTGCTGGTGCTGTTAAAGCTGCAAAACGACTTCGGGACGATGCTGGTGTTCTTAGCCATTTTTGCCGGGGTGGTGCTGGTATCCGGGATCACCTGGAAAATCATCGCCCCAATTGGCATCGGCGCCGGGGCCATCGGGTCAACGGCCATCGTCTTAGTGGTCCAACCTTGGGGCCGGCGGATATTGGAACACCTGGGCTTTGCGGCGTATCAGTTCAAGCGCATCGACTCCTGGCTTGATCCTAGTGGGGCGACGAGCACCAGTTCTTATCAGTTATGGCAATCCATGAAGGCGATTGGCTCAGGACAAATGTACGGGCGCGGCTTCAACAATTTGAAAGTCACGGTGCCGGTGCGGGAATCCGATATGGCGTTTTCCACGATTGGCGAAGCGTTTGGGTTTATCGGCTGTGCGGCGGTGATTCTGCTGTACTTCCTGCTGATCTACCAAATGATTCGGGTTACTTTCGATACCCAAAACGAATTTTATGCTTACATTTCCACTGGGGTCATCATGATGTTTGTGTTCCATATTTTTGAAAACATCGGGATGAACATCGGACTACTGCCATTGACTGGGATTCCGCTGCCTTTCATCTCGCAAGGGGGCTCGTTCTTACTCGCGGATATGTTGTCCGTGGGTATGATCCTCTCCATGCGCTATCACCATCAGAGTTACATGTTTAGCCAAGAGGGAGAGGAATTCGATCGTTAAGCAAGGAGAATTGGTCATGACAGAAAATTTTTGGCAAGAAAAGCATCAGGACACGATCACGTTGGGCTTAACCGCGGACGCTCAGCAGACGATGGGCAAAATTAAATTTGTGGAGTTACCAAAAGTCGGTACCCAGCTTACCGCCGGTCACGCCTTCATGAATGTGGAGGCGGAGAAAACCGTGCTGGATCTGGACGCACCAGTGAGTGGCACCGTGGTTACGGTCAATGAAGCGGCCATTGATGATCCGAGCTTGCTGGATGAAACGGCGCACAGTGCTAACTGGGTTGTGACGCTGAAGGTTTAAACCCAAGACGGCTGCCGATCAGATTGAAAAGTTGATTCAGCGCACTTGGCTGACCAAAAATTCGCAGGAATGAAAATATTTCTCAGATATTTTTAATTTTAAGGTTGACACTGCCGTGCGAACTCAGTAAACTCTAGTTATTCTAAAGAGCAAACGAACGATGTGAGAGAGAAGCCACGCTAGACTGTACAGAAAACCTGCAACTGCTGAGAGCAGGGTAGCGCGCGAGGCCGAGAATGGATCACGGATCGGTGTCCCGAACCAGTGCACTGGCAAGGCGGCAATGGGTGGCAACCATTATCTTGCACGCGGGTGATAGCCCGTTAGTGAGGCTAGTCTTTTTGACTAGTGAATTAGAATGGTACCGCGGTCAGTCCGCTTCTAACAAGTTGTTAGGAGCGGACTTTTTGTTTCGCTCAAAAAATTGGAGGAATAGAAAATGAAATTGTTCAAGAAACTGGCCTTAACGGCGGCCTTGGCCTTGCCAGTGCTCGCTTTAGCTGCATGTGGTAGCAACAAGTCAACGACCCAAACCCCAAAGACGGTCAAAGTCGGGATCATGAGTACCGACTTTGAAATTTGGAAGGATATCCAAAAGCGTCTGGCCAAAGAAGACGTCAAAATCAAACTGGTTCAATTCACCGAATACAATACGCCGAACCAAGCCTTGCAAGATGGCGATATTCAGTTGAATTCCTTCCAGCACAACGACTTTTTGAACACTTGGAACAAGAAGCACAACGAAAAGCTGACCGCGATTGGTAACACCTACATCGGTCCAATGCGTGCCTTCTCCAACAAGATCAAGTCGCTGAAAGACCTGAAGAAGGGCGACACCGTGTCTGTGCCAAATGATGTCTCCAATGAGGGCCGGGCCCTGGACCTGCTGGCGGCTAATGGTATTATCAAGGTCAAGGATGTCGCCACGCCAACAATTCACGACATCACCGAAAACAAGTTGGACCTGAAGATTACGGAACTGGACTCCGCGCAAACCGCGCGTAGCTTGAATGATGTGGATGCGGCCATCGTCAACAACGATATCGCCGTTGCTGCAAACCTCAAGCCTGCCGATGCGATTTCGGTGGAAAAGCTCAGTGCTAAGTCCAAGCCTTGGATCAACATTATCGCTGCTAAGTCCGCCGCTGATAAGAAGAACAAGACTTACCAGAAGATTGTTAAAGCGTATGAAACTGATCGTACTGCTAAGCTGCTGAAGAAGTACTACAAAGGCGCCGTTATTCCAGCTTGGTAACCAGTTGCAACGCGTTCGTCGAGAAATGAGGTAAAGTATGGCAGAGCCGTTAATCACATTGAAGCAAGTGGATGTCGAATTCAAAGAAAAGACGCGCAGCGTGCACGCCGTCGATCATGTCGATCTGACGGTTGAACGCGGCGATATCTACGGGATTGTCGGGTACTCAGGCGCTGGCAAGTCAACGTTGGTCCGCACCATTAATTTGTTGCAGCGGCCAACCAGTGGCACGGTGTCGGTGCTGGGGCAAGATATGCTGAAGCTGGATGCCGCCAAGCTACGCCAGGAGCGGCGCCGTATCGGCATGATTTTCCAGCATTTCAACCTGATGAATTCGCGCACCATTGCCGACAACGTGGCCTTTCCGCTGAAAGGCACAAAGGTCACCGAAACGACGGCTGATGGTAAGAAGATTTGGCGGAAAATCAAGAAAAGCGAAATCAACCAGAAAGTCAGCGACCTGCTAGAATTGGTCGGGCTGGCAGACCGAGCGACCGCTTATCCGAATGAACTGTCTGGGGGCCAAAAGCAGCGCGTTGGGATTGCCCGCGCGTTAGCCTCAGATCCAGAAATTCTGATTTCAGACGAAGCCACCTCTGCGCTGGATCCGAAAACGACTTCCTCAATTCTCGATTTGCTGGCACATTTGAACCAAAAGTTGGGGTTGACCATTGTGCTCATCACCCACGAAATGGAAGCGGTCAAGCAGATCTGTAACAAGGTTGCCGTGATGGATGAAGGCCGCATCATTGAACGCGGCACGCTTTTGCAGATTTTTGCTCAGCCGCATGAACAGCTAACCAAGGACTTCATCGACACCACCATTCAAATCGAAAGTGCCATTGCGGCGGTGCGCAAGCAACCGGCAGTGCGCGACTTGCAGGCGCCAGATCAACTGGTGCGTCTGACTTATGTCGGCGCCTCAACTGATCAGCCGCTGGTGGCGACCTTGTTTAAGACCTACAACGTGACCGCGAACATCTTGTTTGGGGACATCCAAATCCTGCAAGGTACCCCTTTTGGTAATCTGCTGGTGGTGCTGAGTGGGACGCAGGCGGACCTTGACCGGGCCTTCGATTATTTGCAGCAAAGTGACGTCACCGTTCAGCATCTGAGCGCCGATCAGGAAGGAGAGCAAGCATGAACATTATCGAAAAACTCTTCCCGAACGTGATTCCGATTTGGACCGGTGATGGTGGGGTGACCCAATCCATTGGCCAAACGCTGTACATGACCTTCTTCACCGCGCTGATTGCTGGTGTCCTCGGTATTCTGATTGGTATTTTCTTGGTGCTGACCGATGATCATGGCTTACTGGCGAACCGCCCGGTGTACTGGATTTTGGACAAAATCGTCAACATCTTCCGGGCCATTCCCTTCATTATTTTGCTGGCGGTGCTAAATCCCTTTACCCGCCTGATTGTGGGCACCGGCATCGGCCCGACCGCTGCTTTAGTGCCACTGGTGCTGGGCACCACCCCATTCTTTGCGCGGCAGGTCCAAAACGCCTTGCTGACGATTGACCCTGGCGTGATTGAAGCAGCCGAAGCGATGGGCTTATCGCCAGCTGCCATTGTCTTTCGCGTCTACCTGCGCGAAGGCCTGAGCGAACTGATTCGGGTCGGCGTCTTGACCATCATCAGTGTCATTGGTCTCACCGCCATGGCCGGCGCGGTTGGTGGCGGCGGCTTAGGTAACTTGGCCATTGCGGTAGGTTACCAACGCTTCCAAAACGACGTCACCTGGGTGGCCATGATCTTCATCTTGATCCTGGTGTTCCTGATTCAGTTTATCGGCGATCTGTTCGCGAAACGCCTGCATCACTAAGACAGGCTGCGGAGGGTGGCCGCTCTTAGCCGGATGGGTAGCCTAGCGATGAGTATTGAAGCTGCTTTTTGGCTTCGATGCTCATCGCGTAGCTACCCACTCCGGCGTTGGTCACCCGGAGCGCAACTAACAGGCTACGCAGGAAGGTTGCACTTTGCCAACCTGGTAGTCTAACACTGCCCTTAAAATCGATAGCTTGCATGGAGAGGATGTGACTTGCTCACATCCTCTTTTGCATGCGTCTTTACCGGGGTGGTATTCTTCGTTAGAATGGAACGACAAGCAAGGAGGTGGCGACATGCGAAAGCACCGGGGATGGATTGTGCTGGTTTGTTGCGCCTTCTTGTACTTCAGTTTACCGGCCGCGGTGCATACGCGGGTGGCAGATGCGGTTGGGGCGGCAGTGAGTTGGGTCAAGCGCCAGGTCGCCCCGAGTACGGCGCCAGCTGAGTCATCAACCTCGTCGGCCAGCACGGCGAGCTCTGCGGCCACCCCGAAAGAAGCCATTGTGCCGACTGGCGAGCTGGCTGCGCGCTACACTTATTCGTTTGCGCCACATACCGACCGCACCGTCCAGCAGCTTTTTACCACCGCCATCAACATCTATAACCAAACCGGTATCGTACAGCTGACGCCGGGGAGGGCAGGCCAGTTTACCAACCACCTGACGCTGAGCAGTTATCAAAAGGTGCAAACGAATGGCCAAGCGGTCATTCTGGGCTTAGGCGGACCGCAAATCACACGGTGGACCGGAGCTAAACAAGCGACGGTGAATCATGCTACTGCCCGCTTAAACTTGGCGTATCAAGACCGCCTCAACCTGGCCACGGCGGTGCATGAGCTGGGCCACGCGCTAGGCCTAGCGCATAGCACCGCGCCAGATTCTGTCATGTTTCCTACCGATCGCAATGTCACCAAGCTGAGTCCGGCAGATTTGGCTGGGATGCGGGCCATCTACGGCCGGTGAGCCGCGCCTTTTTTCGTTGGTCAAACTGCCGTACAATAAAGACAATTAGTATTCTTGGAGGTAAACCGTTGAGCACACTAGAGATTCGTGATTTACACGTCAAAGTCAAAGCAGAACCAGAGCATCCGGAAATTTTGCGCGGGGTTAATCTCACCATTAACAGTGGTGAAATTCACGCGTTGATGGGCCCCAATGGGAATGGTAAATCCACACTGGCGGAAACGCTGATGGGCAATCCGCGGTATGTGGTGACCCAAGGCGATATCCTGATTGATGGGCAAAGCATTGTTGACCTGCCGGTGGACGAGCGGGCGCGACTGGGGTTCTTTTTAGGCATGCAGTACCCGGCGGAAATCAATGGGGTGACCAATGCGGAGTTCATTCGCGCCGCGATCAATGCTCGGCGACCGGAAGACGATCCCATCCCGATTATGGCTTATCTCAAGCAACTGGATGACACTATGGCGGTCTTGAAGATGCCAGAAGATATGGCAGATCGCTATTTGAACCAGGGCTTTTCTGGCGGTGAGAAAAAGCGCAACGAAATCCTGCAACTGATGATGATCAAGCCGCACTGGGCGCTGTTGGATGAAATAGATTCCGGCCTCGATATTGATGCGCTGCGGATTGTGGCCAACGGCGTCAACCAAATGCGCGGCGCTGACTTTGCGTCCCTGATCATCACCCACTACGAACGGCTGCTGGATTACATCACCCCAGATGTCGTGCATGTCATGAAGGATGGCCAAATCATTGAAACCGGCGGCCCAGAGCTGGCCCACCAGCTGGAAGAAACCGGCTACGAGCACCTCAAGGCAGGTGAGGGTAATGACTGAAACCATCATGCCGAACACGCCCAAGATCCCCTTGGCGCGTTATTTGAAGCAGGCGCCGGATGCTTTTGACCAGGTCACGGTACAGGCCGACTCAGCAGTGACTGTGAGTCAAACGGCTGCCGCTTGGCCGGTGCGATCGGCTGTGGATGCTTGGCTCGGCGCGCCGCAGGTGACTGAGGTGTTCATTCCGGCGGATTATCACGCCGAGGCGCCGGTGCAAGTCACTGGGCCAAAAACCGGTAGTGCACTGGTGATTTTGCATGTCGGCGCCGGTGCTCATGTGCGCCTGCAAGACCGCTGGGCGACCAGTGGCCAGCAACTAGGTGTGGGCGTTTTGCTTGAGCTGGCGGCTAACGCCGAGGTTGATTGGCTGACTTATGACGCGTTCACCGCCCAAGCTGCAATCGTGCAACGGACGGCTGAACTGGCTGAGCATGCCAAGCTCAACTGGACGGTGGCTGGTTTTGCGCAAAACAGTGGCGCCAGCTTACTGACGGTGAATCTGAATGGCACTGGCAGCCAGGCCACTATCAACGTCGGCGTGCTGGCCAGTGGCAATCAGCACGTGGGGTATACCACCGCGATGACCAACAACGGCCGGCAAACGCAAGGACATATCAACCAGCGCGGGGTGATTGTCGGCAAAGCGCATTTGATTTTCAATGGGATTGGTCACATCATCAAAGGCGCCCGCGGCAGCGATAATCAGCAGGAAAATCGGGTGCTGATGCTGGGCAGCAAGGCCCGCGGTGATGCCAATCCGATTTTGCTGATCGATGAAAACGATGTGACAGCTGGCCACGCGGCGTCGGTGACCCGAGTTGACCGGACCCAGCTGTATTATCTGATGAGCCGCGGCTTGCCTGAATCATTGGCCAAGCGGCTAGTGATTCGCGGCTTCTTGGAGGCCGGCTTGCTGGAAATTACGGACCCGGCACTGAAGCAGGCCCTGTTCAAACAAATTGATGAAACCTTGGTGATGGCAGATGCGTGAACAATTTCCTTTTTTTGCGGCTCATTCAGATTTGGTGTACTTGGATAGTGCCGCAACCAGTCAAAAGCCGCAAGCCGTCCTGACGGCGCTACAAGACTACTATGTGAACGCCAATGCCAATGTCCATCGCGGTTTGTACGAATTAGCGTATGAAACCACGGAGCATTACGAGGCGGTGCGGGCGCAAGTGGCCAGCTTTATTCATGCAGCCAAGCCCAGTGAAATTATTTATACGCGCAGCACCACCGATGGCCTGAATCTGGTGGCGAGCAGCTTTGGCCCCCAAGTGGTGAAGCCCGGAGATGAAATTCTTATTTCCGGCGCCGAGCACCACAGCAACTTTTTGCCTTGGCAGCAGCTGGCCCACCGTCTGCAGGCTAAATTAGTGGTGGCGCCGGTGACCGCGACTGGGGATACCGATGCCGCAGCGGTGGTGCAACTCATCACCCCGCGCACCAAATTACTGGCGCTGGCGCAAGTGACCAATGTGGGCGGCGGGGAAGTAGCGCTGGCCCCACTGGCGCAGGCTATCCATGCCGTTGGCGGTTACTTGATTGTCGATGGCGCGCAGGCGGTAGCCCATCTCAGCGTTGATGTGCAAGCCCTTGATGCCGATTTCTATGCTTTTTCCGGGCATAAAATGTACGGGCCAACTGGCATCGGCGTGCTATACGGCCGCGAGGCACTGCTCGCGCAGATGCCACCGATTCAGTTCGGCGGCGAAATGATCGATGAAGTCTTGGATCAAAGTGCCACTTGGGCTGAGGGCCCGTTGAAGTTTGAAGCGGGTACGCCGAATATTGCCGGGGTGTACGGCCTCGGGGCTGCCATCACCTGGTTGATGACCCAGGACCGGGCCGCCATTGCCCAGCAGGAGCACAGCCAAGTGCAGGCCTTGCGCCAGGCCTTGGCCGCTATTCCTGGCGTGGTACTGTATGGCAGCGACGCTAGTATTGGCATCGTCAGCTTTAATTTGACTGGGGTGCATCCGCATGATCTCGCCACGTTCCTCGATGAACAGCACATTGCGGTGCGCGCCGGGCATCACTGCGCCCAGCCGCTGATGGCGCGCTTAGGCGTGCCGGCGACGGTGCGCGCCAGTTTTGGTGCGTATAATGCCACCGCAGACGGGGCGCAGTTAGCGGCGGCGGTGCAGGCAGCAAGGGGGTTTTTCCTTGGCAATGACTAGATTGGATCAACTTTATCGCCAGGTCATTCTCGACGAAGCGAGTCACCCGCGCCATCACGGCACACTGGCGGCGCCTGATTATGCTGTCACCGTGCGTAATCCCAGCTGCGGCGATGTGCTGACTTTGCAGTTGCAAGTGCAAGCGGGTAAAATCACCGCTGCCGCCTTTGCTGGCAGCGGGTGCACGATTTCGCAGGCGTCTGGGAGTTTGATGACGGACCGCATTATCGGCCAAACGCCAGCGCAAGTGATGCAGTTGGTAAGTGATTTTTCCGAGCTGGTGATTGACGGTCACAGTCCGGCGGAAGCGGCGCTTGGGGACGCGGCGGTGCTCAAAGGGGTGCACCAATTCCCGGCGCGCATCAAATGCGCCACTTTGGCCTGGAAAGCGGCGGCGCAAGCGCTTGGGCTGCCAGATGCGGAGGACAACCATGACTGAAACCAAAAATACGAAAAATAACGAAACAGTGGCGGAAACTGTCGACTTTTTGCCGACGGAAAATCCCGGCGACTTCAAGGACCCGGTCAACCCGGTGTTCTCCACCGGCCGGGGGCTGACGGAAGCCACCGTGCGGGCGATTTCCGCGGAAAAACATGAGCCTGAGTGGATGCTCGACTATCGCCTGGCTGCTTACCGGACTTACCAGAAGCTGCCGATGCCGGATTTCGGCCCCGATCTGTCTGACCTGAACCTAGAAGAAATGCTTTATTTCCAAAAGGCCACCGACAAAACTTACCGGGATTGGGATGATGTCCCTGACACCATCAAGAAAACCTTCGACCGCCTGGGTGTGCCACAAGCTGAGCGTAAGTATCTCGCTGGCGCGTCGGCGCAGTATGAATCGGAAGTGGTGTACCATAACATGAAAAAAGAGTTCGACAAACTCGGCATTATTTTCATGGACATGGACAGCGCCTTGAAAGAATATCCTGACTTGGTGCGCCAGTACTTCGGCACGCTGGTCCATCCCAGCGATAATAAGTTTGCCGCCTTGAACTCAGCCGTGTGGTCTGGTGGCAGTTTCATCTACGTACCAGCTGGCGTCCAGACGGATGTTCCGATTCAGGCTTACTTCCGCATCAACGCGGAAAACACGGGCCAATTCGAGCGCACCTTGATCATTGTGGCGCCAGGTGGCCACATCAACTATGTGGAAGGCTGCACGGCACCGAATTACTCCAGCGACTCGCTGCATGCGGCGGTGGTGGAAGTGTTTGTCCAAGATGACGCGTACTGCCGCTACACGACCATTCAAAACTGGTCCAAGAATGTTTATTCGCTGGAAACCAAACGCGCGCAGGCGATGAAAAACGCCACCATGGAATGGGTTGACGGTAATTTGGGCTCGAAAACCACGATGAAGTATCCCTCCGTCTATTTGGACGGCGAAGGGGCCCGGGGCACCATGCTTAGCGTGGCAGTGGCTGGTTCCGGAGTCGATCAAGACAACGGGGCGCGGATGATTCATAACGCCCCGAATACGTCCTCTAACATTGTCTCCAAGTCGATTGCCAAAGACGGCGGCGCCGTGGACTATCGCGGCACGGTGCGCTTCACGCCAAAAGCGGATAACGCCTTTTGTCATGTGGAATGTGATACCATCTTAATGGATGAGCAGTCGTCTTCAGACACCATTCCTTTCACCGAAATCAAGAATGCCACGGTGTCGATGGAGCACGAAGCCAAAGTGTCCAAGGTTTCAGAAGAGCAGCTTTATTATCTGGAAAGCCGCGGCATTCCCGAAGCTAAAGCCACGGAAATGATCATCATGGGGTTTGTGGAACCCTTTACCAAGGAATTGCCAATGGAATATGCTGTCGAACTCAATCGCCTGATTGGGATGGAAATGGATGGGTCGGTCGGCTAGAAAGGGGCAGCGATGACGGAAGATCTGAATGCTTTTATCAAAGCCCGAGCGCTGGGCATTCCCACTTTGAAGCCCGACGAAAAACGCGCCTTTTTGGGGAATTTTCGTGACCGGGTGGCGATGGCAGTGACCATTCGCCAGCTGCACACCGAAGAAATGGCCCAGCTACTGGAGCAGGTGCTGACCCGCTATCCCCAGTATCGAGTTTATCTGAACGGTCTGATGCCGCAGCCGTTGATTGATCAGTACATGAAGCAGGCGCTGGCTCATGACATCCCGTTCACCATTATGGCCCAGCCTGGCCTGCGCGTGAAGAAAACGCCGCGCGCCGATGATTTCGGCTGGGTGTTGGCCGATCCCAAGCAAAAAATTGCGCGGCCGATTTTGCTTTAGAAAAGGAGATTATTCTTGGCGACTCAACTTCAAAGCGTGGCGCAAGCCGTCCGCGCTTTACGCGAACAATTATTAGCTGGCCAGCTGTTTCAGCAGCTGCCAGCCGCGCTGGATCACTTGATGGCTTCGGTGGCGGTGGAGCCGGCAACGGCAGTGGCTTTGCCCGACGATGATTTAGCGGCGCTGGCCAAAATGCATACGATTCGCCAGCGGGTGAAGAAAACCGCCACGCCAAGTGTGAGCGATGATGAGCTGACTTTTCTGGTCGCACATCTCGCCAGCACTAGTCCAGCAGTGCGCGACAAAGGCGCCTTTTTCTTGCTGTCTGATTTGTTTCAGATGGATGCCTTCACCGCCGCTCAGGTGAGCTGGCTATTTAATACGCTGCAACAACCCGATATCCTTTTCGCCCATATTATGGAGCCGCAAAACGATGCCGTTTTTCAGCGCAGTTTCGCCGTGATGTTACTGTCGGGGCTGATGTACGCCGACCAAAATCGCTACCATGCCTTGTCCAGCAAACAATATAGCGGCCTCCTGCAGCGGCTGTGTGTTTACGTGCTGCTGGAGCGCGATGGTCGCGGCTATGTAGATGGCGGGGGCTGGGCGCATGCCTACACGCATATCGGCAATTTGGCTGATGAGCTGACGCAGGTGACTGGCTTGGCGCGTGGGGAAAAGATTTTCCTGATGGCGTCAATTTTGGCTGGCTGGCAGCGCATGACCGTGCCGCTGGTGTATGGCGAGGACCAACGGATCGCCGCTTATTTGGTTAATCTGGCAGTGAAGCATCAGTTCTATGCCGATTCGCTGGTGATGTGCCTGACGGCCTGGCAGACTCGCCTACATGACGTGCGCCCGCAGGAGAACATCAATTTCTGGAATGCCTGGTACAATCGTAGCCGGTTGCTGGAAGCCCTGCTGATGCGCGGGGATCTGCCCAAGGTTGTGGTCGATTATCTGCAAAAGATTATCGATCTCTATTAATAACACACTTAATTAAAAAATTTAACTTAAAGTAGAAATCAATCAGTTGCCTTAGCCGCCGTAGACTATTTTACGGCGGCTATATTTGTATTCTAAAATAAATACAATTTCAATCATGTCTATTTTTAATAATCCTAATCGTTATATTAGTATGTTAGCACTGAAATGAATAAGAAAAAGTAGTCAAAATGAATATTTGCGGGTATAATTTGCGTATTGATAACCTGAAAGGTGTTCGGCTTTTCGTTGGTTTCTAAAGGGAGTGAAGAAATGAGTAAAACGCAGCCGGCCTTACGCATCATGGGGGATCGCGTCCGGTATTTCCGCAAGCTCAAAGGATTATCGCAGGCGGAACTGGCCAAAGATATTTGCACGCAAGCCACAATCAGTTTGATCGAAAAACGCAACAAAGTCCCAAGTATGAATATCCTGATTCGCCTGACCAATCGCTTGGGCATCAGCCTAGATGATATTGTGGTGGAGAATCAGGATCGCACGCAAAAGGCATTGGCCCAGGTGGGCAAGCAGGTGCGGCATGGTGATTACGCCGCTGCTGCGCCAGGCCTGGCTAAAGTCAATGTGGCCAAATTGACCAGCGATAGCGATCAGAAACGCTACTATTACTATCGCGGCATGGTGGAGCTGTTTGTGAATCACGCCCAAGATGAGGCCATCTATTATTTTGGCCGGGTGCTGAATCAACAAGGCCAGACCCATCAAGACTTGGCCGCGATCATGGCCACGCTGGGGTTAGGCATTGCCTATGCCGAAAAAGGGACCACCGACCGCGCCAGCGTTTACCTGCAGCAGGCCGATCAACTGCTCAAACAGATGCCGCTTAATGAGGGCCGGTACCTGGATGTCGAATTGACCATTTATTGGCATAGCGCTCGCATTTATTTTGAACTGAAAGCCTATGATGAGGTGCTGAAGTATCTGCAACTCGGCATTGATTTGGCGGTCAAAAACGATAGCTTGTTCTTGCTCGCAGAGCTATACACGCTGCAGGCGCGCACCTACAAGCAGCTCGGGGATGCCCAAGCCAACAAGGCTTACCAAATCGCCTTGGCCTTGGCGCAGGTGACCGCCAGCGGGGAGCTACTGACCCAGCTTCAAGCCGAGGCTGCTTCCGCTTAATCGTGCCCATCAAGTTGCCCTTCGCCCAAGCGCGAAGGGCTTTTTGCTTGCCCACATGTGAACCTAAACGGGAAATTATAAGTCGACTTATCTAAAACTGACCAAAAACCACAACTTATATCTGCGATAATTGACTTACGACTGGAGGAAATACATATGATTGATCCCCACAATCCCGATTACGGTGTTGGCAAATTCTACGCGTTGCGTGCTTATTTGACTAATGCCTTGAACTTTGACGGCCGGAGCACCCGCAGTGAATACTGGTGGTTGCTGCCATTTTTGTGGCTGTTTGAGATTCTGACTTTTTTGACCATTGGCAATCGCATTCTACCGCAGCTGACTGTGCGGGCCTTTTTACTCATTCCCACTGCCGCCATCACGGCGCGCCGTTATCGCGATGCTGGGTTTATCCCCGGGCTCGCCATTGCCCAGACGCTGTTCACTTATGGGACCTGGTGGCTGATGTATGCTAATGCCTCGGGCAGCATCAACAGTGGCTTGATTTGGGCGTGGCTACTCACCTGGGTGATTTCCCAAGTGGCCAAACTCGTGATGACGCTAATGCCGACCCAGCAAGCCACCGCGGTGGTGACCCAATCGCAGGCCATTGCCGCATACCGCGCCCAGCACCATCTCAGCGCCGATGAGCTCCAGCTGTTCCGCGACACCATGAGCACGCTGAAAATGCAAATCTTGAAGCTTGGCACCCAAAGCCGTAGCTCCGAGGCGTTAGGTAAGATCATGCAGAGCACTGGCGGTCTGCATGCCGCGCAAGAGCTGTTTCGCGAACTGATGGCGCATCCGCATGCACTGACTGAACATGCAGATTTCCTGTACAAAATGCTGCCGGCTTTGATTGAATCGTGTGACCAATATCTCACGGCGGAGCAAGCCGAAGTCGGCACCGCCAGCGTGAATGCCGCCATCACTGAAATGGCCACCGGCATTCAGCACCAGGCCGAGGCCATCGCGGCGGATTATGCGCGCGTCGTGACGACTGACGCGGAGGAGGTGACTGCTCATGGCTAAACGCAAAGCGCGCAAACCGGTGTGGTACGCCGAATATGACCGGCTGTTTGTGAAGCAGCGGCCGAAGCGCAAACGTCAGCTGAATCGCGCCCAAGTCCTGATTGTGGTGTTGGTGGCATTAACGCCGCTGGCCTTTCGTTACTGGCCGCAAGTGATGATGCAACGCCGCATGAGCGAGCAGCGCAAGATGATGTCTTCCTCAACCACCAATGAGGCCACCAATGAGGCCACCAAGTACATCGACAATTACGCCTTGAAAGCGGCGGGCCTCAAACGGACCGCAGCCATTGATTCCTCACGCAATCTGGTGGCGAAGGTGACTGGGCACACGGTTAGTTTTTCCACTGGGTTCCAGCTGACGGTGCCGAGCAACTTTAACGTTGATGAATCCTCGCGTGATCATGTGGTGACACCGACCAAAGAGGACAATGGTATCGAGTTGCGGGTGGCTGACTTTGATGGCAAGGCTGGCGATACATACGTGCAAGCAAGTTTGCAGCTGTATGGTAATTTGATTGACGATTTCGATGCCTACAGTGAAGCCAGCGCCCCGACGTTGGTCAAAGTCTTCAAAACGGGCAATGTGGGTACTGCGCAGACCGGCTATGTCTTCGATATCCCAGACACCAAGGCCGAGCGGGGCTATGCCCGGTTATCGCGGTATTTCTTATTCGCCGACGGGACCGGCGTGGTGCTGAAAAGCTTACCCGATGTCACCGATGGCATGAACAAGCTGACGAAAAACAGTAGCTTCGCCGCGTTTCAGGCGACCTGCGGCGAGGATTTCAAGTCGTTGGCGAACGATTATACCTTCACAGCCTCAAACTAAGCAAGCGGCTCGCGCTAAGTACGCGCGACCGCTTGCTTTTTGGTTTCATCCCATCAAAAAACGCCCAATCGCTTGGGCGTTAATCAACTCTATTCAGCTGGTTTCTCTTTCGGCTTCTTGGTGGAAGCCAAGGCTGGCTTGTTGTTCAGGTCGGTGCGCACGACGAGCACGTCGCAGCGGGCATTGCGCGTTACGTATTCGGTGACGCTCCCAATCAACAAGCGTTCCACCGCGTTGAGCCCGGTGGCGCCAATCATGATCAAATCGATATCTTTTTGCTTCGGGACATCACGGGCAATAATCGTCTTCGGCGCGCCATATTCGATGGAGTAGCTGACTTTTTCCAAACCGGCTTTGTGAGCCTGTTCAATGTAACCATTCATCGTTTCCTTGGCGGTATCTGCGACTTGTTGCACCATTGCCGAGTCAAAACTTGAGACGTTGTTGAAGGCCCGCGTATCGACAATGTGAATCAGGAATAATTCACCGTCATTACGCTTGGCCACTGCGACTGCTTTCTGGAATGCAAGCTCAGATTCGTATGAGCCATCAATTGCCACTAGAATGTGCTTGTATTGTTGTAACATCGCCATCACCTCTCTGACTTAATTGTAGCCGAATCAGTCATGAAAGTACATGTTTTCAGGCTTCGCCGGCATATTTAGCCACGCGCAGACCGAGCAGCCCGGCCGCCAGCGCCCCTACGAGTAGCGCGGCGAGCTGGAGCCACATCTGCGGCCACACAGCCGCGGCCACCGCGAGCAGGGTACTCACGGCAAAGACCACGCTGAAGCGGCCTAGTTCTTGTTGATGTCTTTCTGAGATGGTCAGGCCCATAAAGTCGCGGCGGTGCCGATTGGTGTAGATGGTGAGAATGAGGAGCACAAGGGCGTAAACCACAAAAACAATTCGAATCATGAGGCTATCCTTTCGCATGCATGTTGCTTTCATTTTAACCAATAGGTGTGGTGGATTCAATTTTTGCCTGCCGGCCTTGAATTAAGCTTTGGTCACGGTGGCTCATTCGCGTATGATGAACCTGATGATAAGGAGGCGGAAACATGATTATTCAAACGGACCGCCTGACGCTACGCCCTTTTACGGCAGCGGATTTACCGGCGTTTATGGCCATCCAACAGGACCCTGAGGTGAATCGCTTTTTGCCCTGGTTCATGCCGCAGAATGCGGCCGAGGGGCTGAAGCTGCTGCACGCGCAATACTTGGATCAGCCAGACGGTGAGGCCCTGGCCATTTGTCTGCGCACCACCGACCAAGTGATTGGTTATGTGCATGTTGAGGCCAGTGAACCTCATGATTTAGGCTATGGGCTTCGGCGTGAGGCCTGGGGTCATGGCTATATGACCGAAGCCGCTGGGGCACTGATCGCGGCACTGCCGGTCAGTGACTATCCTTTTTTGACCGCGACACATGACGTGAACAATCCCAAAAGTGGGGCGGTGATGCAGCGGCTGGGGATGACTTATCAGTATACCTATCTGGAACAATGGCAGCCAAAAGATTTTCCGGTCCATTTTCGCTTGTATCTGCTGAACCGCGATGGCAAGCAAGCGCGCCAGTACCTGAAGTATTGGGGGCAAGCCGCGGAACATGAAGTCGAAACCGGACTGCAGGCATAAAAAAAGACCGACATTTGTTGTCGGCCAAAGTCCGGAGACTTTTGTGAAAGACTAAGTGGTGCCGTTCTCTTCCCGAATTGTTGAAACCCGCAATTAAGCAAGTGGGCCCGGACGACGATCACGTTAGCGATTCAGTGAAAGAATCACACGGCAACCGCCACTTCTGGTCCCAAGGTATCGAGACTGTTCGGTCAACTAATTGGTGGGAAGCGCGTACACCTTAGGTAACTTCCATGGTTTTACTTTAGCACCTTTAGCGTAAACTTGCAAGATTTTACGTCTGCGTTAGTGCGCCCAAACCGCGGCTGATCGCCATTGGTAGCGCTTGCGCTATTCTTGCTGCAGCTTGCGGAGTTTGGCTAGCTGCTGAGCGAGGGCCTGCTCATACTTGCCGGTGGTTTTCGGCTCGTAGTAATGGGTATGGGCCAGGTTTTGCGGCATGTAGATTTGCTTGACCCAGCCGCCCGGATAATTGTGCGGCAGCTTGTAGCCAACGCCGTGGCCCAGCGCTTTGGCCCCGGAATAGTGCGCATCTTTGAGGTCAGCTGGAATTGGCCCGGCCTTGCCGGCTTCGACATCGGCGATGGCGGCATCAATGGCGCTAATCGCGGTGTTACTTTTCGGTGCCAGACACAAGTCGATCACCGCATTGGCCAGGGGAATCCGGCCTTCTGGCAAGCCCAGCCGCTCGGCGGCTTGAATGGCCGTTAGCGTCCGATTAGCGGTTTGCGGATTGGCCAAACCGACATCTTCATACGCAATCACCAGTAGGCGCCGTAAAATGCTAGGCAAATCGCCAATCACAATCAGGCGGGCCAAATAATGCAGGGCAGCGTCGACATCTGAGCCGCGAATGGATTTTTGAAAGGCTGAAATCAGGTCATAGTGAGCGTCGCCATCGGCATCGCCCTCCAAGGCGCGCTGCTGGAGTGACTGGTGCATCACGGCGGCGGTGAGTTGGATCTTGCCGTCAGTTTCTGGCGTCGATAGGGTCGCCAGCTCTAAAGCATTCAGCGCACTGCGCAAGTCCCCATTGGTCGCCGAGGTGAGATAATCGCGGGCCTCTTGGGTCAGCTCAACCGGGTAGTCGCCTAAGCCGCGCTGTTTGTCCGCCAAAGCGCGATCAACGGCGACGCCAATGTCTTCTGGCGTTAACGGATGCACCTGAAAAATCTGGGTGCGGCTGCGAATCGCGGGTTGAATGCTGAGGTAGGGGTTCTCTGTGGTGGCCCCAATCAAAATAATGCGGCCCGATTCCAGCGTGGGCAGGAGGAAATCCTGCTTGGTTTTGTCCAAGCGATGGATTTCATCGAGGAGCAAAATCACAGTGCCGCTCATTTTAGCTTCTTCAGCGACAATTTGGAGGTCTTTTTTGGTGTCAGTGGCGGCATTAAGCATGCGAAAAGCATACTTGGTGCTACCGGCGATGGCGCTGGCGATACTGGTTTTCCCGGTACCAGGCGGGCCATAGAGAATCATGGAACTCAGGCGCTTGGCCAGCACCATCCGGCGAATAATCTGGCCTTTGCCAACCAAATGGGCTTGCCCCACGATTTCATCTAGGTTTTGCGGCCGCATGCGGTAGGCGAGTGGCTGTTGCATGGCATTCGCTCCTTTCAAGTTCAGTGTACCAGTGTCGGCGCGCCTTGCCCAATGGCGTCGGCGTGAAGGCCATAGAAAAAGCGCCCCTGGAAGGTAGCGCTTAGGCGTTAACTGAAAAAGTGGAACCATCCTTTTTTCTCCGGCTTCGGCGCTGGGGTTTCAGGCGCAGGCAGGTCAATGTCGGGCTGATTGATAGCTTGGCGTGCCACCAGCAACACGCCGCTACCCTCCGGTCGCAGATTGGCGGTACCGTCGTTGACCATGGTGAACTGGACATTGGCTTTGCTGGCAGCGGTCATGTAAGGCGCCGTGAGCTCGGGACCCATTTTGCCATTAATGAGGAGTTTGTAATCACTACCTTGATGTGCCGTCAGGGCGGTCTGCATGGCGGTCAAGGCGCGGGGCAGTTCGATATCCTGATTGCGGATCCGCAAAAAGACGCGCTCCCGCAGCGAGCCTAAATACTGACGGCGCTCATCTGGGTTGGTCTGTGGCGGTCCGTAAATGCTATTATTAAGATGTTGCTGAAGATCATCGTCAGCCATGTCAGGTCCTCCTTGGTTGCGGTTGCAACCGGGTTTACCCATGATTATAGCATAGGGAGGCGAAAGCGATGTTTACGGATCAAGACTTTACGGTATTTGATGTGCCAACCTTAACCGGCCGGCTGGCGCAGATTCGCAGTCAGTTGGACCCGAAGTTCGAACAAGTCGGGGCTTCATTGCAAACCACGCTGACTGAGGCCGGTTTGCCGGCGTTGACCCTCCATGTGGCCAAGCATTTACGCCGGCATAAGAATCCGCCGCCGAATACCTGGCTGGCTTTGGCACCGAGCACCCGCGGTTACAAAATGACCCCACATTTGGAAGTGGGGTTGTGGGATGACCGGCTATTCGTGTGGGTGGCGGTGCTGCAAGAAGCCAAACGAGCAGAGGTGAAGGTGCCTTTTGATACGCTCCGCACCTTGGCGAGCCGCCTGCCGACTGATAGCGAGCTGGCATCTGATCACACCAAAAAGGCGGTGTTGCCGCTAGATCTGAACAACTTCGACTTGCTGGCGCGCCGGTATCAAACGCAAGCCAAAGCGGAGTTTCTGGTCGGCAAAACTTATCTACGCGGTGATCCGTTGTTTGCGGATCCGGAAGAGTTATGGGCGGATCTTCAGACGCGCGTGGTGCGGCTGGCGCCTTACCTTCAAGCCCTGCTCAAAGCGAATGCATCAAAAAAGCAGTGATTGCCCTCGCAATCACTGCTTTCTTATAGCTTGCCGCGGGCGTATAACGCGCGGATGGTGGTTTGAACCGCCAGCAGCGTGTGGTGCGCGTCCGCTTTGAATGCCGGAACTAGCTCAAGCGTGGTGGGGGTCTGCGCCTGGTAAAGGGTCTGACCGGTGATATCGGTGATGGTCAAGCCGGTTGCGGAGAGCTTCGCGGTGAGATAGCCACCTTCGCTGCCTTCATCAAGCAGCTCTTGAATCCAGTTTTGTAGCCCGCCGGCAATCACGGCGTCCAAGCTCGTGGGCTGACCGTTCGCCTGCGCCTTTTGCACCAAAGCCTCGGCCTGGGCCACGGTTTCAGGAATTTCGTGCATGGTTAAGCCTTCTTTCTGGCCACAGCATACCACAAGTGGCTGCTGCTTGCCTTACGCGGAAACGGCGGTCGTTGCCGCGACGTGGCCTGCTTGTGCGCGTTCAATCAATTGCTTGAACGGCGCGAGCTGCGCCGGATCAGCTTCCCAGAGATTTTCTGGATGCCACTGCACCGCCAGAATCTTGGCGTGGGCGGGGTCTTCCAAGGCTTCAATCACACCATCAGGGGCGGTTGCGGCCACTTTGAGGCCAGGCGCCACGTCCTTCACAGCTTCATGATGACGTGAGTTGACATAAGCCCGCTGGCCGATCATGCCCACCAGACTACTATCAGCCTTCATGATGACATGATGCGTGGGGTACTGGCCAGCGGCGGCTTGCGCGTGGCGCAGACTGGCGTGCGGGTCTTGACTGGGCAAATCCTGATACAAGGTGCCACCCATGGCCACATTGAGAATTTGCATGCCGCGGCAGATGGCCATAATCGGCTTATGCGCCGCCAAGGTCGCTTTAATCAGTGCCAGCTCGAAGCAGTCTTTCGGATATACGGTGCGACCGATTTCCGGCCGAGGCTCTTCGCCGTAAAAAGTGGGATCGACATCAGGCCCACCTGGTAGTAGCAACGCGTCGAAAGTAGTGACGTATGCCGCAGCCATTTCTGCCGCTAGGTGGGTATCATCAGGGAAGGGCAGGATGAGCGGCGCCCCGCCAGCCGCCAGCACCGCGTTTTTCAACGGGCGCGGGGCCATATCGGCGAATTGGTCATTCACAGCGGTCATCGGTTCAGTTAACGTGTCAGCAGTAAAAGCAATAATGGGGCGCATTCAATCGATCCTTTCGGCATAATATTCTGCTAGTTTAAGGCAACCGAAAAGAAAGTCAAGCGCTCATTGTATTTGCTCATTAGAACACATCTTAGGCGTTGATAAAGAAGTCATCGTTGGTGGTCAGTAAGTCAACAAAACCCGGGACAAACTCGGTCCGGTTCCAATCCCGCTGCCATTCGCAGGCGAGCTGGGCGTTGGTGATTAAGTTGGCGCCGGCTTGTTCGATGCGGTGTAAGGCGGTTTCGTGGGCCAAAGTTGACGTCCCGCCGACCGCATCCACGACGGGATAAACCTGGTAGCCCTCGTGCAAGGCATCCAGCGCCGGAAACGTTAAACACGCTTCGGTCCATAAGGCACACATCACAAGCTTTTTGTGGCCTGTTCTCGCCACGGCTTCATGGAAGGCTTGATCCTCCCAAGCATTGATACTGGTGCGATCGTAACTTGGCTGCGCCGGCATCAGCTCACGCAAGACTTTGAGCGTGTCTTGATTACGCCCAGATTTGACGTTAACGGTACTGAGAATAATGGGCACGTGATATAGCTGCGCCAGTTGGATGGTCATCTTGACGTTGCGAATTAACTGGGGATGCGGCATCGATTGAATCGAAGCCACTTGGGTCGGTTGATAATCAATCACCAATAAAGCGGCATTTTCAGGGGTCAACAGGGCGTCAGTCGCCGGCTCGCGGCGGGGATAACTGGTCATAAGCATCGCCTCCAAATTAGAATTAGGCTAGAACACCTGCATTGTATAAACCCAGGTCGGGAAAAGAAAGCAAAGCGACTCACTCGATTTGCGATTAAAGTACCGTGATAATCAAATGAAGAATTGAGCAAAGCGCTTACATTTGGCAAAATCGGTGTTATATTCCTTGTGGTGCCTATGCACCGACCATCTGATAGACCCGGTATGGGTTTCAACATTGGAGGAGATAAAGATGGAGAAGAAGCACTTTAAGATGTATAAGTCTGGCAAGGCCTGGGTCGTTGCGGGCATTGCAGTTTGGGGCTTGGTCACTACTGGTGGGGGCATCAGCAGCCAAACCGTGCAGGCGGCAACAGACGCGGATACCACCGCTGTCGCTGCGGAGGATAATGTGACAAAGGTCGCCACTGTCGACACCGACACCGAAGCGGCGCCTGCCAGCGACACCGAGACTGTACCGCCAGCAACAGACGCGCAGGCGCCGGCAGCCACACCGGCAGAGGCACCGGCGTCAGCAAATGACACCGTCGCCGAAGCGCAGGACGAGCAGCGTGCTGCGACCGAACCAACGGCCAAAGTGGCCACGGCGCCCGTAGCTGCCGCCAAACGAGCGGTAGCGCAAGCGCCTGCCGCCCCAGCGGCTAAGACCAGTGCCACCGTGACTACTGATGCGACGGTTGACGCCGCCACTAAAGCTTTGGCGGATCAAGCCACTGCCGCGTTGACCAAAGCCGGAATCAATTTTGATCAGATTCACTATGGCCTAGCCACCGATGCTACCACCACGAAGGCCGTTGCTGACTTGCATGGCGCGGCAGTCACGACGCTTAATGCCAATGGGTACCTGCTCAAAGCCGGTACGGTCGGCAAGCAAACGGTGCTGGCGGTGCAAGGGACCGATGCGACGGGGCTCTTTTACGCCTTGAATGATCTGATTAACCGGACCCAGGCCAAGCAAGATCTGAGTCACGTTGATGTGTATGAATCACCGCAAATGAGTATTCGTGGGGTCATCGAAGGCTTTTATGGCCAGCCATGGTCCGATCAGGCCCGCAAAGAGTTGTTTGCCTTCATGGGTGAGCACCGCATGAACACCTACATTTACTCACCAAAAGACGATAACTATCTGCGGAAGAACTGGCGCGACTTGTATCCTGATGATGCGCTGGCAACGATCAAGTCATTGGTGGATGAAGCCAACCGCAATCACGTCAGCTTTGTTTATACCTTATCGCCAGGCAATGATATCACCTATTCCAGTCAGGCCGATTATGAAGCGACTGTGGCCAAGTTCAATCAACTGCGCAGTATCGGGGTAACCCAGTTCTACATTGCGCTGGATGATATTCCACTGAGTGTGACACCGGCAGACCAGGCCAAGTTCCCGGCCCATGCCACGCCGAATTATTCGTATAATCAGTGGTCGACGTTAGCTGATGCCCAGTCGTATTACCTGAACCGGGTAGAGCGTGAGTATATCCAGGCCAACCAATTGCCTGACTTGTGGCTAGTGCCAACCAACTACAATGGCTCGGCGCGCGACCCGTTCAAGGAAGCCCAAGGCCAATCACTGGATTCGAACATTCGCATGCAGTGGACCGGCGAAGGCGTCTTTTCTGGGACCTTGAGTGCCGACTCGATTACCAAGGCGAAGGAAACTTATAACACTGATCACATGTTCATCTGGGATAATTTCCCTGTCAACGACTCGAACCAGGACCGTTTGTATCTGAATCCTGTGAGCGGCCGGGCGGACGATTTGTATCAGGTGACGGACGGCTTTACCGCTAACCCGATGATTGAACCTTATGCCTCTTGGATTGGCATTGGCAGCTTTGCCGATTACATGTGGAATGCTGGCCAGTACGACCCTCAGCAGTCCTTGAATAATGTGCTGAAGGAAATCGCCGGCGCTGATCCGGCGAAGCTCGCAGCGCTGCAAGCCTTCGTTGATTTGAATCAGGATTGGAACTATGCACCAGCCGACCAGCGGGTGCAGGCACCACTGCTGGCAGGATTGTTTGCTGACTATCAGAACACTAAATTTGGGACGCCAGCTTACCAAAAAGCGCTGGCAGCCTTGCAGCAACATCTTGAACTGATTGTCAACGCGCCCACAACACTGAAAACCATTGCGGTGTCAGGCTTTTATAATGATGCTTTGCCTTGGATTAATGCCGCTTCACATTGGGCGAAAGCGACGTTGGCCGGCATTACCATCATGGATGAGACGCAAAAAAACGATGCTTCTGAGACGAAGATTGGCGCCAGTTATCAAACCATGGCCGCTGAAATCACGGCAGCGCAAGCTAAGGCGGTACCGAACAGCCGCACTGGCAAGCCGGACCCAGTCATTACGCCAACCGTGGGCGATGGCCAGTTCAAGGTGGCTTTGAGTGCCGCCTACCAGGCGCTTGACCAGTGGTTACAGCTTACCCCGATTAAGAGTGAGGCCACTCAATTGACTGGCACAGCTAGCACCAATATTTCGCAGTATGAAGGCAACAGTGCGGCAAACATGACCGATGGCGACCCAAGCACCAAGTTCTGGAGTTCCCGCAATGTGGCGAAAGGCGACACCCTAACCTTAAATCTGGGCCAGGTCGAGTCGGTTCAGCGCGTGATTTTGCAGCAAGGGACTTCAGACGCAGCAACCTCTGGTGACCTCTTTACCGCGGCCACCGTGTATGCTGGCACGAAAGCAGATGGCAGTGACAAAGTGGCGATTGGCCATGTCACCGCGACCGGCTTGTATCAGCTAGACCTGAGCCGCCCTGTTGATGCGCAGTATCTGTTCGTTGTCGCCGATGAACCGACCGATGGCTGGCTTCAGATTCGTGAATTATCTGCCTATAGTGGCACCGGCCTGGCTCTAGACAATGTCGAAAGTGCCACCGGCCAAGCCGTGCAAAATGTCTTTGACGGCACGACCGAAACGACTTTCACGCCGCAACTGACCGATCCAACGCAAGGTGGCGTAATCGAGCAGAACTTCACTACGCCACTGACCGGCATGCACTCAGTCGTGGTGGTTGGGCAAGTACCAGGCACCGTCGCCGTTAAAGTTGGTGACACTTGGCAGACCGTTGGCACGACCGATGGCAAGCAGTTGATCACCCGGCTGGCGATTGACTTTGATGAGGTTGCTGGTATTCGCCTGACCTTGGCGCCGGCTGCCAAGGCGGGGGCTTTGGCCGAGCTGGGGCTGTCCACGCTTGCAGTCAAAGCAACCCCAGCTCCTGGTGGCGATGGTCAACCTAGCGGGGAGACAACCCCAGAGCCGACGCCGCAACCAGGCACCGATAAGGGTGAGCCTTCGATTGCGACGACCAAGAATCAGCCTGGTAAACAAGCAGTCAATGCTCACGTTAAGGGTCAACGCCAAGGCAAGCGCGCTTTGCCAAAAACTGGTGAAACCATCAATCCCGTTTTGGTGGGATTGGGGGCATTGCTGGCAGGCCTCAGTGGCTTAGGCTTGCGCCGGCGTGAACAGTAAGCGACAAAAGTATTTCTCAATCTAGGTTTCAAGCGCAATGGCGTTGCCTTCTCGGCAGCGCCATTGTTTTTGTGGTGCTTTCCGGTACACTAAACGCAAGGAGGGGATGACATGACCATCACGATACGCCAGTTGCGGGCAAACGAACAAACCGAGCTTTGGCAGCTGGCTTATAGCAACCCAAACGCGGAATGGACCAAATGGAACGGACCGTATTTCCAAGACGTCACGCCGACCTTAGCGGAATTTTTAGCGGCGAGGCGGTGGGTGGCCAATCCGCTGCGGCAAGTAATCGTCAGCGATGGCGAGCTTGTAGGGGCTGTCTCTGCTTACTATGAAGACGGCGATTTGAAGCGGTGGCTCGAAGTGGGACTCGTGATTTACCGCGAAGATCGCTGGGGCCAGCATCTTGGCCGGCAGGCGCTGCGGTTATGGCTGACACACTTGTTTGCCACCACGACCTTACCGCATCTGGGTTTCACCACGTGGTCAGGCAATGAGCGAATGATGCGGCTAGGCGCTGCGGTGGGGATGAAAGAAGAAGGCCGGATTCGGCAGGTCCGCTTTTGGCAGGGACAATATTACGATTCGGTGAAATATGGCATTCTCCGCGAAGAATGGCGAAAATTGCAGGATTAAGCAGTGATATTGGACCCGAATATTAATACAGTTTCGAAAAAATTAATATAACAGGATAGGCAAGCCATGTGCAGAGGTGTACAATAGTTCTTGTAAGCGCTTTATCAAATAAGAGAAGGTGAAGTCAGCGATGGCAAAACAATGGACCCCGCAAGAGCAAATGTTGCTGCGGATGACAAGTGAATTTACCGCCAACGAAATCGCCCCGTTGGACTTGCAAATCGATCATGCCGGCCGCTATCCCGACGGCTTGTTCGAGCAAGTCGTGGCGACTGGTTTTTTGAGCTTGATGTTACCCAATGAATTCGGTGGCGCCGGCTTTGGCCCGGAAGTGACGGCTGAGGTCGTGCGCCGCGTGGCGGAAGGTAATGCCAGCATGGCGGCGACGCTCGAAGGCCACTACAAAACGGTTTATCAAATGCTGAAGTATGGCACGCCGGCCCTTCAGGCCAAGTATTTCCCAACGGCCGGTCAGCGGATTTTTGGCTTCGGCATGACCGAACCGACCGGTGGCTCCAATCCCATGAGCATTCGCACCACCGCCGTGCGGCAAGGCAGCGACTGGGTGCTCAACGGCAATAAGATTATGATCACCAACGGCGGCTTAGCTGAAGTGTACTGTGTGCTGGCCAAAACGGGTCCGCAAGAACTGTCAGTGTTCGTCGTGGACCAAGACATGCCAGGCTTTGCCTTTGGGAAGCGCGAGAACTTCATCGGGTTGCGCGGCACGCCGGTAGGTGAAATCTTCATGAATGACGTGCGGGTCAGCGATGATTATCTGCTGGGCAAGGTTGGCCAAGGCGGTGAGATTGGCGATTCAGCCCATGATGATGCCCGCATTTTGATGGGGGCAGTGCTCACCGGCATCATGGATCACGCGTTGGGCTTGGCCACCAGCTATGCCAAAGAACGCAAAGCAGGCAGTACCCCAATCGGTGAGCTCGGCAGCATTCAACGTAAGCTGGCGGACATTGCCATGGGCCGCGAAACCACGCGCTTGTTGTATCAAAATGCGGCGGCGCTTCACGCGGCGGGTCAACCGTACAGCGAAGAAGCCACCATGGCCAAGGCTTATGGTTCCCGCACGGCAGTGGCAGCGTGTGATGACGCCTTGCAAGTCTTCGGCGGTTATGGCTACAGTCGGGACTACCCGTTGGCGCATTTGATTGCCGATGCCCGGGCGCTGGAAATCGCTGAAGGGACCGTCGAAAAGATGCGTGCTGCAATCGCGGCGGCAGAGCTGGCCAAGTAAGGAGGCGCGCTGATGAAAATTGTTGTTTGTATCAAGCAGGTGCCAGAAAGCAATAATGTCAAATTCGATCCTGTTACCCATAACCTGATGCGCGGCGGCATGAGTGGGCGAATCAATCCCTTCGATAAAAACGCCATTGAAGCCGCGCTGCGCCTGCGCGATGCAGTGGGCGGCGAAGTGGCGCTGCTGAGCATGGGCCCAGATTCCACTGCCGAAATTTTGCGTGATGGCTTGGCGATGGGGGCCGACAGTGCCTACCTGTTGAGCAGCCGCGCTTTTGCTGGGGCAGACACGTTGTCCACCGGTTATGTGTTGGCGCAGGCAGTGCGCCAAATTGGCGACGTCGATTTGACGTTGCTTGGCCGGCAGGCGGTGGATGCCGACACCGGTCAGGTTGGCCCGATTATTGCTGTCAACCTGAACCAGCCGCAGGCCACCTATGCCACCCAGCTGACCGCTAATGGCAATCAACTCACCGTGGTGCGCGATCTGGATAGTCTGACGCAAACCGTTGAACTGACCTTGCCAGCGGTGGTCACGGTGCGGGCGGAGGCCAATACGCCGCGTTACGAAACGCCGCTACACATTCAGCAGAGTTTTGAAAAGCAGGTCACGATTTGGCGGGACACGGACTTGGATTTGGATCCCGAAAAGCTTGGCCAAAAAGGTTCGCCAACGGTGGTGCGCAAGGTTTACGCCCCAGAAGCCAAGACCCGGGCCCAACAGCCGCTAGCCAGTGAACCAGCGGCAGCCGTTGATCAGTTGCTGGTGATCATGCAGCAGCATGGCCTGATTTAAGGAGGCAAGAACATGACAGAAGCAATTTGGATTGTCGCCGAGCGCGAACCCGCCCGGATTAATCCCGTCACTTTTCAGCTGATCACGAAGGCCAAAGCCATCGCGCAGGGCAAAAAGGTGGTGGTGGTCTTGCTGGAAGCGCCGGACCAACAGTTTGAACAGGCGATTAGTGAATATGGACCAGACGAAATTTTGCTGGCGCAAATTGCCGCCTATGACCAGGCCAGTGATGAGGTGATGGCCGGGGCCTTAACCAGGCTAGCCAAAGAGTATCAGCCTAACGCGGTGCTGTTTGGCGCAACCCCACTAGGCCGCTCGATTGCGCCGCGGGTGCAGGCGGCGCTGCAAACGGGGCTAACAGCGGACTGCTTGGACTTTTTCTATGAAGATGATTTATTAGTGCAAGTGAAGCCTTCTTATGGCGACAATGTGATGTGTGAAATTACTTGCCCCGATCGGCGCCCGCAAATGGCATCAGTGCGGCCGAACACGTTTGCCGCCGAAAAAGTAGCCGGGGCAACGCCAATCATTACGCCAGTTGAGGTGGCCCAGACCACTGGTCCCCAGGGGAGAGTGGTTGACGAAACCGTGCGGGTGTCGCACGCCACTGGCATTGCCAGCGCCAACAAAGTGCTGGCGTTGGGTCGCGGGGCAGCGACGCCCGCTGATATCACCAGCGCCCGGGAAATTGCCAGCCGGCTCGGCGCCAGCGTTGGGGTGTCACGGCCGCTGACAGATCTGCCTGACTTCACGGTGGAGCAGCAGATTGGCCAAAGCGGCACCACCATCGCGCCTGATTTCCTCCTCAATCTTGGCGTATCCGGCGCGACGCAATTCATCGTCGGGATGACGCAAGCCAAGCTGGTGGTATCGGTTAATCGGGATGCCCAGGCGCCGATTTTTGCCCAGTCGGATTACACCTTCACTGGGGATGCCGCGGCGTTTATTACCGCGTTGAAGCAACGGATGAACTAAGGGTTTGAATCAAAAGACGCGGCCTAGCCGCGTCTTTTGTTTTGGGTTAGCCCCACACCTGCCACCACAGAAGCATCACCACCAGCGAGTAGCCTAGCCGCACCGCCAGATGCGAAAAATGGATTTCGCCGTACATGCGCAAGCCATTCATCACGGCCGCGGCCAAAAGTCCGAGGATGCCCAGTGGCACAAAAATCGGCCACCACAGCCCTAAGAGCAGCCCCGCGGCGCTACCAATCATCAAGGCGTGTTTGGCTAAGGCTTGCCGGTCATTGACGAATACGGCGGTCAGCGTTGCACCTGCGTAGAGGAGGAGTAAAATAGCTAAAATGAGCTTCATGGCCTCACCTGCTTCAATCTAGAGAATATGGTCCTTAATCTCCATTTTACCGATTTTCGCGGCCTCCGCCTAGGAGAATCAAAAACCGCCGCGAAGGCGACGGTTTAAAGCTTAACCTAAGACCTGATCAATGGCGGCTTCTTCTTCGGCGGTGAAGGTCAGATGGTCCAGCGCCTTCACGTTGTCATCCAGTTGACTGACGCGACTCGCGCCAATGATGACCGACGCCACAACGGGTTGGCGCAGATCCCAAGCCAGCGCCATTTCGGCGAGGGTCTGGCCGCGCTTTTCGGCGATGGCGTTGAGCGCCTTGATCTGAGCGAGCTGGGCTTCGACTTTCTCCACATTGAGGAAGGGACTGTCCTTACGCGCCGCGCGCGAGTCAGCGGGGATGCCATTGAGATAGCGGCCGGTCAGCATGCCTTGCGCCAAGGGGCTGAAGACCACCGCGCCTTTATGGGTTTCGGCCAAAGTCGGGAACAGGGCCTTGGCTTTTTCTTGGCTGAACATGTTGTAGCGGTCTTGATTGATGATGTAGGGCGTCTTCAGGTCCTTGAAGATGGCTGTCATCGTGGCGGTGGCTTCAGGGCCGTAGTTGGAAAGGCCGATATACAGCGCCTTGCCGCTTTTGACCAGTTGATCCAGCGCCAGCGCCGTTTCTTCAAGCGGCGTTTCGGGATCGAAGCGGTGGGAGTAGAAAATATCGAAGTAATCAAGCTGGGTCCGCTGCAAGCTTTGGTCGCAGCTGGCGATGATGTATTTGCGCGAACCCCAATCGCCATACGGGCCAGGCCACATGGTGTAGCCGGCTTTGGAAGTGATGATCAGCTCATCGCGGTAAGGTTTGAAATCGGCCTGATACAGCCGGCCGAAATTCGTTTCTGCACTGCCTGGTTCCGGGCCGTAATTATTGGCCAAATCAAAACAGGTGATGCCTAGGTCAAAGGCATGGCGCAGAAGCTGGCGCTGGTTGGCCAAAGGATCGACGCTACCAAAATTGTGCCAGAGGCCCAGCGACAAGGCGGATAGCTTCAAGCCACTGTTGCCCACGCGGCGGTACTGCATGGTGTCATACCGCTCGCTGGCGGCTAAGTAATTATTCATAGTAAACTCCTTTAAGACTAGTTTAGGAATGCGCTTTCAGTGTACCACAGTGCGACAGCGATGCACGCGTCGCCTTGCCCCGAAGAAAGGATATTTTTCATGCAATTCATCATTTCACCTGCTAAAAAAATGCAAGTCGCCCCAGATGACTTCGCCCCGACAGCCTGGCCGCAATTTCTCCCGCAAACCAAGCAACTGCTGGCTGCCATGCGCCAGCTTTCATATACAGAAGCCAAGACACTTTGGCAGTGTAGTGACCGATTGGCGCAGGCTAACTATGCTTGGCTGCAGCAGCTGGATTTGTACCAGCAAGTGACACCCGCGGTGATGAGTTACGTGGGCTTGCAGTACCAAAGCATGGCGCCGGATCTGTTGACGGCGCCGGGCCTGGATTACTTGGCAGCGAACTTGCGCATTCTTTCAGGGTTTTACGGTGTGCTACGGCCGTTTGATGCCATTGTGCCGTACCGCTTGGAAATGGGCAGCCGGTTCGTCGTCGGGGAGACGCAAAACCTTTATCAGTTCTGGGGTCACCGTTTGTATCAGGCCTTGAACTGGCAGAGCCCTGTGATCAATCTGGCCTCGCAAGAATACGCCAAAGCCATTACCCCATACCTGCAACCCCAAGATCAGTTGATTGACATTGTCTTTGGTCATTTAGTGGCCGGTCAGGTCAAAACGCGGGCGACGTTAGCCAAGCAGGCGCGCGGGGCGATGGTGCGCTTTGCCGCTGAGCATCAGGTGCAGACGGTTGAAGCGTTGCAACAGTTTGACGACCCGCATTATCGGTATGAGCCGACCTTGTCCCGTGCTGACCGCCTGGTATTTTTGCGGCAGGGGGACTAGGGTAGACTGGCTGGTTGGTGGTTAGAGCTTGAGGTGAAAAGATGAATTTAGAACGGCGAATGCCTAGTGTCATGTGGACACGAGGACGCAAAATTGTGAGCGCCGGTCAGGTGGAAATCGTCCAGGTGGACGAAAACGCCGGATCCGTGCAGGCGACGGTGTATGGCACCAAAGCCTACAGCGTGACGGTGGCGGCAAATGAGGCCGATGATTGGTGCGACTGTCCATACTTCTTCAGTCACGCTTACTGCAAACATATCGCAGCCGTGATTTTGACCATGAAACAAGCGGATGCCCCGACGAGCATCACCATGCGAACGCACCAACCGGCCCCCGCTTCCAGTGGGGCGCAGTTGGTGGCGCATTTGGCGCTGCCGCCGGTGCAATATTTTCATGGTTTGAACGCCGCTGGGTCCGGACCGCTGAAACTCGAAGTGACCTTGTTCATCAGTCAGTACCGCCGCGAAGCGTATTTGGACGAGCCGCGGTTTTTCGTGACCTTGCGGGTCGGGGAAGCCGGCGGCCGGTGGTATGTGGTGGGCGATATGCAGGGCTTTTTGCGCGCTTACAACGAAGAAACCACCTATCAAACTGGCGGGAAAGCCCAGTTAACCTTGAGCCACGCCGCCTTTGCCGCACCAGAACAAGCCGTGCTGGATGCCCTGAGCGTCACGGCGCCAGTGGAAACTGACCATTTGTATTATTCAACGAATGCCCCACGCAAGTTAGCGATGTTGAATGTCGGGCAGGTGACGGCGCTGACGCCGGTGTTTAATCAACTCGCCGCGTTCCGCTTTGAACCTTTTGATGACGGTGAGGTTTACCGGTCGTTCAGCGTTGCGCCTTACGAGGTTAGTCAAAGTCCCCTCAAGCTCAAGGTCGGGCGAGATCGAACCGGTTTTGCGGTTTCAGTCAACCAGCCTTTCAGCATTCTAATCCCGGCCGAACGTCTGATTATGGCGGCTAATCAGGCCTTTCAGCTCACTCCGGCGCAAACCGGGACCTTGAATCAGCTCCTCAACCAGTTGAGTTGGGCGATTGACCAGCATAGGGGCAAGGGGCCGTTGCTGCATTTTCGGCCTGATGAAATGGCCGCCCTCCAAGAATTCATGCACTTTTTCCGGCAAGTGGGTCAGGTTCAAGCCGATACCATCGAGGTTCCGCACATGGTGGCGCACTTTGATCTGCGGCGGCATGATCAGCAGCTTGATCTGACCTTGCAGTATGCGTATGGCGACCACCTGATTGCTGAAAATACGCCAGCGGGTGGCATTGAGCGCAATCCGATCCAAGAAACTCAGGCCCGAGATTATCTGCGCAGCCTCGGCTTCTGGCTGGCCAATGGGGCGTGGCATCAGAGCTTTAGCGATGGCGAGACGCTGTATCACTTTTTCACCGCTGAGTTGCCGAATCTCAAGCAAAACGGGGTGGTCACCATTGACCCGGCACTAGCAGCACTGCAGCAAAACGGCGCTGAGCTGAATCCGCAGGTGGCCGTCAGCGAAGCCGACGGCCTGTTAACGGTCGCTTTTAGCTTCGACGGCATTGCCCCAGCGGCAATCGATCAGGTGCTGGCCCAACTGGATGGCACCAAACCATACGTGCAGCGTGGTGATGGTGGCATTGTCATAGTGGACGAGCAACTGCGTCATCTCTCTAAGGCGTTAAGCCAACTGCGACATGGCACCTTGAAGGACGGTCAGATGCAGGTATCCGCTGCCCAGGCTTTGGTGGTGCAAGCTAGTCTAGGTGATCAAGCCACTTTTGATGCGCAATTTAACCAGATTGCTACCGATTTGCGGCAGCCGGCGCAGTATCCAGTGAACGTACCGGCTTCAGTAAACGCTCACCTGCGGCCTTACCAGGTGGCAGGGGTGCAGTGGCTGGAAATGCTGGATGCGCACGGCTTCGGTGGGATTTTGGCCGATGAAATGGGCCTCGGCAAAACCCTGCAGCTGCTGACTTTTTTGGCAGCCCGCCATCAACCAGGCCAGCCTGATTTGGTGGTGGCACCGGCGTCGTTGCTGTATAACTGGCGCGCCGAGTGCGAGAAGTTCACCCCAGGCCTGCACGCGGTCGTGGTGGACGGCAGCAAGGCTGAGCGAGAGGCCACAATCGCGGCGGGGGCAGACCTTTTGATCACCAGTTACAGCAGTGCCTTGCGTGACGCGGAGGCCTATGCGGCGGTAGATTTAGGGTATCTGGTGCTGGATGAGGCGCAGTACGTCAAAAACAGCAGTGCCAAAACCAACCAGGCACTGCGGCAGCTTCAGCCCAAGAATACCTTTGCATTGTCTGGAACGCCGATCGAAAACCGACCGGAAGAGCTTTGGGCGATTTTCGCCTTGGTGATGCCAGGTCTGCTGCCAAGCAAGCGCGCCTTCAATCAGCTGACTCCGGCAGAAATTGCCCTGCGCGTTAGTCCCTTTATTCTGCGGCGCGAAAAAGCCAAAGTGTTGAAGGACCTCCCGGCCAAAAGCGAGTTCAACCTGCATAACGAAATGACTAAGGCTCAAAAGACCGTGTACCTGGCCCAGCTTCAGCAAATGCAAGTGAAGGTCAAAGGCCTGTCGCCCAGTGGCTTGGTCAAAAACAAGCTCGCCATTCTCGCCGGTTTAACCCGGCTACGGCAAATATGTGATACCCCGGCGCTTTACCTAGACGATTATCGCGGCGGCTCGGGCAAACTCGATCAGCTTGATGATTTGATTCAGGAAGCCCTTGATGGCGGCAAGCAAGTGTTGGTTTTCTCCCAGTTCACTCAGATGCTGGCCCAAATTCAGCAACGCCTGGATGCCCAGCACCAAGACTATTTCCGGCTGGCCGGAGACACTAAGCCGAAGGATCGCCTGGAGATGGTCGATGCGTTCAACGCCGGCGAGAAGTCCCTGTTTCTGATTTCGCTGAAAGCTGGCGGCACGGGGCTAAACCTGACCGGGGCCAGCGTGGTGATTCTGGTCGACCTCTGGTGGAATCCTGCGGTTGAGGATCAAGCCACCGGCCGCGCACACCGCATTGGCCAAAAGCACGCGGTGGATGTGTACCGCCTGATCACTAAAGGGACCATTGAAGAACAAATCGTCAAACTTCAGGCTAAAAAGCGTGACCTCGTCGATCAAGTCCTTGGCGGCGTCGAGCAAAAGGCCGGGTTGAGTACTGAAGAAATCAAACTGATCTTAGGAATTGCTGACTAAACCAGAAGGCGACCATCAAACGCAGTGGCCGCCTTCTTGGTCGATTGGCCTAATCGATCCGTATTGTCCAGTTGGCGAAGCAAGCGGATTTCGATTAAAATAGACCCATTGTACTTGAATGAAGAAAGCAGGGAAAATCGCTTGGAAGCTCAAACCTTACAGCTCGTGCATCAAAGTCTGACCGATATTAGTGCGCATCAAATCAGCACCGTGCTGACCTTGATGCAGGACGGCAACACGGTTCCGTTCATCGCCCGGTACCGCAAAGAAATGACCGGTAGCCTCGATGAAGTGCAAATTCAGGCCATTGAAACCGCCTTTCAGCAAGTCACGGCGCTGCAGGACCGCAAAGCCGCTGTGATCAAAAGCATCACGGAGCAGGGCCAAATAACTCCGGCACTGGCCCAAAAAATCAATGGCGCCACTAAACTGCAAGACGTGGAAGACCTTTATTTGCCTTACAAGCAAAAGCGCCAAACCAAGGCTGCCATCGCCAAAGCCCAAGGCCTGCAGCCGCTGGCCGATTGGTTGTTGCAATTTCCGCTCACCAGTATCACCACTGCGGCCGAAAAGTACATCACTGACGAAGTGCCAACAGCAGCCGAAGCCTTAGCTGGCGTGCATGAAATCTTGGCGGAAACCTTCAGTGACCGCGCTGATTTGCGCAGCTGGATCCGCGGCTACACCACGCGCACCGGTAACATCACAGCGGCACTGAAACCCAAAGCCGCCGCGCTCGATGAGAAAGGCGTTTACCAGCAGTACTACGACTTCAGTGAAAGCATCAACAAAATGACCGCGACTCGCACCTTAGCGCTTAACCGCGGCGAAAAAGAGAAAATCTTGACGGTGAAAGTGCAAGTGGATACCGAAGCCATCATGCACTATTTGCACTTCAAATTGCTTGGCGAACAGCCTGCCACTGAGGCCACGGCGGCCATTGAATCCGCTTACCAAGATGCGTACAAGCGCTTCATCGGCCCGGCCATTGAGCGTGAAGCCCGCGGGGAGCTGACCGCGGTCGCTGAAGAACAGTCCATCAAAGTGTTCGGGCAAAATCTCTACAACCTGTTGATGCAAGCCCCCATTCGCGGCAAAGTGGTGCTGGGCTTTGATCCGGCGTACCGCACCGGCTGTAAGCTCGCCGTCGTGGATGAAAATGGTAAATTCCTCGCAAAAGCGGTGATTTATCCTCACAAACCGGCGCCTGAAGCTAAACGGGCGGCGGCTGCTGGGGAGTTTGTGGCGCTGCTTGAACAGTACCATGTGACCATGATTGCGATTGGGAATGGTACTGCCAGCCGCGAATCAGAGGCTTTTGTCGCGGAAACGATCAAACAGGTGGCATGGCCGATTTATTATGTCATCGTCAATGAAGCCGGGGCCTCGGTGTACTCAGCCAGCCAGGAAGCCCGCGATGAATTCCCCGACCTGCACGTGGAACAGCGCAGCGCGATTAGCATTGCCCGCCGCCTGCAGGACCCCTTGGCCGAGCTAGTCAAAATCGATCCCGCCTCAGTCGGGGTCGGTCAGTACCAGCATGATTTGCCAGTTAAAGCCTTGGCCAATGAGGTCGATGCGGTGGTTGAGCGGGCCGTTAACCGCGTAGGGGTTAACCTCAACACTGCGAGCTATCAGCTGTTGGCGCGGATTTCTGGGTTATCACAAACCATCGCTCAAAACATTGTTGCTTACCGCGATGAACACGGCCGCTATGAAAGTCGTACGGAACTCAAGAAGGTGCCGCGCCTCGGCCCGAAAGCCTATGAGCAGGCCGTGGGGTTCCTGCGAATCATCGGTGGTAAACAGCCGTTGGACAATACCGATATCCATCCGGAAAGTTATCCGGTGGCCAAGCAATTGCTCAAAGCCGCTGGCCTGACGCCCAAAGCAGTGGGGACGGATGAGGTGGCGCAAGTGCTTCAAGTCGACCGCGCGCCATTTTTGGCCGCCGGCGTGGGCGCCGAAACGATTCAAGATATCATTACCAGCCTGCAGCATCCTGGCCGTGATTTGCGGGACAGTCTAGCCGCGCCGCTGTTACGGCAGGATGTGCTCACGATAGAAGATTTGAAGCCGGGGATGCAGCTGCAAGGAACGGTCCGCAACGTGGTGGACTTTGGTGCCTTTGTCGATATCGGCGTCAAGCACGATGGGCTGGTGCATGTGTCCAAAATGGCGAGCCATTTTGTCCGGGACCCGAAAACCGTGGTGGCAGTGGGGGATGTCGTCGAGGTGTGGATCGAATCGGTCGATCTACAGCGCGAACGGATTCAACTCAGCATGGTGGCCCCTAAATAAAAATCAGGCATGACCGCTGTGGTCATGCCTGATTTTGTCTGCGCTAAACGCGCGCGGCCCAGAGGTTATTGCCGAGCTGCTTGTGAGCTTGCACCTGTTGCCAGAGCCGGTGTTCTTCAGGGGTGAAGGATAAACCATCCGAGAATTTCGTGACCGGCACTTGATTGAGAAATTGCTGGAAGGTGCCGGTAAAAGCCACACCATTGCATTGGGCGAGGCTGGTTGCGGTTTCGCTGATGAGTTTGGTTGTTGCAGCTGCTGGGGCGCGATGTGCGAGGGCCTCAGCGAGGGTTTGCATGGCGGTAACGAGTTGGGTCTGGTTGTCCATTGATGGTTCCTCCTTCAGACTTTGTTAAAATGTTCACACACAGTATAGCACAAAAGAAAGCGCTTACGAACGGATTCTAGTTAAATAATGAACAAATAATTGCTTAGCCTCGTTTGGTGCTTTCCTGTCAAGTCAACAGCACGAGCGGAGATCGAAAATAATGTTTAACCTCCCTAAACTGCCGTCGAAATCGAACGACAAAAATAACAGACAGTGGCCGCTAGCGGTAAGTTTGAAGCCCAGATTAGGTGTCACTAAAATATTTTTGATCATCTGCTCAAAAGTGATTGATTTTCTGAAAAGAGAGCGTAATATAAGTCGAGGAAAATGAATTTGAGAGCTTGCTCAGTTTTGACAAGACTCACCGAATTCCAACACAAAGGAAAGAGGTCCTCACCATGCTCGAAAATCTCAATCACAGCCAGGCGGTCGAGGCCGACCAGGCGGTAAGTAAAAGTCTAGACGAAGTGAATGGCACCATCGAAGTGCCCAAAAACGCCGGGTTCTGGCGGACGCTCAAGGCCTTCACTGGCCCTGGCGTATTGATTGCTGTGGGTTACATGGATCCCGGTAATTGGATCACCTCGATTGCCGGCGGCGCCCAGTACAAGTATCGGCTGTTAGCCGTGGTTCTGATTTCAAGTTTGATTGCCATGATGCTCCAAGCCATGGCCGCTAAACTTGGCATTGTAACCGGTAAAGACTTGGCGCAGCTGACCCGCGAACACACCAGCAAAGTGGGCGGATTTGTATTATGGGTGATTGCAGAATTGGCCATCATGGCCACTGATATCGCCGAAATCATTGGCTCAGGCATTGCAATTCAACTGCTGTTTGGCATTCCGTTGATTGTTGGCATTCTGATCACGGCGCTGGATGTGCTGCTACTGCTATTGCTGATGAAAATGGGTTTTCGTAAGATCGAAGCGATTGTGGCAACCTTGGTTGCGGTTATTCTGGTGGTCTTCGGCTATGAAGTTTTCCTGGCTAAGCCAGACCTCGGCGGCATCGTCAATGGCTATCTGCCGACTAGCGACCTCATCACCAACCATGGCATGCTTTATCTGACCATGGGGATTGTCGGCGCCACGGTGATGCCGCATGACCTGTACCTTGGTTCTTCCATCTCCCAGACCCGGAAAGTCGACCGCAAGAATCGCGGGGAAGTCGCGCAGGCAGTGCGTTTTGCCACCATCGACTCCAACATTCAGCTGTTCATTGCCTTCATCGTCAACTCTCTGCTGTTGACTTTAGGCGCGGCGCTGTTTTTCGGTAAAAACTCCAGCATGGGCCGCTTTGCTGACCTGTTTGCTTCCTTGAACAATCCCGCCATTGTCGGCGCGATTGCCAGCCCGGCTTTGTCCATGCTGTTCGCGATTGCCTTGCTCTCTTCCGGGCAAAGTTCAACGATTACCGGCACCTTAGCCGGCCAAATCGTCATGGAAGGGTTCGTTCGCATCAAAGCCCCAATGTGGGTGCAGCGTCTGATTACTCGTTTGCTGTCGGTGACCCCAGTGCTGATTTTTGCCATCATCTATCATGGCAATGAAGCCAAAATCGAAGGCCTGCTGACCTTCTCTCAGGTGTTCCTCAGTATCGCGTTGCCCTTTGCCGTGATTCCGCTGGTGCTGTTTGCCAGCAACAAGCAGCTGATGGGTGAATTTGCCAACAAACCTTGGATTAAAATCTGTGCCTGGGTGGCGACGGTGGTGCTGGTGGTGCTCAATATCTACCTGATTTTGCAAACCGTCGGCCTGGTCGCCTAAGGAGGTTGCTCATGGAAAAAGGTGCGCATCAACGTGCCCATCTGATCGACGTGGCACGCGATTTGTTCGCCGCGCAAGGCTATGAAGCCACCACCACCCGCGCCTTGAACCAGGCGGCTGGCACCAGCGATGGTCTCCTGTATTATTATTTTCCGCATGGGAAGCAAGATATTTTGGATACCATTGTGGAGGAAGGCCTGACCCGCCGCGCCAACGAGTTTACCGTGGATTTCTCCCACGTTGACTCCAAAACGGCCCTAGCCGAGCAACTGTTGAGGCTGATCGATGGCGTCTGGCAAAGTCTGGCGCGCGAAGATAATTATCAATCTTTCATTATTACGGTGCGTAATCGGATGATGTTGTCCCAGGCGGGCTCGGACTGGCTAGATGGCTACACCAGCGGCCTTGAACAACGAATTTTGGCGGGCCTGGCCACGGTGGGGCCAAAGTTGGGTTACAGCGAGACCCAAATCCCAGTGCTGACTTCCATTATTGCGGCGCTAGTGATTTCACCACTGTTCACGGAGCTGTTGCTGCGCAATCAGCGCACCTTGGCCACTGACCAGCTGACCCAGCTGCAAAGCCAAATTGAATTTCTCCTGGCTCGATAGAATAAGCGCGCAGGCCACTGCGGGCTTTTTTTCTTGCTTTGGATTAAGTACAATGAGGCTAACGCGGCCAAGAGCCGCTCAGAAAGGGTGAGGTAGATGTTGAGCATTGTTTTCGACGTTGCGACGTCACTGGAGGGCTACCAATCCTAGTCCTCGCCACATAGGAGGACCTAACCATCGATTTTACTGAATATGGGCTGATGCCAGCCCAAACCATTACTGCCGGGTTAACCGCGGCGCGCGTGATTGGCGCCAGTCATCAGCAGTACACCATCATCGCCCAGGCAGGCCAGTTTCAGGCCCAAGTCGCCGGCCGCTTAGCCAATTTTGCCGTGGGACCAGAGGATTTTCCGACGGTTGGTGATTGGGTTTTGGTGCGCTTGCCTGCGCACCCGACTGATTTTGCCACCATTGAACGCTTGGTCGAGCGGCAGACGGTGTTCGTGCGCAAAGCGGTGGGCCGCAGCACCTCGGCCCAGCTCGTGGCAGCCAATGTGGATTGGCTGCTGCTGTGCATGGCGCTGGATGGCAACTTTAACCTACGTCGGCTCGAACGGTATTTAGCCGTCGCGGCTGCGTCAGGCGCTCAAGCCGCCATTGTGTTGACCAAGGCAGACCAAACCGCCGACTTAGCGGCCGCTAAAGCTGAGGTGGCGTCTGTGGCGGGGCAGACGCCAGTCATTGTCTGTGACGCCACCCAACCAGGCGGGCTAGCCGAATTAGAAACATTGATGCAACCGCAGCTGACATACGCGCTGCTGGGTTCTTCCGGCGTTGGCAAATCAACGCTGATCAATCGGCTGTCAGGCAGCACGAACCTGGCCACCCAAAGTGTGCGCGCCAGCGATGCCCATGGCCGCCATACCACGACGGCGCGGCAGCTCTTGAAGCTGCCGAATGGGAGCCTGGTGATTGATACGCCAGGCATGCGTGAGTTGGGCCTGCTGGAAGCTGACGTGGATGCGACTTTTGCCGACATCCAGGTGTTAGCCGCGCAATGCCGCTTCCGGGATTGTCAGCATCAAAGCGAGCCCGGTTGTGCGGTGCAAGCCGCTTTGGCCGCCGGCGAGCTGGCTCCGGAGCGCTTCGCCAGTTATCAGCAGCTCAAAGCAGAACAGGCGGATCACCAACTGCGCGGCAAAGCGCGTGAAAATGCCAAAATTGAGCGCATGTTTGGCGGTAAGAAGCAGATGCAAGCGAAAATGAAAGCTGTCCGGCAGAAACGAAAGTAAGGGCCGGTAACGAAAAAGCATTGATCTCACTGAGGTCAATGCTTTTTTGATTCTATGATCAGCACCAAGGGTAACTGCCATCTTAGTCGGTCTACTTGGGTGCGACTTAAACAATCGTTAACATGGGCTATCATAATTCTATAAATATTTTGTTCCTACAAATTCGAAAATCATTCCCGCTTTAGCCCTTATGTACATAGAAACGCGTTATATCAATGACTTGTATCAAACCGAATTTCAAAAAAACAAAAAAACTTTTCGTTAATTGATTTTTACGCCGTTTTTACGAATGCTATACTCGTCTCAACGTGGGGTTGTTAACCCTGCTAATCTTATATGGGCACATTGCTTTTGCATGATATAAGGAGGAGTACTATGAAATCACGACCAAAATCGGGTCATCTACTAAAACCATATGACCCTGTCGTAAAAGATTATAAAATGTATAAGGCCGGAAAATTTTGGCGTTTCGCGTTCACCATGTTTGCCGGTGCAGTCCTGACTGGGGGCACTTTCACGAGTGCGCTCATTTTGCCGACGACAGGCAGCCAAGTCGTGGAGGCGGCCGATGAAAACTCGACGGTCGAGGAGGTTTACAACAAGTCATTCCTGGATACGTTGAAGCTGACCAATCCGAACGCTACGACCAGTGTGGACGGGCAGATCATTGTGACCGCTGGTGTACGGGAAGTTCAAAATGGGGACACCACCAAGAAGTACTTGGCGTATGACCAACCAATTACGGTGACGTTTAAACGCTTCTCCAAGATCGGCGCGATTAAGGTTATGGGCAGTTCAAGCAATGGGAGCATTCTCAGCTCTATTTTAGGGACGATTGCCGGCTGGGTCTCAGACATTCGTAATGTCATGGGGGGAGGAAAAGGCACCTTCCAGCAAGACTATACCTATCATCTTTCCAATGAGAGTGAAATGGCCAATATTGACGCGGTGACTCAGACTTTGCTTCACGGCACCGACGACGAAGTGGCGAGCTTGAAGACCGGCGATTTGTTCCGCATGGCACCCTTGACGGATGCCGGAATTTTAAAGATTGGGACGACCACTCAATCTGCCCTAGATAAACCGAACTTTAATTACAACACTGATGCCACATGGGCAGCGCAGACCTTTACCACTTCTAGCCTGTTCACGGTGAACAAAGACGATAATTCCTCGAGTATGACGGTTACCTTATCGGCAGATCAGGTAAAGGCAGCCTTTGCTGATCATGGTGGCTATCTGATGCTCTGGCCTGATAAGGCCCTGAACGATGCTGTGATTACCGATTTGATTATCCCGAGTGCCGATGGTGACATTGGTGACGGCGTCAAAGTGGATGTCGGCACGCCCACGACCGGCTCAACCGGTGACACAGGGGATACCGGTGATACCGGAGAAACGACCACACCACCGATCACTGATGGTTTTCCCGTGACTTATAAGTACATCGATGAAAATGGCCAGGAAATTCCAGACTCGACCAAGACTATTCAGATTGCTAAAGATGGGACGATTGACTATACACCGCAAGATGCACCGGCAGGGTATGAGTTCGATCCAGCCAAGACCCAGATCACATTGCCACCTGACGCGAATCCAGACATCGTCTCATCAGTGAAGAAGACGCTTCCAACTGCAACTGAATTTGCTAGTTTGAACAAGATGATGCATACGTATGGGCTTGATTCTGCCGCGGATTATATTCAGGCCGGCGGTGAATCTGGCGTCACCATCACCTATCAAGGCAAGAAAACCCAAGGCGAGCCGGTCACGGTCAATTTTATCAATGTGGCCGATCCAACCAAGCCGATTAAGCAAGCGGTCACGCTGACCGGCACCATTGGCGATGCGGTGGACTTCAGTTCGATTAATAAGTCAATTCATGATTGGACACTAACGGAAGATGGCACCACCACGCCGATTAACTTTACTGACAAAGCCCAGACGGTTGATCTGAAATACACTCAGAATACGCATAAGCTATTTCTCAATCTTGTTGATAATCAGGGGCAACCGGTTAAAAACAAAGATGGGGTGTCGACAATTCGCGTTGGCACCAAAACGTATACTGCGGGCACCGGTGTTGAGACTAAAGGCTATAATTACACGGTCCCAGGGTACCAGATTCAACCCAACCAGTCGCTGACTCAAATGATGTACGCGACCACTGCAGATGGTGATCAGTATGCCGATGTTTACTTTGATAAGATTCCAACGGCCACTGTCACCATTAATCTGAAAGATCAGGCGACACAGCAACTTGTTGAGGCTGGTAATAAGCTAAACACGTATTCCTACACCGGCCCCATTGGTGAAGCCATCGATTTTGCGACCCTGAACATTGACAAGGACATCACAGGCTATGAGCTGGTCAAGGATAATACGCTCACCCCAACAGTGGTTGCTGATAACCTAACAATTGATATTCTGTACAAGAAGAAAGCCGGGGTTCTGGTTGAACTGGTTGATGACAACGACACGGTTATCAACCTTGAAGGGTACACGACCACCTACCAAATTGATGCCGGTGTTGGCGATATCCTCACTGCCGATAGTTATGCTGCTGCCAATATTAATAAAGAGCTGCCTGGTTATCGACTGATCGAAGATGGGACAACTAAGGCCTATACAGTGACTGACGGCAACAATAATGTGGTCAAAATTGTTTTTGAGAAAATTCCTGATGTGACTCTGACGGTCAACTTAATCGATACTGATGGCAAAGCCGTGACGAATACGGATGGTAAGTCTTCCTATACGTTAAGTGGCCAACCGGGTACCGATGTTGATTGGACCGCTGCCGGTATTAATAAGACGGTCACCGGGTACAAACTCTCCGGTGATGGCACCATTGCCTCGTTGAAGTTTGCCGATGGAATGCCAATTGTTACGATTACTTTCGCTAAAGTACAGAAAGTAACGGTCTCGTTTGTTGATGAAGCAGGCTCAAGTCTTCAGAATACCGATGGTCAAAGCAGTGTTGACTATACCGGTGTGAAGGGTGATACGCTTGATTTTGCCGGTTTGAATAAAACTGTTGATGGCTACACCATCGAAACTGATCCGACTACCAGCAGCTATATTGTCCAAACGGGCGACACACAGAGTCTTAAGATTGTGTATAAAGCCGATGGACCACGCGTTTACACACCGGACGATCCAGGTACCTTTAACAATGGCGATCCAACTGGCGTTACTCAACGTTATTTGATTGCCACGGTAGGTGCGCATATCCATTACACGGGTGATGTGGCCGGCCTACCAACAGATAAAGACATTGAGCCATTCTTCGTTTACCGGACGGCGACCATCGACGATAGTGGCACCATTCACTACACACCGTGGACCACTAACACTTCAGGCGTCGCTGGTAGCGATGATACAGTATTGTTGGATGGTATTACTAATGATCCGCAGTATGTGCCAGTTGTTGCAGGCGCAAAAGGCACTATTGATGAATCAACAAACCAGGATATTACTTCACAGGATTTGCAAGGTGTTGGCAAGACCCAAGGTAACATCAACGCTACGGGCGGGGATATTCTGGAGAAAAGAGCGTATACGAAGTTCATCGTGACTCGTAACGTCAACTACACTGCGGATACACCGAACTTGCAGTGGCATCAGCCACCGACAGAAACTACAGACCCGCATTACAATGATACGCACAAGACGTTAACCGTCACGGTCACTGAAGTTAAAGACGGCAACAAGAAGGTCCAGAACACCCAGACTGTCACTTTGACGCGCGAATATCAAAAGGACGACAACAGCGACAGTAATGAAGCAACGGCTTACGGCGATTGGACAGTTGCGAACACGTATAGTGACTACACGCCAACCACTTATGACGGCTACACCGCTGATAAGAAGATTGTCACCAGCAAAACCACCACGGATGATGGTTCCACCGTTGATGGTCTGGCGGCTGCAATGCAGGCTGCGGACGGCGATACGGACCAGACAGCTAATGTTACGGTTACCTACACCAAGGATCCGAAGTTGGTTGTTCATCCAGCTCCGAACGACCCGACCGATAAGCACTATGAAGAAACGCATAAGACATTGACCATCATTGTCAACGCGACTAAGGATGGCGAAACTCAGCAGCTTGATCAGCAAGAGCTGACCTTCAGCCGCACTTACACCACGGATGTGAATGATCCTTCCGATACCGTGGTTGAATATGGTACTTGGAAGCAGGACACAGCATTTAATACCGTCACGCCAGAAGTGATTTCTGGTTATACGGTTAATCCAACCGTTATCGACGGGAGCGCAGTGGGCACCGAGGGCATTTCGGCCAACCAAGCAGCGACACTGTTCTCAAGTTCTGATCTCGACAAGGATGATACGGCTACGATCACTGCGACCTACACAGTCGTTCCGCCCGAACAAGGCACTGGTGTGGTTCACTATGTTTACCAGGATGTTAATGGCGTTGAACTAAAAGAGCCTGAGTATGTTTCTGGTGAAGAAGGCTATGATTACTCGAACGATTATAGTATTCCCGATCAGTTGAGCGGTGAAGGAAAGGACTTACCTGATGCTGGCGGTACGCTTGATACCAGCGTGCTATACTACTACGCAACGGCTGATATGAATGGCGGCCAAATCAACTTCCTACCCGATAACAGCAAGGCTGATGCTGCCTTCAATACGACTGGTCAAGACATCTGGGTCATGTACGTTGCCAAGCCAAAAGCTGGTGAAAAAGGCGCTACCGGTGATACTGGTGCGACCGGTGACGCCGGTGCCACTGGTGCGGTCGGCGACAAAGGCCCTCAAGGTGATAAAGGTCCTGAAGGTGACAAAGGTGCATCTGGGGATGCTGCCACGCCACTTACAATTACAGGACAACACCCTGATGAAGATGGCAATACGGTAATCGAATTCTCAGATGGTAAGGAGATTACGGTTAACCACGGTGCTGACTCAACGATTGGTGTTGATCCGATTACTGAAGACGGCAAAGTCAAAGGCTATACCCTAACCATTGATGGGGAAAAATACACTATTAACAATGGTACTGATGGCCAAAATGGTGTGGGCATAACGGACTACACCACTGATGCTGACGGTAATATCGTTCTGAATCTTTCAAACGGCGACAAAATCACTTTGCCAAAAGGCGCTAAAGGCGATACAGGTGCCACTGGTACAACTGGTGACGACGGTAAATCGGCATTCGAACTCTGGGAAGAGAAGAACCCTGGCAAGACGGAAGATGATTTCCTGAACAGCTTGAAGGGTGCAACCGGTGATACAGGTGCGACCGGTACAACTGGTGACAACGGTAAGTCGGCATTCGAACTCTGGGAAGAAAAGAACCCTGGCAAGACGGAAGATGACTTCCTGAACAGCTTGAAGGGTGCAACCGGTGATACAGGTGCCACAGGCGCCACCGGTACAACCGGCGATGCCGGTAAATCGGCATTCGATCTTTGGGAAGAGAAGAACCCTGGCAAGACGGAAGATGATTTCCTGAACAGCTTGAAGGGTGCAACCGGTGATACAGGTGCGACCGGTACAACTGGTGACAACGGTAAGTCGGCATTCGAACTCTGGGAAGAAAAGAACCCTGGCAAGACGGAAGATGACTTCCTGAACAGCTTGAAGGGTGCAACCGGTGATACAGGTGCCACAGGCGCCACCGGTACAACCGGCGATGCCGGTAAGTCGGCATTCGAACTCTGGGAAGAGAAGAACCCTGGCAAGACGGAAGATGACTTCCTGAACAGCTTAAAGGGTGCAACCGGTGATACAGGTGCCACAGGCGCCACCGGTACAACCGGCGATGCCGGTAAATCGGCATTCGATCTTTGGGAAGAGAAGAACCCTGGCAAGACGGAAGATGATTTCCTGAACAGCTTGAAGGGTGCAACCGGTGATACAGGTGCGACCGGTACAACTGGTGACAACGGTAAGTCGGCATTCGAACTCTGGGAAGAAAAGAACCCTGGCAAGACGGAAGATGACTTCCTGAACAGCTTGAAGGGTGCAACCGGTGATACAGGTGCCACTGGTACAACTGGTGACGACGGTAAGTCGGCATTCGAACTCTGGGAAGAAAAGAACCCTGGCAAGACGGAAGATGACTTCCTGAACAGCTTGAAGGGTGCAACCGGTGATACAGGTGCCACAGGCGCCACCGGTACAACCGGCGATGCCGGTAAGTCGGCATTCGAACTCTGGGAAGAGAAGAACCCTGGCAAGACGGAAGATGACTTCCTGAACAGCTTAAAGGGTGCAACCGGTGATACAGGTGCGACCGGTACAACTGGTGACAACGGTAAGTCGGCATTCGAACTCTGGGAAGAAAAGAACCCTGGCAAGACGGAAGATGACTTCCTGAACAGCTTGAAGGGTGCCAAGGGTGATACCGGCGCATCAGGCGAATCTGTATTCGAAACCTGGAAGGATAATGGTGGTACTGACGCCGACGGCGATGGCGACATCGATGTTGACGACATGATCAAACTCCTCAAGGGCGACACGGGTGCCAAGGGTGACACAGGTGCTAAGGGTGATACCGGTGCCTCTGGTGAATCCGTATTCGAAACCTGGAAGGATAATGGTGGTACTGACGCCGACGGCGATGGCGACATCGATGTTGACGACATGATCAAGCTCCTCAAGGGCGACACTGGTGCCAAGGGTGACACAGGTGCTAAGGGTGATACCGGTGCCTCTGGTGAATCCGTATTCGAAACCTGGAAGGATAATGGTGGTACTGACGCCGACGGCGATGGCGACATCGATGTTGACGACATGATCAAGCTCCTCAAGGGCGACACAGGTGCCAAGGGTGACACAGGTGCTAAGGGTGATACCGGTGCCTCTGGTGAATCCGCATTCGAAACCTGGAAGGATAATGGTGGTACTGACGCCGACGGCGATGGCGACATCGATGTTGACGACATGATCAAACTCCTTAAGGGTGACACGGGTGCCAAGGGTGATACCGGCGCAAACGGTAAGAGCGCTTTCGAAATCTGGTTGTTGAATGGCGGCTCTGATGTCAACGGTGATGGCACAATTGATCTAGCTGATTTCCTCGAAGGCAACAAGGGCGCAACTGGCGACAAAGGTGCAACTGGCGATAAGGGAGCAACCGGCGACAAAGGCACGACCGGCGACAAAGGTACGACCGGCGACAAAGGCACGACCGGCGACAAAGGTATGACCGGCGACAAAGGTACAACCGGCGACAAGGGTACGACCGGCGACAAAGGCACGACTGGCGACAAAGGTACGACCGGCGACAAAGGCACGACCGGCGACAAAGGTATGACCGGCGACAAAGGTACAACCGGCGACAAGGGTACGACCGGCGACAAAGGCACGACTGGCGACAAAGGTACAACCGGCGACAAAGGCACGACTGGCGACAAGGGTACGACCGGCGACAAAGGTACAACCGGCGACAAAGGTACGACCGGCGACAAAGGTACGACCGGCGACAAAGGCACGACCGGCGACAAAGGTACGACCGGCGACAAAGGTACAACCGGCGACAAGGGTACGACCGGCGACAAAGGTACGACCGGCGACAAGGGTACGACTGGCGACAAAGGCACGACTGGCGACAAAGGTACGACCGGCGACAAAGGTATGACCGGCGACAAAGGTGCAACCGGCGACAAGGGTACGACCGGTGACAAAGGTATGACCGGCGACAAAGGCACGGCAGGAAACGGTGACTTATCAATTAAGATTACTCGTGTAGGTGTGCCTCTCCATGTTGATCCAACGAGTGACACCACTGGGGATCCAACAGGTGATCCAACAGATGACCCAAGCGATAACAATGTAGTCCCTGGTGATGGCATTAAATCAATTAAGATTACTCGTGTGGGTGTCCCTCTCCATGTTGATCCAACGAGTGACACCACTGGGGATCCAACAGGTGATCCGACAGATGACCCAAGCGATAACAATGTAGTCCCTGGTGATGGCATTAAATCAATTAAGATTACTCGTGTAGGTGTGCCTCTCCATGTTGATCCAACGAGTGACACCACTGGGGATCCAACAGGTGATCCGACAGATGACCCAAGCGATAACAATGTAGTCCTTGGTGATGGCATTAAATCAATTAAGATCACTCGTGTGGGTGTCCCTCTCCATGTTGATCCAACGAGTGACAACACCGGTGATCCAACAGGTGATCCGACTGATAATCCAAGCGATAACAATGTAATCCCTAGTGATGGCATTAAATCGGTTACGATTACTCGGGTTGGCAAGCCGCTTCATGTGGACCCGACAACAGGTACAACCGATCCGACTGGCGACCCGACCGATGATCCAAGTGATAACAATGCAACACTTGGTGATGGTATTAAGTCGATCACGATCACTCGGGTTGGCAAGCCGCTACACGTTGACCCAACAGGCGACCCAACAGGTGACCCAACAGGTGACCCGACTGGCGACCCAACAGGCGACCCAACTGGTGACCCAACAGGCGATCCTAACAATGTTCCGGATACCGACCTCGATGGCAACCCTACTGGAAATCTTGATGATCATACCAATGACAACCAGGACGGCAATCCAGAAGATAATCTCGCGGGCAACCCTGAAGGAGCGTCAAAAGATGATCCGATCGGTGACCCAAGTGATAACTCAATTGGTACGTCGACAGACACCCATCAGAGTCGCTTCACTGGAACTCGCATGAATGGTAATGCTTCTGGTTCGGGTTCAAACGCACGGGCAAGCAAGTTGCCACAAACGGGTGAATCAAGCAATGCCGAAATGATCTTGGCTGGCGTAGGTTTGACAATGGTGGATGCCTTAGCTGCATTCGCAGTTGCCAAAAAACGGCGCGGTAAAGACGACGAACCGTTATACTAAACTCATGCAAGCATGAGCGCTGAACAAGCTGAGCATCTCAAGCAAACGAGATGGTCAGTTTGTTCTTACATATAAGTACTAAACGAGGTAAACACTTATGAAACAACTATCTATTATCATCACCTATCATAACGAGACGCCGGAACAGGTCCGGCGCGCCTTTGCCAGCGTGACCATGCAAGTCGACGTAGATTTTAGTGACATTGAAGTCGCGCTTATCGGCGATGGTGTGGCGGCCATGCCGAATGATTTATTCCAAGCGCCACGCGGATTGGTTGTGCGTCAGCTGAACTATCAGCCCAGTCGCGGGGCAGGCGTGGCGCGGCAAGTCGGCATTGACCACACAGAAGGCAACTATTTTATGTTCATTGACGCCGACGACGAACTTAGTGATGTTTTCGCGTTAAGAGACATGCTGGCACCGACGCGTGAGCAGGATCATGACTTGATCATTGCGCGCTATACCAAGCAACAATACCGGCGAGATGGGTTTAATTATGCGCTGTCAGCTAAATACGACTGGAAAGCGGCGTATGGCAAGTTGTATCACCGGGAGTACATCAAGCGGATTGGGTTGACTTGGCACCCAGATTTGCGGATCTTCGAGGATACCTATTTTGTGGGGTTGGCTTGTGAGTTGGCCCAGGATCGCTTTTACCTCGACAAACCGGTGTATGTCTGGTTGTGGAATCCTAAATCAACGGTGCGTAAAAATGGTCACGAATTCGATCATCAGCTGCATACTTGGGCGGAATCCAACCGCTATATCTTGGAAGTACTGCGGCAGCAGAAGCCCTCGGTTTGGCCCCGTGATTTCTATGAATATATGGCAGATTTGTTTTACCGTGAAAAACAGCATCCGGCTGTTGATCCGGACGCCTTTATTGCCGAACACACGAAGCTCTTGGTGGAAAATCGCAGTTTGTGGACCGATGAAGGGCAAGAGCAAGTCAGAAAACTAATCATTAGAGACAGTGAACCTGGCGGCAGACGGGTCGGCTGGTCCACTGCTGGGATGGAAAAATATTTGTCAATTCAGATGAGGCTGCTAAGACATGCCTTTGCTGAGGCGCAAAACCATGAATGAAGCCATCGCAAATATCAGCATTTTGTTTCATTTAGATGACGGTGCTGATTTTGCCCGGAGGCCGCCTTCTGTCTGCACGACAATTGGAGTAAACTTGAAACCGGTGAAAGTGTTTGCAACGCATAACGTCAGCTTTGAGCTGATCCGAATAGTGGTTGCTGAACACCCATCGCGGCAGGTAAGCAGCAACAAAGGCAGGACGCGGGAACCGGATGAAGGCTATTTTAACAACTTGGAGGAACAGGTATGAACAAGCGGGTCAGTCTTATTATTGCGATGGAATCGGCTTCGGTGCATGATTTGGCCGTGCCGTTATCATCCATCAACAATCAGCTAGGCGTGGATTTTCGCGAGATTGAGGTGCTCTTGATTGATAACGGGCGCTATCAGTTGGAAGATTTGGAGCCGCTTCGGGTGTTCAACCACCTGACCTTCCGCTATATCAAGCCAGCGAAAATTTGGTCTTGGGCTAATGCCTTTCAGCAAGGCGTCATGTTGGCCACGGGCAAATACGTCGCGTTTCTGGGGCCGAATTTTCAGTTCAATGCCGTCGATGTCTTGCAGCAAGTGCTGCAGACGATTACGGCTCATCCTGAAGCCCAGCTGATTTCCGGCCTGTTAATGCGCCAAGAGATGAACGACGATCGCAGCTATGCCTATAAGGTTGAGTCAGCTAACCATTTGTTAAGCGGCCGCTTCATCAACCGCACCTTATTGATGCAAAGTCAAATCAAATTTGAAGATTTTGGCGTCTATACCGAGCAGCACGTGGGCCAGCAGATTGAAGCTATCGCGCAAGCCCCACGCAAGCTGGAAAGTGTGGTGGCGGTGCAGTTTATGGGCCGGGCGCTACCGGAAACGGTGCTACCGCCGCAGCCTGAAATCTTGCAGCTGGAATGGGTGCGGATGATGACTCGTTTTCTCACGCGCCTGCGGAGTTTAGCCCCTGATCAGTATGTGCCGACCTTGGCCAAAACGATCGTGCGGTTCTACTCACAATCAGGAGGGGACGCCGCGATGACGGCACAGATGGCCGAGCTGACGGCAGTGCATGCGGAAAAATGGCCCCAAATTATGGCGTTTGTCGATGACTTGCGGGTCAGCGACCTGAACCCGGCCGCGCCGTGGAATGCCGCGCCGTCTCGATTCAATGCCTATTTGCAGCGAATTTCGCCGCTAACGGCGCATGTTTCCGTCAACGCATAGCAGGGAGGAAACGCGATGCAGGCGTTTTTTGTCACAGGCACGTTAGCGGCGCCGCCAGCCGCCGTTGAAGCAACACTTTACGAGCGGGTGAAGGTTTTCGCTGCCCTGGGGGTGCGCGCGACGATTGTCACCTTGGGCGATTCGCCAACTTGGCCGCAGGTCGTCGGCGATTATGGGGTGAAGCCGGAGCAGGTAGTGTCCGTCTTCGATCAAATTCAGCAGGTGCCAACTTTGGCAATTGCACCCTTCATGGCGGATGTGCTGGCTTTTCCGAGTGACTGGGTAAAACTGCGTCAGGACGATGGCGACGAGTATCACCGGCAGGAGCAGTTGATGGCCAAAGTGTGGCGCGATGAAGCCGGCCATGTCGACGCGGTGGATTACTTTGATGAAAGTGGGACCCGCTCCCGCCGCGACCTCTATGATTGCCGCGGCTTTCTCAGCCAGGTGCGCCATTATGTCGAAAACCACTTGCAGCAAGTGACCTACTTAACGCCGCAGGGACAGACGGCGGCGACGCAGGATTTTAATCAAGGCGGCCTGCTCACCATCAATGCGACCGGTGCGCAGTACGGTTCCTTCGCCGGCTTTGTCCAGGCAATGCTGGAGCCGTTGGCCAATACCGGCGCTTTGATTATGGCGGAACGGCGGGAGTACGACACAGCGGTTGCGCAGCTTCAAGGGGTCAAACATGGCTATCGGCTTCGTGAAGGTGATTTGCGGATTACGCCTCAGGCAGATGATCTGATTATCACCAGTCAGTTTCACACCGAGCTGCCGCAAGCCAAAGTCTTCGATGAAGACCGTGCTGATGCGCAGTTGCAGCGGGGCTGGCAGCGAATTCTTGAGGCTAAAGGAATCATTGAGCAACAATGAGAATCAAAAAGTGGCCAGCAATGGCCACTTTTTGAATCGGAGTGAAACTGGTGCGGTCATTGATAAAATATTGTTGGCATCAGACTTAATAAAAGCGCTACATTGCCAGCCAAAAATGATAAAATTAATTTATAATAATTAATCAGTGATGATTAGGGGAAGACGCTGCGCGGTTGGGGGGCCGAGCGGCGGAGGAGGACTTATGAAGGCGGTTCGGCGGGTTATTGGGCCAATAGGGTTGTATCTTTTCGTGATAGCGGCGGCGGTGGGCGTCGCTATCATCGGGCTGAAGGTTAACGGGGTCGCCCCGTTTGGTCCGCACACGATTTTGCGGCAGGACTTAAACCAGCAATATGCCAGTTACTTTACCTATTTGAAACGGAACTTTGGCGACTGGCAGCAGTTTCTCTATTCGAGCAATATGACCTTGGGCGGGAATATGTTTGGGCTGACGACTTACTACTTGCTGAGCCCGTTCAATGTCTTGTTGTTCCTTTTTCCCTTTAGTCAACTCCCAATTGCGGTGGCCTGGATGGCCGTGGCGAAAAATGCGGCTGCGGCCGCTACCATGCTGGTGCTGGTGCGCTATTTTAACCGCCACTATGCGCTGAAGGTCAACGTCCCGCTCCAGGTACTACTTGCGTTATCCTGGGCGTTTTCCGGGTGGATGTTGCACTACTCCATGGACTTAATGTGGCAAGATACGGTGATTTTACTGCCGTTGGTGGTGCTGGGCGTGGAGCGTTACATTACCCACACCAAGTGGGCCTTCTACTCGGTGATGCTGGGGTTGTCCTTGATTTTGAATTACTATATCGGCTACATGGTGGCCTTGTTTTTGGTGCATTATTTTGTCCTCCGCATGGTCATTCAGTGGCGCATCGCTGGGTGGCAGCTCAAACAAATTCTGCTGAAATTAACCTATTTTGGGGCGATTTCACTGGTGACGGTGGGGTTAGCATGGGTGATCATTTGGCCCACGTTGAAGACGCTGCAAGGCGTTAAAGGCACCACGGCGTATCACTTCACCTTGACCCATACGTGGACACTTTATCGAATGCTGAATAACCTCTTTAACCTGACCTATACGCCGATGAGTTGGAACAATCCCGGGCCGGAAATCTATACCGGGGTCATCGTGATGATGCTGCTGGCGGCCTTTTTCTTCGCTAATCGTATTCCTGCACTCATTCGGGTGACGACCGGGGTGACGTTAGTGTTGCTAACGCTGGAGTCCTTGTTCGATGGGACGAATACCGCCTGGCATGGTTTCTCCAAACCAGTAGGATTTTTACAACGCTGGTCCTTTGTGTTTGGGTTTTTGTTTATCTTGATGGCGCTGTTTACCTTTGGCTTGATGCGCGTGAGTGCCAGAGCGGCGCGCTATCTCTTCTTAGTCGTCGTGTTGGTTGCAATTATGGTGGCCTTTCATCAGGTCAGAATTTTCAGCTACCAAGGGGATTATTCGGTTAACCAATTTACCAATGTGACTTTCGCCTATAATGTGGCGATGATTGCGCTGGGGGCCTTAGTTTTGACCCTGTACTTCGCTCAGCCCAAATGGCAACGCGTGACGAGCGTGTTGGTGGCGGTCGTTGGCGTGGCCGATTTAGCGGCGGCCACGGTTTGGAGTTATGGACACCAGCCCACTTACTTCAACATGGCACGCTACTCGCGGGAAGTGAAGAGCACGAACGTGGCGGTGGCTTGGGTCAAACAGCATGACCAAAGCGACTTTTACCGGATGGAGTTGAACTATCAGCGCGATCGCACGACGCCAATGGAATTCGGGTTCAATGGGTTGACTCATTTCAGTTCGAGTCAGCCCCACGCCATTAATTTCATGATGCAAACGATGGGCTACCTTTCTAGTTCGCCTTGGACCTCCTATGATGGTGGCTCGACGCGCGCGGCCGATAGCTTGTTTGGCATTAAGTACCTTGTCGATGGCCCCGCCGGCGTGTCGAACCAAGCCAGTCGCTTGGTGACCCAAGGCCTCAAGCCCTTGGCCAATGTGAATGGCTACCATATCTATCAGAACCCATTGGCGCAAAAAATCGGGATAGTCGCTCCCACCCAAGCCACCCAGGTGAAATCGACCTATAAGTACATTGGGGTCGCGAATGTGGGCATGGTTTACGGTGATTTAAGTGGCGTCGATAACATTTACATGCTACGCGGTGGGGTGAAAGAAACTAAACGCGACTTGAAGACGCGGACGGTCAACATTTCGGTGCCTGGTGGCGGGGTTAACCGACCACTTTACCTCGAACTGAGGCATGATAAGCTTTACACTTTGACACCGGAAACCCGGCCCGATGTGGTGGTTTTGGTCAACGGCAAGAAAATTGTGACCGATGGCAAGGAAACCGAAAGTGGGGTCATTCCCCTGGGGACCTATCCAGAGGGCCAAACCATCACAGTGACGCTGAAAGTGCTCGACTACACCAAAACGCAAAAGAAATTCGATAAGAAAAAGCGCGTGACCCACCTTCCGAAATACAGTCTCCTGGTGGGTTATCAGGAACGCTTTGATCAAGCACTGAAGCAAATGAGCCAGCAACCGGTCAACCTCAAGCGCCTGAAAACCACCCACTGGCGAGGCACAGCCACCGCTACCAAAGCCGACCAGTCCCTGATTATGACCTTGCCTTACGATACGGACTGGCAGGTCACGGTGGATGGCAAACGGGTGAAAGTGCACAAGTATTTGGAGCTGATGAAAATCAACCTTAAGACTGCGGGTACACATCGCGTGGAACTGAAATATACGTTCCCAGAGTTGCGACAGGGGCTCAAGGTCAGTCTGGCGGCCAGTTTCGGTTTGGTGGTTTTGCTGATCATCCAGGCCATCACGGTTTGGGGCTGGCGGATTCGCAATCGGCACCTGGAACGGGTGGCGAGGGCCAAAGCACCGCTCTTTGACGCCCATTTCTTCGATTATCGTTAGGAGGCCATCATGAGTTTATTCAAGTCAAAACAGCCAGTGCAAACGGCAAGCACTGGCCCTGATTACTATTTCCTTGATCGCATTGCCCCAACGATTTCGATTGAGGCGGCGGCACATTTGAAGGCCGTGAAGGCGGCGCTGGCTGAGCGGCCGGTGACGGTGTTGTCCGGGGGGCTGGATCCGCGAGCTAATGACAACTTCACGCTGTATCGCGACAAGGGTCATTTCTTTGCCAAGGGCACGCCGCATGAGAACTTTTTTGCTGAGCTGCATGGCCATCGCGAAATGAAAAATCAGCCGCTGACCGCACTACCGCTGGCAGGTTATCTGGGCGATCTGCAAACCTTCGAAGACTATGCGCGCAGTGCCACCGTTTATCATGATGGGGATGGTCAGCCAATTTACCGGGTGGATCGGGACGAACGCGGCCGGGTCAGTGCCATCAACTATTTTGCTGGCGGGCAGCCGGTGCGGGTGGACACCTACGACCAGCATCAACGACTTTTGATGTCTGAGCAGTTCGGAGCCACCGCCAATTCGGCGCAGTTGGTGGATGGCCGTGATGCGCCGACTGTGCATAGCATCATGAGCCGCACGTTGTATTCTGAAGCCGGGCGACCAGTATTTGCCCAAACTTTTTCGCCTTCGGAGTTGTGGTTGTTGGATGACCATGCGGTGCCGGTGCGGTTATTTCAAACCGAGGCGGCGTTGATGGCAGGGTGGCTGATGGATCATGTGGACCGCCACAACCATTTGTATGTCGCCGCTGACACCCCGATTTTTGCTCAGTTGGCCAGCTACGATAAACTGCGCGAGCACCTGATTCCAATCGTCCAAGATAAGCTGGATCCCGCGGTGCTCGCTGGCACCCCATTCACGGAAATTCTGGTGAGTGAAGGCTTGAATGCAAGTGACTTCACGGAATCCGCCAAGCAGATTACCACGATGCCGAACTGGATTGGGTTCAAGCCCAATACCGGCTGGTCGGTGTTCAAACATAACTAAACCATGGCCGCAAGCAAAGTTGCTTGCGGTTTTTGCGTGCTGGTGGGGTACACTGACAATAAGAGGTGATGACGATGTTAACGCCATGGGGGGAAAAGCTCAATCGGGAGCAGCCACTGCCTGAATATCCGCGGCCACAGCTGCGCCGGCAGCAGTGGACCAATTTGAACGGCCAATGGGACTATGCGATTACGGCGACCCCGACGCTGCCCAAGCAGTGGGCGGGTCAGATTACCGTGCCTTTTTCACCGGAAAGTGAGCTCGGCGGCGGCTTGCCACCGCTGCAGCCAACCCAAACCTTGTGGTACCGACGGCTGGTCAATGTACCGGCAACGGCTGTGGGTCACTGTCTATTACATTTTGGGGCAGTGGATCAGTACTGCCAGGTCTTTGTGGACCGGCAAAAACTGGCCACGCATCGCGGCGGCTACTGGCCCTTTAGTTGTGAGCTGCCTGCTAGTACTTGGGGCAAAACGGTTGAGCTGATCGTGGCGGTGCAAGACCACAGCGACCAAAGCGATGAGGCCACGGGCAAGCAGCGCCTTGAGGCCGGGGGCATTTGGTATCCGCCGCAAAGTGGCATTTGGCAAACCGTTTGGCTGGAAATGGTGCCGGCGACTTACATCGAAGATTTGACGTTAACGCCGGATTTGGCTAGGGGGCAAGTGACGGTCAAGGTGACCTTGAATCAGGCCAGCACTGATACGTTAGCCGTGACTGTTACCGCGGAGAGGCAAACCGTGGCTGCAGCGACAACTGCCGGCCTGACCGTCACGTTGACCTTGCCGGACAAGCATTCCTGGACGCCGGAGGATCCTTTTCTCTATGATGTGACCGTCCAAGTCGGTGAGGATACCGTGACGTCGTATTTCGGCCTGCGTAGTTTTGGGCGCGGGGTTGATGCCAATGGCCAGACCGTCTTTTTGCTGAACGGTAAGCCTTATTATCAATCTGGGCTGCTGGATCAGGGTTATTGGAGCGATGGGCTTTACACTGCGCCTAGTGATGAGGCCATGGTGGCCGAGTTGAAGCAGATCAAGACCTTGGGCTTCAACATGATTAGAAAACACATCAAAATCGAGCCACTTCGCTGGTACTACCACTGCGACCAGCTGGGCCTGTTGGTGTGGCAAGATTTCGTGTCCGGTGGCGGTCCGTATTCGCGGTGGGTGATTCAGATTTTGCCGTTCATTGGCATCACTTTGAAAGATACCCATGCGGGCTTTGGCCGCCAGTCCCCAGCTGGCCGGGCCGTTTATCACCGCGACCTGCAGCACACAGTCGCGCTACTGAAGAATGTGGTCTCAATTTGTACTTGGGTCCCATTCAACGAAGGCTGGGGTCAATTTGCTACGCAGGCCATCACGCAGGAACTGGCGGTGCTAGATCCCACGCGCTTAATCGATCAGGCTTCCGGCTGGCATGACCAACACGGCGGTGATTTTCGCTCCTGGCATATCTACTACAAGCCATTTCACTTGCATCGTGATCGGTTCGGCCGAATACAAGCCCTCACCGAATTCGGTGGGTACAGTTTGCCGTGGGCAGGCCATGCCCCGGAAGAGGCGTTTGGTTACCGGTACTACCATAGCCGGCAAAAGTTAACCGCTGCGCTGGTCAAGCTATACCGCAAGCAGGTGCTGCCGGCTGTTAAGCACGGGCTCGCGGCTAGCATTTATACTCAAGTCAGCGACGTTCATGGCGAGGTGAACGGCTTGTGGACGTTTGACCGGCGCGTGATGAAAGTAGATGCTGAGGCGATCCGTCAGGTAAACCGTGAGCTGCAACGGCGCTTTGCTGAGGTTCACTGGCGACTGCGGCCGGGGAGAAACAAAAAAAGCATTTGACCAAATGGCCAAATGCTTTTTTGTCTGCTGAAGCAGGATAGGTGGCAACCACGGTAGGTTAATTGCGGGCAACCTCTTCCGAACAGAGCGCTTAAGGCTTAGCTGGACGAGCCTTAAGCCCTTCTAATCACGGCGCATAATGCCGTTCAGTAAGAGTTCGCGTACCTCATCGAAGTCAGTTTGGTCTCCATGCTGAACGCCGAGTACATACTGGCGAATAGCATTGTAGATGATGGCCATGATGATGGCCGGGCTAACTGGGCGCAAAATGCTGGCATCGATTGCGGCTTGTATCAGCTGGGCCGGATTCTGGGCATCAGTGATCGTGTGAGTCCACTCGGCATTGGGCAGCGCCTTGATCTGGTGCAACAGCTCAAACGTGTCGAAGTGTGTGCTGGCGAAGGCGTACATCGCGTCAATGTACTCGTGCACGGCGGTCGTCAGATCTGCATTCGGCGTCACGTGCTTGGCAAAATCCTGTTGGACTTCAGTCTGAGCTTTGACATACAACTGCCGAAGCAGGTCGTCTTTGTTTTTGAAGTAGATGTAGAGGTTGGACTGAGCCATGCCGACCGCCTTGGCCACCTTGGTTGTGCTAATGGTTGCAGCGCCGTCGCGCAGAATCAGCGCCTTAGCAGCGGCGAGAATTTTGGCGTATTTTTCCGAATCTTTTGTTTTCATAGCATCATTTTAACTAAGAAAAGCTGAAAGAACAAGGTTGACAAAAGATAGAACTATCTTTAAACTGAAACTCGTCAATAAAGATAAGACTATCTTTTATAGAAGCTGGAGGCTCTCACACAATGAAAATCACATTAACTGGCTCACTGGGTCATATTAACCAAATTACGATTCCGGCGCTTGTCGCCGCCGGCCATCAGGTTCAGGTCATCACGCATAGTGAAGACCGAGTGGGCGCAATTCAAAAACTTGGCGCTACGGCACTAGTGGGGTCGATTGAGGATGTGTCTTTCTTGACCCAAGCGTTCAAAGGGAATGATGCGGTATACCTGATGCTGACAGGCATGGGCACAGCCGGTGGCGATCCGGTGGCGTTGGGGGAGATACAAGGCACACGTTATCGGCAAGCACTGGAGGCTGCACAGGTACCATACGCGGTTAATCTGTCCAGCGTGGGGGCGGATCAAGGCCCAGAAGTTGGCGCACTGTATGCCTACCACCTGATTGAAAACGAATTGACGCGCGCCGCCCAAACACACTTCACCTTCATTCGGCCCGTGGGTTTCTTCGATAACTTACGCGCGAACTTGACCCAAATGCAGACGCAGCACATCTACACCAATAACTTTGGCCCGGACACCCGAAGCGCCTGGACCGATCCGCGTGATATTGCGACTGCTGTGCTTGATGCGTTTAAGGTAGTGCCTCAGGCTAACGCAGTGCGCTATGTGATGAGTCAATGGTTAACCGGTCATGAGCTCATTGCTGGGCTCGCCGCCGGATTGCACCTGCCTGATTTACGGTGGGTGACCATCACGGATGATCAGAAGGAAGCAGCACTGATCAAAGCAGGAATGCCAACGCTGATTGCGCACCAGATGACTCAGATGAGTGCGGCCCAAAAGACCGAGGCTTTTTACCGGGATTTGCGCGCCCACGAGCCAGTGCATGGGCTCGTCACGTTAGCGGCTTTCCTACAGACGTTGAATTAAACAGGATGTGTTGGCAAGCGAGACTGTGATGGTCATTGAAAAATGTCGGTTAAGCTGGTTCCCAGTCTAGGGGGGACCGGCTTTTTGTGATGGAAGAATGCTCGTGTTTTTAGGTTTTGGGTGCAATATAGTGAGTCAAATCTTGGGCTAGCGCTGGGCGTCATCGAGCCATCTTGTTTGGCTGGGCCGGCGTGCCTGAGTGAATATAGAGATCGTAATTGGTCGCCGTTAGTGGTAAGATTAAATCATCATGTTAATAATAAAGTAACAGGGCGTGGTACTTTGTTGGTTCGCCATGCCCTGATGGTTTGAACGTAGCGATTAAGGAGGAACAGTTGATGAAATATCTTGTTACTGGCGCGACGGGTCATTTGGGCCAGCAGGTGGTCGCCGACTTGGTTGACCGCGTTGGTGCCGCATCAGTCACTGCCGGCGTCCATACCACAAATAGGGCGGCGGGGCTTGCGGCACAAGGCATTCATGTAGCTGCTTGTGATTATCGTGATGTCGCCACGATGACGCGCGCCTTCACCGGCCAAGACGTGGTGGTTTACATACCCAGCAAGACTTACGATGTTTTGCAGCGCATCACGGAATTCGAAAATTCACTTCAGGCGCTCAAGCAGGCGGGGGTGCCAGCCGTGGTGTTTGTCAGTTTTTACGCTGATCAGGAGCATAATCCGTTTGTGATGGCGCCATACTATGGCTACGCGCCACGGCGGTTGGCCTCCAGTGGGTTGAATTATGCGGTCATCAAAAATGCGTTGTACGCCGATCCGTTGGTGCCGTATCTCCCAGAGCTGATTGAGCGCAAGGCGCTGATTTATCCCGTGGGTCAACAGGCGATGAGCTTTATCACCTCAGCAGATAGTGCTAACGCCATCGCCACTTTAGCCACGCGGCCTGAGTTGCAAAGCCAAGGGCAAACTTACACGCTGACGCAAAGACAAAGCCTAACGATGCCGGCCCTCGGCCAAATTATGACCGCGGCGACGGGCCACGAAATCGGCTATGCGCCGGTGACCACCCAAGAATTTGGCCGGATCTATGCAGCTGAAGGGGATGGGGCAGAACTGGCCAGCATGTATGCGGCTGGGGCCATGGGGTTGTTTGACCAGGTCACCACAGATTTTCAAACCATCACTGGCACCGAACCCGAGAGTATGGCGGCTTTCTTAACCCGCAGTTATCAGCGTACCCAGCAGTAGTCTTTATGACAAATCAAGGCGCAAAAAAAGCATTTGACCAAATGGCCAAATGCTTTTTTGTCTGCCGAAGCAGGACGATCGATTACAACTTCTGGTGGTAACGATGCGAATATAGCCTATTTGATTCAATACAAATCCAGACACATTAAGACATTCGAGTAAAGTCCCGTGAGGTAATGCTATGAGAATCGGTATGAATTGATGATTTCTGCAACAGCGTGCAACATTCAAGTGCCTCGATAATAATGATCAAATCGTCCGTCTAAAAGCTGGCCAATTTTTTGATCGACGTCGTTCCATTCGTTTACTAAACATGACATACTGGTGTCGTGTTGTGTTTGTTAATCTAAGATCAATGAAGGAGTTTACCGCAAATTGCAAGAACAAGTTAGCCACCTGGCCCGATCCGGCGTATGAAAGCCTGTTATCTATGAAGTTGGTGAGTTAGTCGGCGTCGACGCTTTAGCCGCCCGGCGTCGGACCTGAGCGGATGCCGCCACGAATCGTTCTGTGGGGGTCTGGTACTTCAGGATGTGACGTGGGAGGTCGTTGATCTTACGTCCGGCCTCGGCCACCTCCTGAGGGCCTACGGTATTTAGAGACAGGCCCTTGGGGAAGTCCCGTCGCAGCATCCGGTTATGGGCTTCGTTGGTGCCGCGCTCGCTGGAGCGATAAGGATGGGCGTAGTATACGTCAGCGACTCCGTCGAGTACGAATGACAAGTCTGCGAACTCTGAACCGTTGTCCGCCGTGACGGTCTTGATGATGTCCCCGTGGTCCTTGACGATAGCGCGCATGGCATAGTTAACCGAGTCCGCATCACGACCATCAATCAGGCGCACGAACTGGAAGCGAGTTTTGCGCTCAATCAGTGTCATCAGTACACTCTCCTGGCCATTGCGCTTACCAACTATGGTGTCTAGCTCGAAATTGCCGAACTCTCTACGAGAGTCCACACGCTTTGGCCTGTCGTCAATACTGCGACCCGTCAGCATGCGTTGGAACTTGTGGTTGGCCTTATGCTTCACACGTCTACTAGGCTTCTCAAGCAGATCAATATTTCGCACCTCCAGTAGCTGAGCGTCGATATAGTTGTAAAGCGTCGCAGTACAAACCATTTCGTCGGGCAAATATAGCCCCTCTGCCCTAGCGCGGCCAACGGCCGCGTCAGGTGACCAGCTATCCTCTTGAAAGTGGCTTGTAAAGTAGGTAATGAAGTCCTGGACCTTCGAGAGCTTAAGCGGGCGACGGCAGCGCTGGCGGTTTTCCTGATAACGTATCTGGGCAGTTTCAGGACTGTAAACACTATAGTAGTGCAGCTTGCCGTTGACCTTCTCGACCTGGTCGGTCTGCCCGCGAGCAATTTCGTTGGCGATGGTTTGGCGATTGATACCGAGGTGGTCGGCAATCTTTCGATTGGACTTTTCTTGCGCGTGGAGAACTGCGATTTCTCCACGCTCAGATGGGGTTAGGTGGTGACCTTTAACGTGAGGCGTGATAAGCTGGTCTTGCATCAAGACATCCTTCTTTCATTGTTTGTATGGTAGCTTCAATGATAACAGGACTTTTGTCTTGGTGTTTTTTATCGTCTCAAATTTGAGGCGATGGTGGCTAACTTGATTCTAAAACGCGGGTGAAGGAGTTTACATGAGAATTGATCGATTAATTGGTATTTTAGCAATTCTGTTGCAAAGAGATCGGGTGACGGCGCCAGAGTTGGCGGCAAAATTCGAAGTTTCTAAACGCACGATTAATCGTGATATCGATGCACTGACAAGAGCCGGTGTGCCGCTATACACGACGCGAGGGACCGGTGGCGGCATTTCCGTTGTGAGCGGCTATCGCATCGATCGGACATTGCTGACTTCAAAAGATATGAAGAGTATTTTGGCTGGCTTGCGCAGTTTGGATAGTGTCAGTGGGAGTCACTACTATGAAATCTTGATGGAAAAGCTCCAGACAGGCGCAAACTCGGTCGTCAATGGGCGAGATTACATGTTGATCGATCTTTCATCTTGGTATCATGCCCATTTGACCCCGAAATTGACGATGATAGAGGAAGCTATTGAAAAAAATCGGCTGTTGACGTTTGCCTATGTTTCACAAACAAACGAAGGCATGCGCACGGTGGAACCTTATTTTGTCGTCTTTCGATGGTCGAATTGGTATGTGTGGGGCTGGAGTCTGAAAGATGACGAATTTCGTCTCTATAAAGTGAATCGCATGTCAGCACTGCATGTCGATGCCACTCGATTTGACCCCAGAACAGTCCCAATGCCGGAGATGAAACCAATTGCTCACGGCTTAGATGCGATTCACTTCACCGCATTGTTCGATCCAAGCGTGAAATGGCGTATTTTAGATGAGTTTAGTGCGGACCAATTACAGCCTGAGGCCAATGGTAAGCTGCGGCTCACAGGAGCATACAGCGATAGTCAAAGCTTGGTTCAATGGTTGTTGTCATTTGGTGATAAGGTTGAATTGCTGCAACCAGTCGCGGCCCGTAAATTATTGCAGGCGACGATACAAAACATGCTTCAAACATATCAGCGGTAAATTCATGTAGACTCCTTTAATTTGACAGTTAGAGGAGCGCAACCATGCATCAAAAAAAAGCGAATGATTTAGGCAAAGACAAAATCGTATCACTGGTATTAAAACTAGCAATCCCAACAATGCTGGCGCAGTTCATCAACGTTTTATACAGTGTGGTGGACCGGATGTTTATTGGACATATTCCAGGGATTGGTACCGATGCGCTGGCAGGGGTTGGCATTTGCGGTCCGATTATTGCCGTGCTGTATGCATTCTGTTATTTGATTGGACAAGGCGGCACGCCGGTGATGGCCATGGCCTTAGGGGCAGGAAATATTCAAAGGGCCGAAGTGGTGATGGCCAACGCGTTACGATTGTTGATCCGAATGGGCCTAAGTTTGACGGTGATTTTTTTATTGATCCGTAATCAACTGTTATGGTGGTTTGGTGCAAGTCCCGCAATTTTTCCTTACGCGTCAGCATTTTTAACGATTTATTTGTGTGGTACGGTGTTTGCTCTCTTATCAGGCGGAATGAATAGCTTCTTAATTGCGCAAGGTCATGCTGGTTTGGGTGTGGGGACGGTATTGGCCGGAACGGTGCTCAATCTGATTTTGGATCCCATTTTGATTTTTGGCATGCATTTAGGAGTTGCTGGGGCGGCGATTGCGACAGTGATTTCGCAAACCATTTCAGCGTGTTTTGCCATTATTTGTTTGTGCCGAATGCCATTGACTGCTCGGCTTCATTGGCAAAAACTGGATTCAGCTTTGTGTCGTCAAATCATCCATTTAGGTTTGGCACCGTTTTTTACTTATGCCTTAGATAGCGGCTTATTAATTTTATTGAATACAATTCTGCAACGAACCGGTGGACCAACTGAAGGAAACATGTTGGTGACTTGTGCGACACTGATCCAAAGTTACATGTTGCTCATTACGTCGCCGTTAAGCGGGATCACGATGGGGTGTCAAGGGATTGTGAGTTTTAACTTAGGTGCCCATAAAGTTGAGCGGGTGAAAGCAGCCTTATGGTCGATTTACGCAGTATGTTTTGCGTTTTGCTTTGTGATGCTGATGTTCACGTTGTTTGCGACACCGGTGTTTGTCCGTTTGTTTACTGCCGACGCTTACTTGATACAACGGGCAGTGCCATATATCAAGCTTTATGCATCTGGGGTGTTATTCATGGCGGTACAGTGGACGGTGACAGATATGAGTATTGCCATGGAACAACCCAAAGTCGCATTGACCTGTTCACTACTGCGTAAAGGCATTTATGTCCTCGGTGTTGTTGCTTTGCCACTTTGCTTCACCCCAGCGATGGCCTTTGCTGCCCAACCGCTTTGTGACTTTCTGGCAGCTGTATTTTCCGGTGTGGTTTTCATCCACATGGTGCCACGGGTGTTGGTAGCACACCGAGGCTTTGATACAAATGAAATCAAGTGACGGTAGGTAGTGGGGTTTACACCCTTCGCGCTATGGACAAATTTACCGGTATATCAAACATGCACACGAGTCGCTTAGCAGTAGCGGTATCCCAGATCGCATTGATATGAAGATTCCATCAAGATCAGGTTGGTGGAATTTTTTGTTTCGACAAAAAAAGCCTTATGCACAAGGCATAAAGCTTTTGATAACCAAACACAATAATTAAAATTACAGCTTCTGGTTGTAGTATTCAACGACCAAGGCTTCGTCGATGTCTGGTTCCAGTTCGTCCCGGGTTGGGAGGCGAACCAAGGAGCCTTCCTTCTTGTTATCATCGAAGGTCACGTAAGCAGGACGGGAAACCGTTGCTTCCAGTGAGTCATTGATGATGGTCAGGTTCTGGCTCCGTTCGCGCAAGCCAATCACTTGGCCCGCAGCAACTTCGTAAGAAGGAATATCAACGCGCTTGCCATCAACCGTGATGTGGCCGTGGTTAACGAGCTGACGTGCTTGCGGACGAGTGGAGGCCAAGCCCAAACGGTAAACCAAGTTGTCCAGCCGAGTTTCGAGCAGGATCATGAAGTTATCACCATGGGTACCTTCTTTGATCTTGCCGGCGCGGATAAACAGGTTTTGGAATTGGCGTTCGTTCAAGCCGTACATCCAACGCAGCTTCTGCTTTTCAGTGAGCTGTTGGCCGTATTCGGAAACTTTCCGACGGTTGTTAGCACCGTGATCACCAGGGGCGTAGGGACGACGAGCAAGTTCTTTACCAGTGCCGGAAAGGCTAAGCCCCAAACGACGGGACTGCTTCCAGCGAGGACCAGTATAACGAGACATAAGGTATTTCCTCCAAGATTTATATTTGGAGTAAAATAATGAATTGTGAATTCAAAACACGGGCAGTTAAGCTAAGCTGTTCGCTCTCGCAGCCGCGGTTACTAAGCTCTCCGCTAAGGGTTGCCAAACTGGAGCCGACCATTCCATTCACTGCTGCATTATTTTACACGCAGGCTAGTATACCGTAGCTAGCGCCTCGGCGTCAAGGTGTTTCGCCAGCGTCTGGGCAAAGTCCTGTAAGGTTTTCAGGTCGTTTTCACTAAAGCGGTCCAGCTCAGGCGAATCGATGTCCATGATACCGACGATTGTGCCGCCGACGACTAGCGGGACGACGACTTCGCTGTTGCTGGCCGCATCGCAGGCGATATGGCCGGCAAACTCATGGACATTCGGTACCCGCAACGCTTTTTGCTGAGCAAAACTGGTGCCCACCACGCCGCTTCCTGGGGCGATATGCATGCACGCCACTTGCCCTTGGAAGGGGCCAAGGTCGAGGCTGTTTTGGGCCTGGTGGTAAAGGTAAAAACCGGCCCAGTTGACGGCTGCCATGCCGTTGAACAACACGGCACTGGCGTTGGCTAAGTTAGTGATCACATTGGTTTCGTCGGTCAGCAGGGCATCAACTTGCGCGACCAGTAGCGGATCGATTGGGGTCATATGCAGCACTCCTTGAGTGAAATTGCCTTCATTCCTTACAGAAACGGGGTTTTCCTATGAGAAAGCCTTTCATATTGCCGGCGTTTTTGAGATACTAGGAACCGAAGACGATTGTCGATTTGTAATAGGGACAGTTTAGTGGGCCCGCTGATAAATTGCAACTGCGGCTCTCGGATGGCGGAAGGTGTAATAACATGACTTGGATTATCATTGCATTGATTATTATCGTGCTGATCGGCCTAGGGGTTTGGGGGTATCAGGTGGACAACGCGCGCGTGATCAAATCCTTGGATGAGGAAGTCGCCACGCTGGATACTGGCAGCGCGGCCGGGCTGATTCGCAGCATTCAACAGCTGAACTTGAGTGGCGATAGTCGCCAGGAATTTCAAAAGTGGGCCAAGGCTTATCAGGAGCTACTTGACGGCACGCTGACGGAATTGCAGACGGCGCTGCTTGATGTGGAACAGGCGAATAAGCAGTTCCACTTTGGCCAGGTGAAAGACGGTATCGCTAATATTGAGGCCTTGCAAATGGGCGCGGCCAAGCAGATGAATCAGATCAACAAGGCGCTGTCTGCCATTAAGATCAGCGAGGCTGAAAATGCCAAGCGCATCAATCAACTGCGCGAAGGCTATCAGGAAGCGCGGAAGACGGTTTTGGCGAAGAGTTTTGCCTTTGGTGAGGCGCTGCCGGCGTTGGAAGATAGTCTCCAGCAAATTGCGGCGCGCTTGTCAGCCATCAATGAGCTGAATGCCGCGGGTGACCCAGCCAAGGCCAAAGGCGAACTCGGCCAGCTGAAAAATGAGGTTGCAGCCATCAAGCTGCAGGTCAAGACTTTGCCACCGCTGGTCAATGAAGTGGTCAATGAATTCCCCGGCCAAGTCAAAGAAATTCAAAGCGGGTTTGAGCAGCTCACCGCTCAGCAGTTCCAGTTCACGGAAGATGTTCCGGCTGGTGTGGCTGAGGTGACGACGGCGCTGCAGGTCGCCGACCAGCAGATTAAAGATTTGGCCGTCACCGAACTGACCGCCAACACCGAGACTATCGTTAACAAGATTGACTCCCTTTATGCGGTGATGGAAAAAGAGCTCAAGGCCAAAACCGCGGTGGCTGATAGTCAAACCGACTTACGGCAGTTTATCAATCACGCGCTTCAGCAAAACCATACTTTAGCGATTGAACTCGATCATCTGAATCAAAGCTATCAACTGAATCACGATGAAATCAAAACCACCAATAACTTAAAGGTCCAACTGAATGATATCAACCAGGCCTATGATCAGGCGGTTGACCAACTGACCGCGCACCAGGCCGTGTACTCTGAAGTGCTGAGTCAATTTACCCAAGATCGTAGCGACCTGACCGCTATCGAAAAGCAACAGGCGACCATCAACGATTCGGTCAGCGGCCTGCGCGAAACCGAGCAAAAAGCCATCGATCAGGTGGATGCCTTTGACCGCTCGGTGCGCGATATCCGCTATGAAGTTTCGCGGCATGATTTGCCTGGCCTGCCGAAAGCCTACCGCGACTTCTTCAAGGTGGTGACGAGCGAAATCACCAGCCTTAAGCAGGCGATGAACCAAGTCAAAATCGATTTGGACGCAATTGCCAAGCAGCTGATTAAGGTGTCTAGTGACATCGATCAGCTCAAGCAGCAAAGTCGCGATGTGATTGACGCTGCCGGCATGACCGAACAGCTCTTGCAATATGCTAATCGCTACAAAGCTTCCCATGAAGCGGTAGCGCAGGCGATGACCGAGGCCCAAGTGGCCTACGCCAAGTACGATTATCAAACCGCGGCGGATACGATTGCCACCGCGCTCGAGGCGGTTGAAGCTGGCAGCTACCAGAAAGTGGCCGATGACTATAACGCCCAGCAGCACAACAATCTGTTTTAAGCCCCGCACCAGCAGCTGAACCCCAGAGTTGCTGGTTTTTTTTTGCCTGCGTTTTTGGTATACTGGCAAGCAGCTAAACTTACGAAAAGGAAGAATGACCGTCATGATATATTTTGACAATAGTGCCACCACCAAGGCATTGCCGGTGGTGCTGGATACGTACCGCAAAGTCAGCGAGGACTTTTTCGGTAATCCGTCGAGCCTGCATGCGGTAGGCGGCAAGGCTGACGAAATGCTGCAAAGCGCCCGGGCCCAGATTGCCCAGTTGATGCAGGCTAAGCCCGATGAAATCTACTTCACCAGTGGCGGCACGGAAGGCGATAACTGGATTATCAAAGGCACCGCCATCGAAAAGCGGCCTTTCGGCAAGCATCTGATTACCACCGCGGTGGAACATCCCGCGGTAATCAACACGATGAAGCAGCTGGAGAGCTTGGGTTTTGAGGTGACGTATCTGCCCGTGGATAAGCGCGGGTTTATCAACCCCGCCGATTTGAAAGCGGCGCTGCGCGATGACACCATTTTGGTGTCGATCATGGCGGTGAACAATGAAATCGGGGCCAAGCAGCCGATTGACGAGGTAGCCAAAATTCTGACCGCTTACCCGAATGTTCATTTTCACGTCGATGCGGTGCAGGCGATTGGTAAAGGCTTGATGCCTAGCCTACGCAATCCGCGCATCGACTTCCTGACGTTCTCAGGGCACAAGTTCCACGCCCCGCGTGGTACGGGCTTCATTTATATGAAGGAAGGCAAACACCTGGCGCCACTTTTGACTGGCGGCGGGCAGGAAAGTAACCTGCGCTCTGGCACTGAAAATGTGCCAGCCATTGCCGCGATGGCCAAGGCGCTGCGGCTGTTGCTCGATGACGAGGCTGGCAAGGTGGCGCATCAAGCGGCCATTCGCCAGCGCATTTATGAGCATGTGGCCCAAGCGGACAACACCGTGATGTTCAGCCAGCTGACCCCTGATTTTGCCCCGCATATTTTGACCTTTGCCATTGCAGGCGTGCGCGGTGAAACCATTGTGCATGCCTTTGAGCAGCATGACATCTATATTTCCACCACCAGTGCTTGCTCTAGTAAAAAAGGCACCGAAAGCAGTACGCTAGCCGCCATGCGGGTGCCGGATAACGTGGCTACCAGTGCGGTGCGGATCAGTTTAGATGAATACAACACATTGCAAGAAGCCGATGCTTTCAACCAGGCATTCGACCAAGTGTATGCTGGCTTCAAGAAACTCATGCCAGCACATGCTGAATAAGGAGGAAACCGAGTGAATTACAGTGAAATTATGGTGCGCTATGGCGAATTGTCCACCAAAGGCAAGAACCGCCAAGCGTTCATAGGCCGCTTGCACGGCAACATTACCAAAGCGCTGCACGAATTCCCGGCGTTAACCATTCGCCCCAAGCGAGATCGGCTCCACATTGAGCTGAATGGTGAGGATTCCGCCGCCGTCATGGCGCGCTTGAGCAAGGTCTTTGGGATTCAAAGCTACTCACCCAGTGTGAAGGTCGCCAAAGATATGGCTGCCGTACACGAGGCGGCGCTGGCTTTGATGAATGAAACGGTGCCGGAGGGCAGTTCCTACAAGGTTTACACCCGGCGCTCTGATCACACCTTTGAGCTGGACACTAACGAGATGAACCTGAACTTGGGCGACTTTTTCGTGGATCACCGGCCTGATTTGAAGGTGCAAATGCGTCAGCCTGACTTCACCTTGCGGGTGGAAGTGCGCCGCGAAGCGATTTATCTGTCCACCCAAACCATTTTGGGGGCAGGCGGGATGCCAGTCGGTACCGCAGGCAAGGCGATGCTGATGCTGTCTGGGGGCATTGATTCGCCTGTCGCAGGCTACTACGCCCTGAAGCGTGGGGTCGATATTGAAATGGTTCACTTTTTCAGCCCGCCTTACACCAGCGACAGCGCCTTGAATAAAGCCAAGCAGCTGACCACGAAACTAGCGCCTTACGCCGGTTACATCAAGTTCATTCAGGTGCCATTCACCGAAATCCAGGAAACCATCAAGGCCACCGTGCCAGAAGGGTACCTGATGACGGTGCAGCGCCGGTTGATGCTCCGGCTGACCGCGGCACTGGCAGAAAAACGCGGCGGCCTAGCCATCGTCAATGGCGAATCAATCGGTCAGGTCGCTTCACAAACCCTTGAAAGCATGGTCGCCATCAATGACGTCACCACGATGCCGATTATCCGGCCGGTGGCAACGATGGATAAGACGGAAATCATCAAAGTGGCGGAAAACATTGATACCTATGCTTTGTCCATCATGCCATTTGAAGATTGCTGTACCATTTTTGCGCCGCCTTCGCCGAAGACGAAGCCGAATTTGGACAAGTCGCGTTACTTCGAAAGCAAACTCGATGTTGCTGGCCTGATGGAACGGGCGCTGGCTGGGGTAAAAATCACTGAGATCAAGTCTTCTGATGAATTCATGAACCAAGATCAAGATCTGATTACTGAACTACTTTAGGAGGGTGCTGGCAATGACGATTCGTTACATGAACCGGCCCGAAGCCTTGGCGTACTTGAATTGGGCCTACCCTGACCCCGATACATTCTATAACACCCCTAAGGACGCTCAGCCGGCAGTGATGGATGAGATTTTCGCCGATGATGGCGCTGATTACTATTCCGTGCTTGAAGGCGAGGATGAAACCTTGATTGGCATGTATGAGTTTTCCTTCCCTGATGGCATCATGACCATCGGCCTGGGCCTGGCCCCGGCCTACACTGGCCAGGGGCGCGGCCATCAGTTTGTGCTGGATGGCATTGCCTTTGGGCGCCAGCGGTATCACTATGCCGGGCCGGTCAGGTTAGAGGTGGCTGACTTCAACGCCCGCGCGCGCCACTTGTATGAAAGCCTAGGCTTCAAAACCACGGGCCAGCGGGCGGCAGAGGCGTTTGGCCAACCGGTGACTTTTATCCAAATGCAGTTAGATTAGCTTATTAGGGGCTGTGACAAAAGGCGGTCTTGGAACCGACAGGTAGCCTTTCTAACGCATGTCAGCCTGTACGCGCTTCGCGCTACGGGCTGATCAAGCCATCCACCAAGTCCGAACTTTGGACTCGGTGGATGGCGTAGCTAGCTGCTCGGTTCCGGCCTTTTGGCACGTAACTCTGTTGGAACATTCGGAGTGTATCTAGGGGCTGTGACATTGGCACAGCCCTTTTTTGCGTCAAAGTTTGTTTGATATTTCACAATCATTATGCTAGACTGATTGTGTGAAGTATTGAACTAAATTGAGGCGGAGGCGGCCGCATGCAAACGACAAAAACCCATGTTTCAAAAGCAACTATCAATCGGATACCTTTATATTACCGGGCTGTACGGCAGCTTCAGCAGGAGGGGATTCGTCGAATTCGCTCACATCGCTTAAGTGAGATTATTCACATCCCGTCAGCGACCATTCGCCGTGACTTCTCCAGTTTTGGCGAAATGGGCAAAAGCGGCTATGGCTACAGCATCGAAACCCTGGTGAAGGCCTTCGGGCAATTGCTTGATGTTGATTCTGCCGAGGCGATGATTTTGGTCGGCGTTGGCGGCCTCGGCGCCGCCTTGATGCAGAACAATTTTCGCCGCAATCCGGATTTGAACATTGTCATGGCCTTTGATTCTGATCCGACTAAAGTTGGCCAACCAGTGGGCGGGATTCCGGTCTACGCCTTTGCGACTTTGGCGGCCCATTTGGAGTCGACGATTCACACGGCGATTGTGGCTGTGCCAAGTAGCGCCCAAACGGCAGTGATCAACCAGCTCGAAGCCGCCGGCATTTCCGCGATTTTAACCTTTGCGCCGCAGCCCGTCGCCTGCCGGCCGGAAACAACGATTCGGTACATCGACCTGACTTCAGAGCTGCAAAGCCTGCTCTATACCGCACATCAAAAACAGCACGCCACCAAAATGGCGCTGCCAAAGCAAAAGGCGCGTTGACGCTGGGGGCTGGCTTGGTTATAATGGCCGTAACGCGATGACCAAGAGGCTCAAACAGAGGATTTTCAGCGACAAGGCGGCTGGTGCAAGCCTTGAACCTTTGTGCGAGAGGTAGCTTGCGAGCTGTTGACCTGAAGTCAGTAGGGCCAACCGGGACCACCCGTTACCAGGTCCGAGAGAAGTTAGCCTAGCTAGCTTAATTTAGGTGGTACCGCGAGCACGCTCGTCCTAGAAATAGGGCGGGCTTTTTTGTAGGCTGCGAACGAAGGCGCACTGAGCTTGATGATTAGCCTAGCAGTCGGCATTGCCGCGGCACGCGGCGAGGACTACTGCGTAGCTAATCACTCAAGCGTTGCCTTCGTGAGCGTAACTAGGCAGGCTGCGGAGCGCAACTATGCCTCCAGCTCTCGCTTCGGTCCAAATATTACCCATTCACAGGTCACACCAAATATAGGAGGAAACAGCATGAAAGAGGAATTAGCCCCAAAATTCGACCCCAAGGCCGTTGAAGCGGGCCGGTATGAGAAATGGCTCGAACAAGGCGTTTTCAAGCCTAACGGCGACAAAAAGGCCAAACCGTATTCAATCGTAATCCCGCCGCCCAATGTCACTGGGAAGTTGCACATGGGCCACGCCTGGGATACCACGTTGCAGGATATGATTATTCGCCAAAAGCGGATGCAAGGTTATGACACGCTTTACCTGCCGGGGATGGACCATGCCGGGATTGCCACTCAGGCCAAAGTTGAGGCCAAGTTGCGCAAGCAAGGCGTGACGCGCTATGATTTGGGCCGTGAAAAATTCATTCAACAGGTCTGGGACTGGAAGGATGAATACGCCGCTATCATCCACAAGCAATGGGCCAAAATGGGCCTGTCCCTGGATTATGACCGGGAACGCTTCACTTTGGATGATGGTTTGTCCAAGGCGGTACGTAAAGTCTTCGTTGACTTGTACAACAAAGGCTTGATCTATCGCGGTGAATACATTGTTAACTGGGATCCGCAGGCGCGCACGGCGCTGTCCGATATTGAAGTGATTCACCAAGATGATAAAGGCGCCTTTTACCATTTGATTTATCCTTATGCGGATGGTACTGAAGGCGGCATCGAGATTGCCACCACGCGGCCGGAAACCATGTTTGGTGATACTGCCATTGCCGTGAATGCCAAAGATCCGCGGTATAAGGATCAAATCGGCAAAGAAGTCATTGTCCCTGGGGTGGGGCGCAAGATTCCGATTATTGCTGATGAACATGCTGACATGGACTTCGGGACTGGCGCCGTTAAAATTACGCCGGCCCATGACCCCAATGACTTCCAGGTGGGCTTGCGGCATGATTTACCGCGCATCAACTGCATGAATGATGACGGCACCATGAACGAAAATGCCGGCAAGTATCAAGGGATGGACCGTTTTGAATGCCGCGAAGCGCTGGTCAAGGATCTGCAGGCATCTGGCGATTTGATCAAAATTGTGCCGATTGTGCACAGTGTTGGCCACTCCGAACGCACCGGCGTGCAGGTGGAAGCGCGGCTGTCCACCCAATGGTTCGTCAAGATGAAGCCACTGGCGGAAGCGTCCATCAAGAACCAGCAAGGCCCGGACAAGGTGACTTTTGTGCCGGACCGCTTCGAACACACCTTCTTGAACTGGATGGAAAACATCCATGATTGGGTCATTTCGCGCCAGCTCTGGTGGGGACACCGGATTCCAGCCTGGTATAATAAGCAAACCGGTGAAGTCTATGTGGGCATGGAAGACCCGAAAGATCCAGAAAACTGGGAGCAAGACCCTGACGTCTTGGATACCTGGTTCTCCAGCGCCTTGTGGCCATTTTCGACCATGGGCTGGCCAGATACCGACGCGCCAGATTACAAGCGCTACTATCCAACTAACACGCTGGTCACCGGCTACGACATCATTCCGTTCTGGGTCGCCCGCATGATTTTCCAGGGCCTCGAGTTTACCGACCAGCGGCCGTTCCAGTACACCTTGATTCACGGTTTGATGCGGGATGAACAAGGCCGCAAAATGAGCAAGTCCTTGGGCAATGGGATTGACCCGATGGACGTCATTGAAAAATATGGCGCCGATGCGTTGCGCTGGTTCCTGACCCAAGGCAATAAACCCGGCCAGGATGCGCGTTTCTCCTACACCCAGATGGATGCAGCCTGGAATTTCATCAACAAAATCTGGAACATGAGCCGGTTTGTCCTGATGAACCTCGGTGATACCACCGCGGACCAGCAGCCAGACCCGAGCCAGTTTGATCTGTCCGATCAGTGGATCTTTGCCCGTTTGAACGACACCGTCCAAACCGTCACCACCTTATTCGACAAGTTCGAATTCGGGGAAGCCGACCGCGCTTTGTATAACTTCATCTGGAATGAATTGGCCGACTGGTACTTGGAAATGGCCAAGGAAGTCTTGTACGGCGATGATGAAGCGGCTAAAGTCCAAAAGCGCATCAACTTACGCTACGTGCTGGATCAGACGCTGCGCTTATTGCAGCCAATCATGCCTTTTGTCACCGAAAAGATTTGGCTGACGATGCCGCATGAGGGCGAGTCACTGGTTACCGCCGCTTACCCGACGGTTAACCCGGCGTTTGCCAATGATGCAGCGGTGAGTCAAATGGAAGCCATCATCGAAGTCATCCGCGGCGTCCGCAACATTCGGGCGGAAGTCAATGCCCCGCTGGCGAGTCCCATTGACTTGGTCATTAAGTTGCAGGATGCCAGCCTGGCTGAGGTGTTCCAAACCAACCGCGACTTTATTGACCGTTTTGTCCACAGCAAGAGCATGACCATCGGCAGTGATGTGGCGGCCCCAGCCTTGGCGGCCAGTGCCGTTACGACCGGTGCGACCTTGTATGTGCCACTGCAAGAGTTGATTGACTTGGACGAAGAAATTGCGAAGTTGACCAAGGAAGCAAAGAAATTGGAAGAAGAAATTGCCCGTGTTGACAAGAAGCTGAGCAACCAAGGCTTCTTGGCCAAGGCCCCAGCTGCGGTGATTGACGAGCAAAAAGCCAAGCAAGCTGATTATGCGGCGAAGCTTGACGCCACGAATGCTCGCATCAAGGAACTGCAAGCAGCCAAATAAGCACGAACTAACAGAGTGGCCACGTGTCACTCTGTTTTTTGAATTTAAGTTGACACGGTGTCACTTTGTGGTAGACTTATTAAATTGACACGGTGTCACTTTGAAGGGAGGCAATTATGGTATCCGCAACCTTTATGCATCTGAATGCTGACAAGCAGGCGCGCATTGTGGCCGCCCTTAATCAAGAATTCAGCACTTACCCCGTCGCCGACGCCCAGGTGGCGCGAATTGTGCAAAGTGCCGGCATTGCCCGCGGTGCTTTTTACAAATACTTCACCGATCTGACCGATGCTTATCGGTATCTGTTCGGCAGTGCGATGCAAACGATTCACGCTGGCCTTCATGTCGCCACTGCTGGCGGTTTTGATGCAGCCAATTATCTGGCCAATACGCGCCAGTTTCTGGTCGGGGTGCAGGTGAGTCCTTACCGAGCCTTGATGGTGATGCATTTCAAAGCCAATGAGGCGGTACTGCCAGCGCGGCCCACGCCGCCATCACCGGATGCTGCAGCATGGGCGGCTGAGGTCTTGTGCCATCAAACCATCAAAGACGTCTTGTTAGCACCAAATGCCGCTGAAGCCCGCCTAGAGCAACTCGCGGCCGCACTGCAAATTTTAGAAAATCGAGGCCCTGTGAATGTTTCTCGCACTTAAAGAAATTCGAAAAGAAAAGCTCCGCTCATCGCTGATTGTGGCGATGATTGTGTTGATCAGTTATCTGATTTTTATCCTCACTAGCCTGGCCCTGGGCTTGGCTCAGCAAAACACGGATGCCATAGATTCTTGGCATGTCAAAACCGTGGTGCTGAACGCTAACGCCAATGTCGACATGCGGCAATCCCTGTTAACCACGGATCAGGTGGGCGCTTTGCCCAAGGATGCCGCGGTGGTCGGTCAGGCCTCGGTCGCGGTAAAAGCCAAAGGCCACGAGCAGGTTTCGGCGACTTTTCTGGGGTTAAAGGCCAGTCAATTCATCGCCAAAAATCTGACTGTGACCAGCGGCCGCAAGCCAACCAAAGCCAGCGAAGTGTTGGCCGATGATTCGCTGAAGCTCAAAGGCTACAAGCTTGGCAGTACCATCACCCTGAATGGCTTAGCCAAGCACTACACCATTGTTGGGTTTACCAGCGGGGCCAAAATGAATATTGCGCCGGTGCTGTATGGCACCATGAGCGCTTGGCAAACGCTGAAAGGCGGCATGCCGAATCTATCAGCCAGTGCCGTGGTGGCGCAGTCTGACACTTTTAAGCTGGGTACCAGTGGCACCAAAGCCTATTCAACTGCCGCCTTCATTCAAAAATTGCCTGGCTATTCGGCCCAGAACATGACCTTTGAGCTCATGATCGGCTTTTTGATGGTGATTTCACTCATCATTATCGCCGTGTTCATGTACATTCTCACCATGCAAAAATTGCCGAATTACGCCGTGTTGCGGGTGCAAGGGGTGCCAAGCCGCGTGCTGGTGCAAGCCACCTTAGCGCAGTCCTTGCTGCTGGTCGCAGCAGGGCTAGTTGGGGGCACAGTGCTTCTGATTATCACTGCAGTGGCGATGCCGGCGGTGGTGCCAATGGCCTTTTCCCTCCCGCTGCTGTCCGCAGTGGGGGTCGGGTTGCTCGCGATGGGCTTGATTGGCGGGTTAATTCCCGTGCGGCGCGTGGTTAAGGTCGATCCGTTGACCGTGATAGGAGGTTAAACATGCCAGCATTAGCAGTTGAACAAGTGAATCAGATTTTTGGTCAAGGCACGGCGCAGGTGCAGGTGTTGCACGATGTGAATTTTGTCGCGGAATCCGGGCAACTCACGCTAATCGTGGGTCCCTCTGGCTCCGGGAAAACCACGCTCCTCACGATTGCTGGTGGGCTCTTGACGCCAACCAGCGGCCAGGTGCAAGTGGCCGGTGAAAGCTATCAGCAGCGCTCATCCAAAGAAAAAGAACAACTACGCCTGAATCAAATTGGTTTTGTGTTGCAGGCTTACCATCTGCTGCCGTACTTGACGGTGGCGGATCAATTCAAGCTGGTGGACCGCATTCGGCCCCAGGGCAACCTGGCGCCAGCTGCGCTGACCCAGCTACTAACTGAGCTCGGCATCGCGGAGCTGTTAAATAAGTTCCCGAATGAATTATCTGGCGGTCAGCAGCAGCGCGTCGCCATTGCCCGGGCACTTTATCCTGATCCGGAAATCGTGCTGGCCGATGAGCCCACCGCGGCGCTGGACCGGCCGCGGGTGCAAGTGGTGGGACAAATGCTTCATGATTTGGCGCATAACCGTAAAAAAGCGATTGTGGTGGTGACGCATGACGAACGCTTGCTGGGCTTTGCTGATGCCGTTTACAAAATGGAAGATGGCCGTTTGACCCAGACCAAGCAAGCTTAAATGGTTGCCCTTCTGCGACTTGATTGCGGTATAATCAATCTGCATTGCAAGGCCTCTACGTACTTTTAGTAAGTATGTTATAATTGAGCCGGATTGAAAGTACCAAGTAAAAGTAACAAGTAGGGAGATTTCAATGAAGAAAAAAGGATGGATTATCACTTCTGTTATTGCCGTAGCGGTAGTCGCGGTTGCTGCTTTTTTCGGCGTCCGCAGTTCACACTATCGCGATCACTTTTTGCCTAAAACCGAGGTGATGGGGGTCACCATCGGCGGCAAAACCGTGAAAGCGGCCAATCAGACGTTAAAAGCCAAGCTGGGCAACGTCACTTATCAGTTGACGGATCAAGGCAAGACGGTGGCGACGGTGTCAGGTCAGGAATTGGGCCTCAATCGTGACTACACGGCGCTTTTGAATAAACTGATCAAAAAGCAAAATCCGTGGGGCTTTACCACCGTGGTGTTGGCTAAGGGCGAGCAGTCGGCCTTGGCCAGCAGCGCTGATCAAACGGCCATCAAGGCTTATGCCACCAGCGAAGCGCAAAGTCTGAACGCCAATCGCACGGCGCCAGAAGATGCCAAAGTCACTGTGGAAAATGGTGATTACGTCATCCAAAAGGAAAAAGCCGGCAACCAGATTGACGCGACGAAGCTGGCCAATGAAATTGCCAGCACGATTCAGGCGAACCAGACCAAGGTGCAAGTGGCGAAAAGCTATGTGAAGCCTAAAGTCGTTAGCTCGGATTCTGAGCTCAAAGACGCGGTCACCAAGCTGAAAGCCATCAGCAAGATCAAAGCCGTGATCACCATCACCAATCACAAGGAAACCATCCCGACGGCCACGTTGCAAAGCTGGTTGAGTTATCAAGACGGCGCTGTGACAGTGAGTGAGTCAGGCGTGGCCAAGTATGTGGCCAGTCTGGCCACCAAGTACAACACTTATGACAAGTCGCGGCAGTTCCAGTCCACCAAGCGCGGCACTGTGACCGTGCCAGCTGGGATTTACGGCTGGAGTATTCGCCAGTCGGCCGAAACTAAAGCCTTGATTGAACTTATCAAAAAAGGCGCCGACTTCGACCAGACGGTGCTGTACCAAGGAACTGGTTACCATGCTGATGGCACCGATATTGGCAACACCTACATTGAAGTGGATAAGGTCAACCAGCATGAATGGTTCTACAAGAATGGTCAACTCGTGATGGAATCTGACGTGGTGACTGGGAAGCCTGCGACGCCAACACCGAGTGGGGTCTTCGATATCTGGTCCAAGCAGCGTAATGCCACTTTGGTCGGTGAGGACTATAAGACACCAGTCAGTTACTGGATGCCAATTGATAACACCGGTGTGGGTCTGCATGACGCCTCCTGGCAGCCAACGTTCGGCGGCGATTGGTACTTGAAACACGGCTCACATGGCTGTGTCAACCAGCCGCCAGCCTTCATCGCTAAGCTCTGGAATGTCGTTTCCGTCGGCACGCCAGTCGTGGTATTCTAAATTCAAGCAAAAGCCGTTTGCGCAGGCAGGCGGCTTTTTTGGTAGGGAGGCTTAGTCGTGAAAACATACGAAGCAACGGTGGCGGCGATTCATGCGCTGCCCCGCTTGGCCAAAACCGGCGATCATGAGCGGTTGCTCACGCTGCTGGCGGCGCTGGGTAATCCGCAAACGGGCCGGTATGTGCATGTGACCGGCACCAATGGCAAAGGCTCCACCAGCTCAGCCATTGCCCATATTTTGGAAGCCAGCGGGCTAAGAGTTGGTTTATTTACCTCGCCGTTTATTATGCGGTTCAACGAACGCATCATGATCAATCATCAACCGATTGCTGATGCGGCGTTGGTCGAGGCGGCGGCGACAGTGGATGCGGCGCTGAAGCAAGTGCGTGAGCACGAGCCGGATTTTGCGGTGACGGAATTCGAATACATCACGGCGCTGGCGTTTTGGTATTTTCACGCGCAGCACGTTGATCTGGCGGTGATCGAAGTCGGGATTGGTGGTGATACCGACTCGACGAATGTCATCGATCCTTTGGTGTCCGTGATTACCAGCGTGGGTTTGGATCATGCCGCGCTGCTCGGGCCGACCCTAGCCAGTGTGGCTCGGCACAAAGCCGGCATCATCAAGCCCAAACGGCCGGTGGTCACCGCCGCTTTGCCAGCCGAGGCGATGGCGGAGGTCAAAAAGCGCGTCGCCCTGACCGGCAGTCAGTGGCTGGTGGCAGGCCAGGATTTTGATGCCACTGGGGCGCAGCTTGAGGGCTGGGGCCAACGGTTTGATTTTTCAATGCCAGGACAGGCGGATTTGCACCATCTTCGCATCCCGTTGGTGGGTAACTACCAAGTGGTCAATGCCAGTTTGGCGATTGTCGCCAGTCAGCTCGCAGCGGCAGCCTACCAGTGGCCATTGACTGCCGCTGACATCAGGCAAGGCCTGGCTGCCAGCACCTGGCCAGCGCGCATGGAAAAAATCAGTGATGACCCGCTGATCGTGATTGATGGCGCCCATAATCCGCAAGGCATCAAGGCGATGCTCAGTGCGGCGAAGCTTGTGTTTGGGGCGCAGCGGGTGACCCTGATCATCGGCGTTTTGAAAGACAAAGATGTGGCCACCATGGTGCAGGAGTTGGAATCCGCTCATGTCCGGCTTTGGCTGGTGCCAGTGCCCGATAACCCCCGCGCCAGCGCCTTAAGTGATTATCCCGATGCAGACCGGCTGAGAACTTTTACGAGCTGGCAAGCGGCCTTAGCCGCACATTTGGACGAGGCGCCAGATGAACCCGTCATCATCGCGGGTTCTTTGTACCTAGCCAGTGCAGTGCGGCAGACGCTACTAGGGGCCGCGCATGCTTAAGGCAGTCTTATTTGATTTGGATGGCACCTTGGTGGACACTGAGAGGCTGTATTTAAAAGCGAATGCCGCGGCTGCCGCGCAACTGGGCCGACCGCTGCCGGCTGCGGCCTTTCAGCGCTTGGTGGGCGCCGGTGACTTGCGGCACAACGCTTGGCTTCAGCAACAGTTCGGCGCTGAGCTAGAAGCTTTTATTCGCCTTAGCGATGAGCTAGTTGAGCAACAGCTGGGGTCGGTGTCCGCGCTCCCAGGGGCCACCCAACTGCTGAATCATCTGCACCAGCGTGGGATTCAGTTGGGATTGGTGACGGTGAGTACCAGCGCTTATGTGAAAACTATCGTCACCCAGCAGCCTTGGCCCCAGTTTGACGTGACCGTCACCGGGGAAGCGGGTGCCAGCAAACCAGCGCCTGACTTGTATCAAGTGGCCTTGGGCAAGATGAACTTAGCGACCGCCGCTGTGGTGGCCGTCGAAGATACCCTGGCAGGCGTGACTGCTGCCGATTCCGCAGGGCTGCGCTGTGTGCAAGTGCACGATTTAGCGCCGGCCAGCGCCCAGGCGACCGCCGTTTTACCAGATTTACCGGCGGTGGCGGCTTGGCTGCGGAACGCGTAATCTCTTGTGAGAGGGGATGAGGGCATGCAGCCACGAGAGCTGATGTTGGCGCATGGGGCCCAGGTGCTTTCAGATGTGCAGTTGCTAGAGGTGTTGATTGGCGCTGGCGGACGCGGGCATTCCAAAACGGTGATAGCTGAGGCCTTGCTCGGGACATTTCCGCGATTAAAGGACATGGGCAGCGCTAGTTTGGAAGAGCTGATGGCGATCAGCGGCATCGGGCTGAGCAAAGCCAGTTTATTGGCGGCCAGCATCGAATTGGGCCAACGGGTGCAGCAACGCCAATCGCTACGCTTTGGCCAGATTTTGGGGGCCGAAGCACTGGGTCAGGAAATGATGGCCCGGCTGGCTGGGGCCAAAGAAGAGTACCTCTTAGTGATTTTTCTTGATGTCAAAAACGCCATTATTCAGGAGCTGGAGTTGAGTCATGGCGGCGTCGACAAATCAGTGGCCGATCCCCGGGTGGTGTTTCGCCTGGCTTTGCGGATGAATGCTTCCAAGCTGATTTTGGTGCACAATCACCCTAGCGGCGATCCCCATCCTAGTGCCATGGATATTGACCTCACCCAGCGCTTTGCGGCGGCTGGGGCTTTGATTGGCATCATGGTGGTGGATCACCTCATTGTCGGGGCGCAGCAGTTTTACTCCTTCAGCATGGAACATCAGCTCTAAGCGTTAGTGTTTGAATAAAGGTAAAGAAACGCGACCTTGGTTAAGGCAAGGCAGGTTAAAGCGTACAATCTAAAGTGATCACAGCGGGTATTTTTTTAAACGCTACCGCGCATTTCTGCGGAGCGCCCGGTGCGAGGGTTAGGCGTTATATGCTATAATGCCTAGGACTAGAAAAACGGATCACTTTAAGGAGAGAACGTCTTGCTTGGATTAGGATCGAAAAACATCGGAATTGACTTGGGGACCGCAAACACCTTGGTGTATGTGGATGGCAAAGGCATTGTCACCAATGAGCCTTCTGTCGTAGCTAAGAATACCCAAACTGAAGAAATCATTGCCGTGGGTGAAGAAGCCCGGGCCATGATTGGCCGCACGCCGGCCAATATTGCAGCGATCCGGCCCATGAAAGATGGCGTCATCGCGGATTATGACACGACGGCAGCGATGCTGAAGTACTTCATGAATAAAGCGCTCGGTGGTAAAGCCAACCATCCGCAAGTGATGATTTGTGTGCCAAGCGGCGTGACCGAAGTGGAAAAGCGCGCTGTGATTGATGCGGCCAAAGTGGCTGGCGCTAAGGATGCCTTTGTGATTGAGGAACCTTACGCCGCGGCGATTGGTGCTGGTTTGCCGGTGATGGATCCAACCGGGAGTATGGTCGTGGATATCGGCGGTGGGACCACCGATGTTGCCACGATCTCCTTAGGCGGGATTGTGTCCAGCCGTTCAATTCGCATGGCTGGCGATAAAATCGACGAAGCCATCATTACTTACATTCGGCAGCACTTCAACTTGCTGATTGGTGAACGCACCGCGGAAGAAATCAAGATTCAAATTGGCTGTGCTTCCCCTGAAGCCGCCAAGGAACTTGACGATATGTCTATTCGCGGGCGCGATCTGCTAACGGGTTTGCCGAAGACAGAAAACATCGCGGCGCTGGACGTGGCCAAGGCCATCAGCGAAATCGTGCAGGCCATCATCGATGCCATCAAGGATACGCTGGAAGAAACGTCGCCAGAAATTGCGGCGGACGTGATTGATCACGGCATCGTGCTTACCGGTGGCGGTGCCCAGTTGAAGCATCTCGCTGAGGTCATTTCTGATGCCACCAAAGTGCCAGTGTTCATCGCGCAAGATCCTCTGGAATGTGTGGCCATTGGGACTGGCGAATCACTGAAGAATATTGATGTCTTAAAGAAACACTGATCCTCGCCCGCAGCTGCAGGCACCCGTGGCCGGTCCGATCGTCTTATTGGGGCCGGCTTTTTGAGTGATAGGCGTGAACTGGAACGAAGGAGCGACTCATGCAAAAGTTCTTCTCAAACAAAAAATTGATCGTGTTGATGATCGCACTGCTCCTGAGCGTCGGCTTGATGTTCACCTCCATGGCGGTTCGCAACAATCGTAGCGCCCCGCCGTTGGTCCAACAAATTGGCAATGACATTGTCGGCATTGGCGGCCGGATTGTGTCTGGCCCGGCGAATTTTGTCAAAGGCGGGCTGGATGACGTCAACGATTTGCTCAACGCGTATCAGGAAAACAAGCAACTGAAAACCAAGCTGACCAGCTTAGCCCAAACCAAGGTCCGCAACCAAACCTTGAGCCGAGAAAATCAGGCGCTGAAAAAGCAACTGAAACTGAACGCTACTTTGACCGATTACGATCAAATTTCGGCCACGGTGATGATGCGCAGTCCTAGCGACTGGCAAAACATCATCATCATCAACAAAGGCTCCGGGGCAGGGGTGACCAAGGGGATGCCAGTGATGGCCGGGGCCGGGCTAGCCGGCCGGGTGGTAGAAGTGGCTAAGACCAATGCCAAGGTCGAAATGCTTTCCACCGATAATAAATCCGCGGACCGGTTTGCCGCGCAGATTACCACCGGCTCTGGTCAGGTGGTCAATGGCGTGATTACTGGTTATTCCGTGAAGAAAAATCAGCTGATTTTAGGGCAAATCAACACGGAAGAAAACGTCAAAAAAGGCCAAAAGGTCATTACTTCTGGCTTAGGTGCCAGCACCCCTAAAGGACTCTTGATTGGGACCGTGGCCAGTGTCAAGAAGGATGACTTCGGGCTTGCCAACACAGTGTATGTCAAACCGGCGGCGAACTTCAATGACCTCTCGGTGGTCACTGTGATTAATCGCACGATTTCAGGTGAGTAACATGATCACAGAAAAGAAGTTCAGGGGTCATGGCTGGATTATCCTGTTGCTGTTTGTGTGCTTATTGATCGATGGCACCCTCACTCAAACGATGGCCCAGTTCATCATGACTGGGACCTTTTATGGCGTCCCGCATTTGACGTTGATGGCGCTCGTGATGACGGCGCTATTGCTGCCGGAAGAGGTCTATATCGTGCCGATTGCCATCGGCTTCGGCTTGATTTTCGATAGCTATTACACCGGCATGCTTGGGGTCAATACCTTGGTGTGGCCGCTAATTGTGTATGTGGTACGACAGGTGGAACCAGTAATTCCGAAAAAACCGTTTTACCTGGGTAGTGTGATGGTGATTGTGCTGACGGTGGCGGCAGTGGCCGATTACGCCATCAATCAGTTTCTGGGGGTGGCCAACGGGTCGGTGATTATTCTGATTGCCAACCACATTGGCCCAGGGCTGATGGTGAATGTGATTCTTTTCGCCGTCGCATATTTGCCTTTGCACCGAATATTGATAAACTTAAGGATAGATTAACGTTGGGGGTGGCGTCTTGGAGGCTGTCACATTAAAAGGCCGCAAAAGCGGCTTTGAGTTGCAATTTAGAGCAGCATCGAGTATTGAGGAAATCACAGCGCAGCTGGCAACCTTGCTGGCGCGGCTCTCCGCTGATACGGAAAATACTGGCGAAGTGGAATTTGTGATTGAAACTGGCGACCGGCTCCTGGACGAAAGCCAGGCCCAGACTATTCAGCAAGTCTTTGCCCAGTATCCGCATTTCACTATTGGCGCCATTCACGCCGACGTGGCTGCTATTGCGCCCCTCAAGGCCCGGTTGGCGGCTCAAGCCACGCATTTAGTGGGCGGCGTGCTGCGGTCAGGGCAAGAGGCTAATTACAGCGGCGATGTGCTGTTTCTGGGCACGTTGCACCAAGGCGCGACGCTGCGCACCACCGGGAGCATTTTTGTGATGGGCACGGTGGAAGGCCTGCTGATTGCGGGGGCTGATGGGGCACAAGATGCCATCATTGCCGGCGACATCAGCAAAGCGGGCCAGATTCGCATTGCGGACACCATCGAAATTATCGACAAGAACACTTATGGCCCTGAAACGACCAGCTACATCAACGACCTGCATGTGCTCACGCATGGGCAAACCGCCGGCCTCAGTGAGTTGCGGCCAAAACTGTTCCGTAAACTGGAGGAATTGTAATGGGAAAGTCATTAGTTATTACCTCGGGTAAAGGCGGGGTCGGCAAAACCACCACCACTGCCAACATCGGGACTGCCTTGGCCCTGCAGGGTAAACGCGTGGTACTCATGGATCTGGATATCGGCCTGCGCAACTTGGATGTCGTGCTGGGGTTATCTAACCGCATTATTTACGATATCGTCGATGTTGCCACCGGCCGGGCGAAAATTCGCCAGGCGTTGATCAAAGACAAGCGCTTCGACGATAAACTGTACATACTGCCGGCGGCCCAAAATGCGGAAAAAGATTCGCTGGAGCCGGAGCAGGTGAAAGCGATTGTGGAAGAACTGCGCCCGGAATTTGACTACCTGATTCTCGATTCCCCAGCTGGCATTGAACAAGGCTTCCGCAATGCGGTGGAAGGAGCGGATGGCGCGATTGTGGTCACCACCCCAGAAATCAGCGCCGTGTCCGACGCTGACCGCGTTGTGGGGCTCCTCGAGCAGCGCGATATGGTTTATCCGCCGCGATTAGTGATCAATCGGATTCGCCAGCACATGATGGCCGATGGCCGCGCGATGGATATCGATGAAATCACGCAGCACCTTGGCATTGATTTACTTGGCATCATTTTGGATGATGATGGCGTCATTGAAACTTCGAACAAAGGTGAAACTGTGGTGATGGATCCAGATGATCCGGCCAGCCAGGGCTACCGCAACATTGCGCGCCGGTTGCTGGGCGAAAGTGTGCCACTGATGAACATTGAACAGAAAAAAGTGGGCTTTTGGCATCGGCTTTTTCATCGTTAGGCTTGACAAGCAGCAAAAACAAGGTATGATAAGCACAATCATTTAAAAACGTTGAGTGGAAATGGTGCATTGGTTGACGATCAGCGACTCTGGGAGAGTGGAAGCCAGAGACGTCGCCTTGCCCCTCACATCCATGAGTGCCTGGTTGAAAGTAGTAGGTCAGGTCGGTTGGGCTCGTTATCGCCGTGGTTGAAAAACGACATGAGGTTGGCTTGGTGACAGGTCAACGAGCATGAGGTGGCACCGCGGCATTCAAGTCGCCCTCATTCAGGCAATTCGCCTGAGTGGGGGCTTTTTTGTTCCCGGTGGGTTTTTCAACCACGTGAGGTCTTGTTGGTGACAGCAAGGCGAAGTGAGGTGGCACCACGCAGAAGCGTCCTCTTGTACAAACGTACAGGAGGGCGCTTTTTGCGTTCATTCAACGATTAACCTGCTGCAGAAGCGGCAAAAGGAGGACATTATGGATTATGTGATTTCAATTTTACCAGCATTACTTTCCGGGGTACAAATGACCCTAGCCGTTTTTGCCATCACTCTGCTGGGGGCGATTCCGCTGGGCATGATTGTGGCTGTCGGGTTGCTGTATCGCGGCAAAAACCCACTGGCCGTTGCCGGTAAAGGCTTGCTCAACGGTTATATCTGGTTATTCCGTGGCACGCCGCTGTTGCTACAGTTGATTTTCGTCTTTTACGGGTTGCCGCTGGTCCACATTGTCTTCGATCGCTTCTCTGCCGTGATTTTCACCTTCATTCTCAACTATGCCGCTTATTTTGCGGAAATTTACCGCGGCGGGTTCGGTGCCATTGAAGAAGGGCAGTTCGAAGCCGCTAGTGTGTTGAACCTGACCCGGTGGCAAACCTTGCGTTATGTCGTCATTCCCCAGGTCCTAAAAGTGGTGCTCCCATCCATGGGGAATGAAGTCATCAATCTGGTGAAAGACTCCAGCTTGGTGTACGTGATTGGCTTAGGCGATCTGCTCCGCGCCGGCGAAGTGGCGACAGCGCGGGATGTCACCCTGGTGCCGCTGGTGCTGGTGGCGCTGCTGTACTTGATCATGACGCTGGTGTTAACCCTGCTTCAGCGCCGCGTCGAAAAAGCCTTTAGCTACTACAAATAAGGAGGTCATCACATGTTAGAACTCAAAAATATCACGAAAAAATTTGGTGACCAAACTGTGCTGGCAGGGGTTGATGTCACCATTGCTGACCAGAAAACGCTCGCCATCGTTGGCCCCAGTGGCGCTGGGAAAACCACGCTGCTGCGCATCATCGCTGGGCTGACGTCAGCGGATAGCGGCGAGATGATTTGGAACGGTGAACCCACCACCGCCGCCAAAATGCGGCAAGCCGGTCTGATTGGCGTTGTGTTCCAGGGGTTTGAATTGTTCCCCAATCTGACGGTGCGGCGCAATTTGACCTTGGCGCCTACCTTGCAAGGCACCACTCAAGCAGCGGCGACCGCGCAGGCGGATCAATTGCTTGCCGAGCTCGATTTAACTGCCCAGGCGGATGCTTACCCGTTTTCGTTGTCAGGGGGCCAAAAGCAGCGGGTCGCGATTGCCCGGGCCTTGGCCTTGAAGCCGCAAATCTTGCTCTACGACGAACCCACTTCGGCGCTGGATCCTAACTTGCGCCAATCCGTGGCGGATTTGATCAACAGCGTGAAAGCGCAAGGGATGACTCAAGTGGTGGTGACCCACGATATGGACTTTGCCCAGGCGGTGGCGGATGAAACACTGACGGTGACCAAGCTGGGAGGTGGGGAAGCGTGAAAAAGCGAATGATTGCCCTCCTGGTGCTCGTGCTCGCCGCGGTGACTGCCGCCGGCTGCGCCCGCACCGTGGTGAAAAACAGTTGGCCGCGCATTCAGCAAACCAAAAAAGTCGTCATTGGCCTTGATGATAGTTTTGTGCCGATGGGTTTTCGCCAAAAAGACGGCACGCTAAGTGGTTACGACATTGACCTGGCTAAAGCCGTGTTCAAGCTGTACGGCATCACGCCGAGCTTCCAAACCATCGATTGGTCGATGAAGGAAACCGAGTTGCGGAACCAAACCATTGATTTGATTTGGAATGGTTATACGGTGACGCCAGAGCGGGCCAAACAGGTTGGTTTTTCTAAGGCGTATCTGTTGAATCACCAGGTATTGGTCACGAAGGCCAATGCCAATATCAAGTCCTTTGCTGATATGAAAGGCAAGACGCTGGGGGTTCAAACTAGTTCTAGTGGCGCGGCGGATTTGGATGGTGAGCCCAAGAAACTGAAGAATTTGATTGCCAAACAAACACCGGTGCTTTACGACACCTTCGATGATGCCTTCTTGGATCTCAACGCTGGGCGGATTCAAGGCATTTTGATCGACCAGGTTTACGCTGACTACTATGTCAAACACCAAAGCGACCCGAGCGCTTATCGCGTGGTGGCCGGCGACTTCCCGCCAGAAGATTTCGCTGTGGGCTTGCGTAAAACCGATACCACCCTGCAAGCGAAGATCAACGATGGATTAAAGGTTTTGGCCGAAAACGGGACGCTGGAAAAGATCAACGAGAAATGGTTCGGTGAAAAATCGGTGGACTAAGGGGAATGGCCTTGTGCCATTCTTTTTGATTCAGGCCCACCGCGTCCCTCTGCCCGACCCGACCGCCCTGGCTGAATACTGCGGGCAAGAATCTCTCGTTATTTAAATCGATATTTCCTCACGGTGACAGATATTAGTGGAATACTGTTCTGTTATTAAAAAACGGGCCATCATGTCGGACTTCGCCTGCCTACCCTGTGGTATTATGAATAAAACGATAAGTGGAGGAGGGATGCCGGATGTGGCTGGAGACACTTCTGGTTGTCATCGTAGTCGTCAATGCGGCATCAGCCATCGTGACGGTGTTTCGGCAGCCGCGCGATATTGCAGCGACTTGGGCGTGGCTGCTGGTTTTGATGTTGATTCCGGTGCTCGGCTTCGTGCTGTACTGGTTATTTGGGCGGAAGTTGTCGACCAACAAACTGAATGCGCTGGCCACGCAGCAACGGCTCGGGATTGATCAAATGGTGGCCGCGCAGCAAGAAGCAGTTGAGCTGAGCCAAGACCAAGGCGCTAATTCGCCGTTTGCTGGGGCGCCAGAGTTGGTGCGGACGCTGCTCAAGGCGGATGGGGCCTTGATTACAACGATGAATGACGTGCAGTTGATTTTTGATCGCACGGAGTTTAGTCGCCGCTTATTTGAGGATTTGGAAGCGGCCCAGCACCATATTCATATTGAAGCTTACACGATCGCGCCTGATGCCCATGGTCAAGCCCTGGTGCAGTTGTTGGTCAAAAAAGTCGAGGCCGGGGTGCGGGTGCGAGTGATTTACGACACCTTTGGCTCCCATCGCCTCAATCGCAATTTTTGGCGGCCACTGATTGCCGCTGGCGGCATGGTCGAGCCATTCATTGCCACTAAGCTAGGCCGGGCCAATTTGCGGATCAACTTTCGCAATCACCGCAAAATCACCGTGATTGATGGCCGTGTCGGGTACATGGGCGGCTTTGACATTGGCTCGTCGTCGCGTAAGTATCTCATTACTCAAGACACGCAGCTGCGCATCAGCGGACAGGCGGTGGCGTCGTTGCAGGCGCGCTTCTTCATGGATTGGAACACCACGGCTCGCATTAAAAAAGTGCATTTCCAGCGGGCCTATTTTCCGGAATCACATGACACTGGCCGGACCACCATGCAGATTGTCAGTGGGGGCCCGGAGCAGGATCTAGAGGCCATCAAGTTGGGCGATTTGCGGCTTTTGGCCTTGGCAAAGCGCCGCATCTGGGTGCAATCACCATTCTTCGTGCCAGATGATAGTCTGCTTGATGGGCTGATCTTAGCCGCGCAAAGTGGCATGGACGTGCGACTGATGGTGCCCAAGCAAACCAACCAACCGCTAATGGCAAAAGCCACGGCCTTTTATCTGAACCGCCTGGCGAAGCATGGGGTGAAGGTTTACCGCTATGATGCCGGCTTTTTGCACCGTAAAGTCATCATTGTCGACAGTCAGTATCTCATGACTGGATCGCCTAATCTGGATGTGCGCAGTTTCAAGTTGAATTTTGAAATTGCGGCCTTCATCTATGATCAGGCGCTGGCTGAACGCGCCGAGCGCCAGTTCAAGCTCGACTTGCAGCAGGCGACGGCCTATACTTATGCCGAAGTCAAAAGCCAGACGCGCTGGCATCAAATGGGTACCGAACTGGCTCGGTTGTTTGCTCCGATTCTATAACCTCGAGTAAGCTGGCTGGCTCAGGGCGCCCAGCTCCACAGCCTTTTCCGTAGCCTGGCGCTTTTACTTGACTTTGGTAAGCGGTCCCTTATAATGGGTTTTGCACAAGTAAATAGTTGTCCGGGACCAACGCAAAGGGGAGCCATTGGCTGAGAGTGGGCATTTGCCCAGACCCTTCGAACCTGTTCGTTAATACGAGCGTAGGAATTGCGGTGTCGATATTTTTCGACCTTCTTTGTGGCTGGCTCCCAGCACACGAAGGAGGTTTTTTGATGTCTAAAACGATGTCACGTTTGATTGTTCTGATGGAGATTGCGGTGATTGCCGCTTTCGCAATGGCGCTGGAATATGTACCCCACAAAACGGGGATTTCCAGCGTGGAAATGAGCTACGGCTTGATTCCGATTAGCGTGTTGGCGCTGCGCCGCGGATTAGGCGCGGGGATGGCAGCTGGGCTCACCTGGGGCGTGCTCGATGTCTTTTTGATCGGCTTTAGCGAAGGCTCAGTGCTGAATCCGCTTCAAGGGTTTCTGGAATATCCGATTGCTTTTGCCGTCGCCGGCTTGGGCGGGTTGCTTTATCCGCAATTTCAAAAGGCACTGCATGAGAATAAGCCTAAAACCATCCTGGCGACAGCTTGGCTGGCGGTGCTGATTGGCACGGCGGCCAAGTATTTCTGCCATTTCTTAGCTGGTTGGGTGTTCTGGGGCTCGTATGCGCCTAAAGGCATGCCGGCTTGGCTGTACTCGCTGGCCATCAATGGTGGCTCGGCGATTGCGACTGGCCTGGTGACCCTGATCGTGGTGACCGTGCTGCTACGGACGGTGCGCAAGGCGCTGTTCCAGCCTAAATCAGCAACCCAATTTCAACCGCAACATTAGCAATCAAAAAGCGTTGTCCTCGGCCATGTGCAGGCTGGGGGCAACGCTTATTTTGATATGAATGGGTTAAAGGCTACCCATTGCTTGCAGGGCTAAAACCAAAACCCCAAAGACGGTGACAATCAGCATGGCCCATGTTGCGATATGGGTAATATACCAAAACTTAGAACGCTTTTGCTTCACCAGGATCACCACCTTTTCCAGTCTGCGCCTGCGCGGCTTGCCATTTATTCCCTTGTAGTTTACCTGTTTTGCCAGGCAAGGGCAACTGAAATTGTTAGGTGCGGGTCGGCCGCCTTCGTCAATCAAGCGACCGCAGAACAAATCGATGCGACTGGCCGCAGAATCGGGTATAGTGGAGCTTGGAGGAATGCTTATGTACACGTTGTTCGGCTATCTATTACCCCTTGTAGGTCTGGCACTGTTGATTGCCAGTCGCGCCTTTCAATTTCGCTCACGGCTACTACCGCTAGTGGCCACGCTGCTGAATTTAGGCGGGTTGGCGATGCTCTTGGCCAACCCGCTCCCCAATGCGATTTGGGTCGCCTTGTTTGCGGCTTGCGCGATTGCCCTGCTCTTGGTCGTCCTGCTGGTTGACCGAGATTATGATTTAGTGCTCAAACGTTATTTTTCAACTTTGGGCGGCGTCCTCACTTTAGCCACAACTTTATGGTGGCTTGGGGCGATTTTAATCACCCTTTAAAGCAAAAATAGGGCGCATCTCCCACCCAGAATCCACCGTTCCCCACCTGCTGCAAACCGCGGCCGGTGGGGATTTTTTGTACATCGTGGGAAACGTTGGTCAAAAACCAGATTTGTCAAGCCATTTTTTGATACTTGAGTGGTGGATAGTGGGGGATTGTGGTAGACTGAATTTAACGTCAGGAAAGGAGGGGTCTGTCATGCTAATGGGTGAATTTCATCACAGCATTGATGCGAAAGGACGCTTGATTATTCCAGCCAAATTTCGTGAAACATTGGGCGGTGATTTTGTGCTTACCCGGGGCATGGACGGCTGCCTCTTTGGTTATCCCATGGCGCAATGGGAGAAGTTGCAAGCGCAAGTTGAGACCCTCCCTTTGACCAAAAAAGACGCCCGGACCTTTAGCCGCTTCTTGTACTCGGCAGCCACGGAATGCGAGCTTGACAAACAAGGCCGCGTGAATATCCCCAAGCCTTTGATCGAGCATGCAGGGCTAGAGAAGGCCTGCGTTTTAGTTGGTGTTTCTGATCGCATTGAAGTGTGGAGTGAAGCGCGGTGGAACGCCTTCACTGCCTCTGCTGAAGAGAGCTTTGATGATATCTCTGAAAATCTGACAGACTTTGGACTGTAGCCGATGACATTTACCCACGAAACCGTCTTACTCAAAGAGGCCACTGATGAGTTGGCCGTCAATCCTGCCGGTATCTATGTTGACGCCACTTTGGGCCGCGCCGGTCATACCAAACGCATTTTGAGCCGGCTTACTGCGGGCCAGCTGTACGCGTTTGATCAAGACCAGGCCGCCATTGACGCGGTGACCGCTGATTTACAGCCGATGCCAGCGAACTTGCATTTGATCCATCGCAACTTCCGCGACTTAACCGCCGCCTTGGCAGAAGCTGGGGTCACGCAGGTAGATGGTATTTTGTACGATCTCGGGGTGTCATCACCGCAGTTCGACGACTCAAAGCGCGGTTTTAGCTACCGCTTCGATGCCCCGCTCGATATGCGGATGGACCAAAGTCAAAGCCTAACGGCGCGCACGGTCGTCAACGAGTGGTCCTTCCAAGACCTGGTGCGGATTTTTACCCGCTACGGTGAAGAACGGTTTGCCAAGTCAATTGCCCGCCAAATTGAACGGGCCCGCGCCGAACAGCCTATTGAAACGACCTTCGAACTCGTTGAGCTGATCAAGGCCGGTATTCCGGCTAAGGCGCGGCGGACCGGCGGCCATCCCGCCAAAAAAGTGTTCCAGGCCATCCGCATCGCCGTGAACGACGAATTAGGGGCGCTGGAAGACTCCTTGACGCAAGCCTTTACGCTGTTGGCCCCAGCTGGCCGCATTAGTGTCATTACTTTCCAGTCCTTGGAAGACCGGCTCGTCAAAACCATGTTCAATGAAAAAACAAAAATTAAAGATCTCCCGCGCGATCTGCCGGTGATTCCCGCAGACGCGGTGCCAGACTTCAGTTTGGTTAATCGCAAACCGATCTTACCAAGCGAAGAAGAACTAGCCGCCAATCATCGTGCACACAGCGCGAAGTTGCGGGTCATCATGCGGAAAGCGAAGTGAACGACATGCTTGATAACACAGCAAGACAGTTAGATATGATGCAGCCTGAGCCCACACCAGCTGCGCCGAAAGCGGCACCTACGCCGCAGCAGGCGCCGCAAGCGGCCCCTAAGCATGTCCCGTTCTCGCCGCTTGAGCGGTTGGCCACGCTGGCACTGGGTTTGATCATGGTGGGCTTTTGTCTGTTCTACCTGACTGGCCAAATGACCTTGGCCAATATGGATCGCAGTTATCAGCAGGTCCAGCGCAACATCACCACTTCGAAACAAGATATCGCCGATGCCAAGCAAAATATCGGTGAGTTATCCAATTCCAATCGCTTGACCAGTTACGCCAAGGCGCACGGCTTCACAGTGATCGAGGGAAATATCAAACGTGCGGTGAATAAGTAGATGAAAAAGAAACAGCAATCACGACAAATGAGCGTTAGGCATCCTGAGCGCAATCGCAAGATCTTCGGCATTATTCTGATCTTTGGGGTTGGGGCCATCTTGCTTGCGTTCATTTGTCGTTTTTGGTATGTCGCTGCTGGTGGCTCCGTGGACAATCAAAATCTCGCGGCGTTTCGCCAAAAGCTGTACTATCGGGAAGCCAAACTCCAAGCTGACCGCGGGAATATCTACGATCGCAATGGTAGCGTGATTGCCGAAGACGCCAATACCTACACGCTTTATGCGGTGCTCGACAAAACCCAAGTGGTTGATGGCAAGAAGCAATACGTCTCCGACAAAGAGAAAACCGCCACCATTCTGGCCAAGTACCTACCATTGGCCAAAGAGAAGATTTTGGCCTATCTGAATCCCAAGCAAGGCACCAACCAAGTCGAATTTGGCACTGCGGGGACGAACTTGTCGCTCGCCACGCGCAATCAAATCCTGAAGGAAAAGCTCCCTGGCATCGCCTTGACGGCTAGCCCTTCGCGGTTGTACCCAAATGGTGTGTTTGCCAGCTACACTGTCGGCTTGGCCCAGGCCAATAAAGCCACCGACTCGGATCAGTCGCTGGTGGGGGTGATGGGGTTAGAGAAAACCTTTGACAAGCTGCTCGCCGGGCACAACGGCTATCGGACTGCGCAAGGGGACAATTACGGCTACCGCATTCCGCAAGCCAAAGTTAAAACCAAGGCGGCGAAAAACGGCAGCAATGTCTACACGACCTTGGACAGTAGTCTGCAATCCTATTTGGAAACGCTCATGACCCAGGTGCAAAGCACCTATCAGCAACAATCGCTGACGGCGGTGGTGATGAACGCCAAAACCGGCGAAATTTTAGCCGCTAGTCAGCGGCCAACTTTCGATCCCAGCACCTTGGACGGTCTGGGCGCCGGGGCTTCGTGGCAAAACAGCCTCGTGGAAGATGCTTATGAACCCGGGTCGGTGATGAAGGTATTCAACTTGGCCGGTGCGATTCAAAGTGGGACCTTCAATCCCAATCAATATTACGATTCCAGTAAGATTAAAGTCGGCGACACGACCATTCGCGACTGGAACCACGTGGGGTTTGGTGAAATTCCACTCAGTCAGGCTCTGCCTCGCTCCAGTAACGTCGGCTTTGTGCATATTGTGCAGGCCATGGGTGAAGCCAATCAGGCCAAAACCTTAAAGGATTTTGGCTTTGGTCAGAAAACCGGCATCGCGCTGCCCAATGAAAGCGCCGGTAGTTACAACCTGAACAGTGCGGTGACCCGCGCGGTTATGGCTTATGGGCAAAGTATCAACGTGACGCAAATGCAAATTCTGCAAGCGGCCACTGCGATTGCCAATGGTGGGACCATGGTGCGCCCGCGCATTGTCAGCAAGATCAAGTCTGCCAGTGGTAAAACCACGACTTATTCGCGGCAAGTGGTGGGCAAGCCGATCAGCGCCAGCACGGCGAGTCAGGTGCTGAATGAGATGCGCGATACCATCAACCAAAGCTATGGTACCGGGACGATGTACAAAATCGCCGGCGCCGATATTGCCGCCAAAACCGGGACCGCCAATGTGCCGAATCCCAAAGGCGGTTATCTCGACGGCTCCACGAATCAGTTGCACAGTCTGCTGGCGATTGCGCCGGCTAGTGATCCTCAATTCATCGTTTACATTACGTTAAAGCAAAATAAGGCCATGAAAAAACCGGCTACCACCGCGATCAACGATTTGTTCCATCCGTTGATGACCCGGCTGCTGGCGTTGAACGCTGGCAGTAGTGCCAGTGCCTCGGCGCAGACCTTGGCCATTCCTGCCGTGACCAACGACACGCTGACGGCGGCGCAAACCGTGTTGACCGCGAAGAAGTTAGTCGTGTCCACAGTGGGGACTGGGAACCGAATTGTGCAACAGATGCCGGCGGCGGATTCGGCGGCGTTGATTGGTTCACGGGTGATTCTGTTGACCAATGGGGCCATGACCATGCCTGACGTTTCTGGCTGGTCGAAGAGCGATGTGTTAAAATTAGCCCAGCTTACAGGCAAGAAATTCAAGCTCCAAGGGGAAGGCTACGCCACTAAACAGAGCCTAGCGAGTGGTTCACTGCTTGGCACGGAAACAGTGACGGTGGCTTTTCAGAAAACTCAGTAAATCATGAAGGTAGGAGTATCATGCAATTCACACAGATGTTGATCCCGATGGTGGCGGCGTTTTCGCTGACCATCATCATCATGCCCTTGTTCATTGGCTACATGCGCATGAAAAAGGAAGGCCAAACCATTCGGGAAATCGGGCCCAAATGGCACGAAAAGAAAAATGGCACCCCAACCATGGGCGGGGTCGTGTTCATTTTTGCCATTGTAGTGGCAGCCCTGCTGTGCGCTTGGTGGCAACATGCCTTAACCGTTAGCGTGTGGGTTGGCTTGTTTATCCTCGTTCTGTACGGGTTGTTAGGCTTTTTGGATGATTTCATCAAGATTTCGCATCATCGCAACCTCGGCTTACGGGCTTGGCAAAAATTGTTGGGTCAGATTCTCGGGGCGGTGGTGTTCTTGATTGCCTACTTCCACGAGGGCTTTCCGGCGAGTTTGCCCCTGTTTGGCTTCACCTTGGCCGTGCCAGTGTTGTTTGCGGCCTTTGCGGTGGTCTGGTTGGTTGGTTTTTCCAACGCGGTCAATTTGTCTGATGGGATCGACGGGTTGGTGGCTGGTCTGGGCACCATTAGCTTCATCGCCTATGCCGTCTTGGCCGCTCATGATGGCCGGATTGATGTGTTGATTTTGTGTCTGGTGACCATCGGCGCGATGGTGGGCTTTTTCCTGTTCAACCACAAGCCAGCCAAGATTTTCATGGGCGACGCCGGGAGTCTGGCGTTAGGGGGGCTTTTGGCCGTCATTTCACTGTTGCTGAATCGGCCATGGTCCTTGCTGCTGATTGGTATCGTTTATGTGGGTGAAACCGCGAGTGTGATTTTGCAGGTGGCCAGCTTTAAGCTGACCGGCAAGCGCATTTTCAAAATGTCGCCCATTCATCATCATTTTGAGATGCTAGGTTGGTCAGAATGGCGGGTGGATTTGACGTTTTGGTTGGTGGCCATTTTGGGCAGTGGTTTGTACTTGGTTCTTTTTTGGTAAGACAGTGCCTCTTCCGTTGAAGAGAGCAAAGATAGGGGAGCGTTTTGGCGCATGCGTGTAAATACAGCATATCGAAACAAAAAAGTGTTAGTGCTCGGGTTAGCCAAAAGTGGGGTCAATGCGGCCAAATTGCTGCATCGGCTCGGCGCGTTGGTGACCGTCAATGATAAGCAAAAGTTCGATGACAACAAGGAAGCGCAAGCGCTGCTGGACGAAGGTATTACCGTGATTACTGGGAGCCATCCGGTGGAGCTGCTCGACGAAGGTTTCGAACTGATGGTGAAAAATCCCGGCATTCCATACAGCAATCCCATGGTGCAGCGCGCCGAGGCGCTGGGCATTCCGGTGATTACTGAACCCGAGTTGGCTTACTCAGTTTCTGATTCCACTTGGATCGGCGTGACCGGCAGTAATGGTAAAACCACGACCACGACTTTAATTGGCCTGATGCTGAACGAAGGCGAGCGCGCCGGGCATGCTTATGACGCCGGCAATATTGGCATTCCGGTGTCTGGGGTTGTCCAAAAAGCCACCGCGGCCGATACGATTGTCGCCGAATTGTCCAGCTTCATGCTGGTGGGCATTCAAACCTTGCACCCACATATTGCGGTTTTGACCAATATCTACGAGGCGCATTTGGATTGGCATGGCAGTCGAGAAAACTACGTGAAGGCCAAAATGCGCATCACCATGAATCAAACCGCCGATGATTATTTCATTATGAATTGGGATTTACCGGAGATGCATGAGCTGGCCAAGCAAAGCCAAGCCACCATCGTGCCATTTTCACGCCAAGGCGCTACCCGCGCCCGGGCCACCTTAACGGCTGGTTGGCTGTGTTTTGACGGTGAGCGCATCATTGAAGCTGACGCGTTGCAAATTCCTGGGGCCCACAACATCGAGAATGCCCTGGCCGCCATTGCCGCCGCTAAACTCAGTGGCGTGACGAACGCCGCGATTGTGGCGGTGTTAAGCCGGTTCACCGGCGTAAAGCACCGGATTCAATATGTGCAAACCATTGCTGGCCGTAAATTCTACAACGATAGCAAAGCGACAAACGTTGAAGCCAGCACCGTCGCTTTAACCGCCTTTCATCAGCCAATCGTCTTACTCGCTGGCGGCCTCGATCGGCACCTGCCGATGGACGATCTGCTGCCGCTGATCAAGGCGCATGTCCATGCCATGATTACCTTCGGCGAAACGGCGCCGTTGATGGAAGCCCTGGCGCAGCAAGCTGGCATTCCTTACCAGCGCACTGAAAATGTGAAAACCGCAGTGCCGCTGGCGTTTGCGCAAAGCCAGCCTGGCGATGTCGTACTGTTGTCGCCAGCTGCTGCCAGCTGGGATCAATATCCTAATTTTGAAATCCGAGGGGATGAATTCATTGCCGCGGTCCAAGCACTAGCCGAAAGCGAGGAAGCTTAAATGCGCCTGATGATTTCCGGTGGCGGCACTGGCGGCCACATTTACCCGGCCTTGGCCTTAATTCAGCGCCTGCAAGAACGCGGGCTGTTAGACGCAGTGATGTATGTGGGCACCGAAAAAGGGCTGGAAAGCCGGATCGTGCCCAACGCCAAGATTCCCTTTGAAACTTTGCCGTTGCAAGGTTTCAAACGTAAGCTAAACTTGGCTGGCGTCAAAACTAATGTTCAAACGCTGGGGCTGTTTGTGGGCTCCATGAATAAAGCCACCAAAATGGTGAAGGCCTTCAAGCCCGACGTGGTGGTAGGGACCGGTGGTTATGTTTCAGCCGGAGTGCTGTTTGCAGCCGCGACCCATCATGTGCCCACGGTGATTCACGAGCAGAACTCGGTCGCCGGCGTGACCAATAAGTTCCTGGCCCGTTTTGTTGATCGGATTGCCATCACCTTCCCTGAGGTAGCCAGTGCGTTTCCCGCCAAAAAAGTGGTCCTGACTGGTAATCCCAGGGCCCAACAAGTCGCAGGGCTTCAGCCCAATGAGCGCTTGGCGGACTTTGGCTTAGACCCGCACAAGCGGACGCTGCTGATTTTTGGCGGCTCGCGCGGGGCGCCAAAAATCAATGCGGCGGCGGTTCAGGCATTACCAGCTTTTGGCCAAGCTGATTTCCAGACGCTGTTTGTCACTGGCAATCGCCATTACGGCCGAATCAAGAATCAACTTAAGCACGTTCCCGAAAACGTCAAGGTGGTGCCTTATGTGGATGACATGCCGGCGATTTTGCCTGATGTCAGCCTCGTCATTGGGCGCAGCGGCGCCACGAGCCTCGCGGAATTAACCGCCTTGGGCTTGCCGAGCGTGCTCATTCCCAGCCCGAATGTCACCCATAACCACCAGTATGTGAACGCCAAGAGTTTGGCCGACGGTGGGGCGGCGCTGATGATCACCGAACCCGAATTAGATGCCAGCTTTGCCAGTCAAATCACGGCGCTGATGGCTGATGACACGCGGCTGCAGGCCATGGCTAAAGCCGCTCAACACATGGGGGTGCCTGATGCCGCGGATCAGTTGATTGCGGTGTTGCAGGAAGCCATCGCCCGTTAAACATTCTTTCTCAGTTAGGAGGTGACTCACAGTGGCATGGTTTCATTCTGCACGCAAAAAAGCTGATCCTTTGACGCCGTGGGAAGCCTACCAAGCTAAGCAAGCCAAAAAACGGCGCCATCCCAAGCAGCGCAATCTGCCGCTGCCGACGCTCACCAGTTTCAGAAGGCACCAACGCACCCGCAACATCATCCTGGTTACCGCACCATTAGTCATCCTCCTCGCTGGGTTTGGCTATCTAATGTCGCCACTGGCAAAGGTGCAACAAGTCAGCGTTAATGGCACCGAGAATGTGCCGATTCAGCAGGTCATCGATGCCAGCACGCTGTCTAATCGCGTTCTGATTCCCAGCGTACTGCTACATCCGCAGCGTTATCTCACGCGCATCAAGCAGGCCCTGCCGCAAATTGCCTCAGCGCAGGTCAAAGTGCAAGCGGTTGATCAGGTGACCATCACGGTAAAAGAACATGAGCCCATTGGCTACCGCCTAGCCAATAAGCGGTATCAAATGATTTTGGCCAATGGCACTTTGATTAAAAATAAGACCAAAACGCCGCTGGCCAATTACCCGGTTTTTTCTGGCTTTACGGTCAAAGAGGCCGCCGCGCTCGCCAAGGTGGTGGCGAAATTCCCGCCGGCGGTGCGGCGTGCGACCTCTGAAGTGGATGCGAGTCGCGGCGATGGTAATCCTTACCAAATCACCATGACCATGACGGATGGCAACACGGTGGTGGCCGATAGTCGCACCGTGGCCAAGAAGATTGCTTACTACCCAAGCATCGTGGCGCAGGTGACCACCAAAGGCACGGTGGACCTGGAAGTGGGCGCATTTTTCACCCCTTATCCAGCCAAATCGGCAAAATAGGCGAAAAACGCCGGCTTTTGCCGATATGGCGGCGCAAATGACGGGTTCGTGTGGTAAGATAAATTCAGCGTTATGTTTTCTCATCTAATTATTAAAAAACAGGTAGCAAGGAGGTTCCGTGGTCATGGAAAATCAAGACATCTATGTAGGGCTTGATATCGGGACCACCTCAATAAAAGTGATTGTGGCCGAGCTTGTGCAAGGTCAGCTGAACATTATTGGCGTGGGCAGTTCCAGGTCGCAAGGATTATCGCGCGGCGTGATCGTGGATATTGACAAGGCCGCTGAAGCAATTCGGCAAGCTGTCAGTCAAGCAGAAGAAAAAGCAAGTATCAAGATCCAACAAGTCGTCGTTGGGGTCCCAGCGAACATGCTGCAAATCGAAAGTGTCACTGGCATGATTGCAGTTGGCGATCAAAGCAAAGAAATCACTGACAACGACGTGCGCGCCGTGGCGGCCGCGGCCTTGGTCCGGAACCTCCCGCCAGAGCGGGAGATGTTATCCTTAACGCCAACCGAGTTTATTGTTGACGGGTTTGACGACATCAAAGATCCCCGCGGCATGATCGGCGTCCGCTTGGAAATGCATGGTATCTTGTTCACCGCGCCGAAAACGGTGTTACATAACACGAAAAAGGCGATTGAAAAAGCCGGCTTGACGCTACGCAATGTCGTCGTCTCACCGCTGGCGCAAGCGCAAGTGGCGCTGAGCGATGGTGAAGCGGACTTTGGCACCATTTTGATTGACTTAGGCGGCGGCCAGTCCACCGCAGCAGTCATTCATGACCATAAGCTGAAGTTCACCGATGTGGACCAAGAAGGCGGCGAGTACGTCACCAAGGACATTTCCGTGGTGCTGAACACCGGTTACGCCGATGCGGAAAAGCTCAAGCGTGATTACGGCACTGCCGACTCCTTAGCCACTCACGAAGACAACACCTTCCCTGTGGCAGTGGTAGGCAAAACCGAGCCCATCATGGTGTCAGAGAAATATTTGGCCGAAATCATTGAAGCGCGGCTGACGCAAATCTTAACCCGCTTGAATGAAGCCTTGCAGGCCGTTGATGCCTTCGCGTTACCTGGTGGCATTGTGATCACTGGGGGCAATGCGGCGCTACCTGGGATTACCGAACTGGCCCAGGATGTGTTCCAGCATCCGGTGAAGCGGTATATCCCAGATGAAATGGGCTTGCGGCACCCGGCTTTCACCGCGGCGCTGGGGCTCATCACCTACGCTTCGCAGCTGACGGACATCGATTTGTTGGTCGCCAGCGTCTTGCCTAATCCGCCAGCTGCCAATGAGCGGCCGGCGGCACAGGCGCCAACGAAGGTGCCGGCTAAACCCGCTGAACCCACCAGCGATGAACCGAAAAAGGCTTCAGCTTTGAAACGCTTCTTCGGCAATTTCTTCGAATAAACCCTATTTAGGAGGAACGACAATGGAATTCTCACTTGATACAGATAAAGATACCGGTGCAGTGATCAAGGTCATCGGGGTTGGTGGTGCCGGCGGCAATGCCGTGAACCGCATGATCTCCGAAGACGTCAAAGGCGTTGAATTCATCGCCGCTAACACCGATGTGCAGGCCCTGTCCAATTCGGACGCCGAAACAAAAATTCAGCTCGGCCCGAAATTGACCCGCGGCTTGGGCGCTGGTTCCACCCCTGATGTGGGCCAAAAAGCGGCAGAAGAAAGCGAAGAGGCCATCCAAAATGCCTTGACCGGCGCTGACATGATTTTTGTCACCTGCGGGATGGGCGGCGGCACCGGTACCGGCGCGGCCCCAGTGGTCGCCAAAGTCGCCAAGGATCTTGGCGCTTTGACCGTTGGGGTGGTGACCCGGCCTTTCACCTTTGAAGGCCCGAAGCGCGCCAAGAATGCGGCCGAAGGGATTGCCCAGTTGAAAGAACAAGTGGACACCCTGGTGATTATCGCCAATAACCGCTTGCTGGAAATCGTGGATAAGAAGACCCCAATGCTGGAGGCCTTCCATGCCGCTGATAATGTGCTTCGCCAAGGCGTGCAAGGGATTTCCGATTTGATCACCAGCCCTGGCTATGTCAACTTGGACTTCGCCGATGTCAAAACCGTGATGGCCAACCAAGGCACCGCGCTGATGGGCATTGGTTCCGCCACTGGTGAAACCCGCACCGTCGAGGCGACTAAAAAGGCCATTTCCAGCCCGCTGCTGGAAGTTTCCATCGATGGCGCCAAGAATGTCTTACTTAACATCACTGGCGGACCAGATCTGTCCTTGTTTGAAGCGCAAGACGCTTCCGACATTGTGGCGCAGGCCGCTTCTAGCGATGTCAACATCATCTTCGGGACTTCCATCAACGAAGACCTGGGCGATGAAGTGGTGGTCACGGTGATTGCCACTGGCATCGATGAAGGTGGGACCCAGGATAACAGTCGCCGCCGCCAAGCTGCGCGCCCGGCCACGGAAGCACCAGCCAAGAGTGCCGATGATCCTTTCGTGCACTGGGATTTGCGCCGCGAACCGAAAGCTAGCGATAAGCCAGCTGAGAAAGATGCGGACTTTGATCATGTAAAGAAGCAGGAGTTCGATATCTTCGAAAGCCAGCCAGATGATCAGGCCAAGCCTGATGAAGGCGACGACCAGCCGCCATTCTTCAAGTTGCGGCGTCAATAATCACCAGCCTAAGCTCTAGGCGCTTGCGCCAAGCCGATCACTAGCGACACGCTGAGGCGTCTGCTGGTATCGGTTTTTGTCTATCTGGTGCAGAACGCCAGGTGAGGAGGAAAGCATATGGTGCTTGAAAAAATCGGCAACAAATTTAGTCAATTCTTTGCGATGGATCCCGATGAGGATGATTTGACCAGTGCGCCAGCGGAAACAGCCGCCCCGGCCAGTCCCGCTCCGCAGGCAAAACCTGCGGCCAAGCCCAACTATCGCACGAACAAGGTGGTGGCGATGGGCGAACCAACAGAAAAAACCGCCAAAATCGTGGTGTATGAGCCACGCATTTATTCTGACGCCAAAGAAATCGGGAACCACTTAATGAACAACCGGGCCGTCGTGGTCAACTTTGACCAGATTGAATCGGCTGATGCGACACGCATCGTTGATTTTCTGACCGGTACGGTGTTTGCCATTCATGGTGAGATTAAGCGCATCGGGCAAATGATCTTTTTGGTCACCCCGGCGAACTTCCAGATTGATGGCAGCTTGGCGGCCACATTGGGCACTGATGACGACATCGATTTAGGCTAGGAGGCGTCTGTTTGACCGCATTAGCTTGGTTATTTACGATTATTAATGATGCCTTGTATGTGTACATGGTGCTGATGGTGATTTATGTGTTGATGTCGTGGTTTCCTGGGGCGTATCAATCCCGGTTCGGCCAGTTCCTGGGCCGCGTGGTTGGCCCGTGGCTGAACCTGTTTCGCATCATTCCCCCGATTTTGGGGCTCGACTTTTCACCGCTGATTGCCTTTTTCGTGCTGGATCTTTTGCGCGGCGGCCTGAACACCATTTTTAATGCGATTTTGATGCGGGTGATGTCCTGATGGATGCCATTTATCAGCATTTTCGCAAAGACGAGGCCCCGCTGATTGATGAACTGGCAGAACAGTTGAACTTGGCGGCCACCGAGTATCGGCCGGTGCTGACAGATTTTCTGGATCCGCGTCAGATCCACATTGCGCGGGTGCTGACCGGCAGTGATGGCGATGTGAAATGCCATGTCTTTGGCGGTTATATTGGCGCTGAACGGGCCCGCATCATTTTTGCCCCGGCGTATTTCGCGCCGGATTTGATTGATTTTGAGGTGGCACCTTTAGAAATCAACTATCCGGAAAAATTTGCCGAAATGCATCACAGTAATGTGCTGGGCACCATGGCCAATGCTGGCATCAAACGCACGGCCTTTGGCGATATCATCACCGATGGTCAGCGCTGGCAGCTGTTTACCACGCAGACGATGAGTGATTGGGTTCAAAGCAATATCACCAAAATTGGCCGGATTGGCGTCCGGCTGGAACCCATTGGCCTCGATCAGGTGGTGACACCAGCCAATGATTGGCAGCCACTTGAATTTTCCGTCACCACTTTGCGGCTGGATAGCTTGGTCGCTCACGCCTTCAATATGTCGCGCGCGCGGGCGAAGGCCTTGGTTGAAGCCCAAAAAGTACGCCTGAACTTTGAGGTGATGACGCGCCCTGATGAACCAGTGGGGCAAGCCGATTTGATTTCGGTGCGCGGGTTCGGCCGCGTCCGCATCACAGCCTTGCTCGGCATCAGTAAAAAAGGTAAGCAGCGCTTGGCCACTGAGGTCATTCACAAATAACGTCTGCGCGATGCAGGCCCAATAACGAGGAGGTACCACCATGGCATTAAGTCCACTAGATATTCACAATAAGGAATTCAACGTTCGCTTCCACGGTTATGATCAAGACCAGGTCAACGATTTTCTCTCGCAGATCATCAAGGACTACACGGCGCTGTTGAAGCAAAATGAAGAAACCGAAAAAGCGCTGCAAGAGGCGCAAGACAAGAACAAGTACTTCACTGACTTGAAGGATGCCTTGAACCAGTCGATTATTGTGGCGCAAGAAGCCGCTGATAAGGTCAAGAAGAATGCGGAAACCGAAGCCGCCTTGATTCAGCAGAAGGCCGAGAAGACCTCTCAGGACATGTTGACCGATGCTACCGACAAGGCCAACCATATCGTTGGCGATGCTTCGGATAAGGCCAAGAAGATCACGGTAGAAACCGAAGACCTTAAGCGCCAGACCCGCGTCTTCCGTCAGCGTCTGCAAGTGATGCTTGAATCGCAGCTGGAAGTGGTTAAGAGTCCAGAATGGAAAGACTTGTTGGCTAGCACCACAGAATCAGCCGAATATCTAGATCCGGCTCAGGTCAAAACGCCGGCGCCGCTTGACAACGAGGCGTCAGATTCTGTAAACTCAGAGGCGGCTGAAGACACCGACGGTCAAACCAAGTTTACCGAAATTGTTTTCCCGACAGATGAACCAGAAACTGACGCGCCAACGGATGGTCCTACCACCAGCGAAGCGCCAGCCGAATCTGATCAAGATTAAAATCAATCACGCCTGAACACAAGTCGGCAGTTGCCCCTTGCCACAGCGAACTGGGAACGGTGGAAGCCCAGTGCAAGTCAATTGACGGTATCAGTTCAGCGAAGCCTTGCGCCGGGTAATCCCGTTATCGATTGCTGAAGGAGCTATTTTTTAGCTCGAACTTAGGTGGTACCACGAGTGAACACTCGTCCTAATCGGGACGGGTGTTTTTTGTATGGAAGAGAGGAGTCGCTATGAAAGTCAAAGACACATTGAATTTGGGCAAAACTGATTTCAAGATGCGCGCCGGCTTGCCGAATAAAGAACCAAAGATGCAGGAAGCCTGGGAAGAAAATCACTTATACCAAGAACGCCAAAAAGCGAATGAAGGGAAACCCACCTTCATTTTGCATGATGGCCCGCCATTTGCGAACGGGAACATTCACATGGGGCACGCGCTCAACAAGATCTCCAAGGATATCATTGTGCGCTATAAGAGCATGAATGGCTTCCGTGCCCCGTATGTACCAGGTTGGGATACGCATGGCTTGCCAATTGAACAGCAGCTGGCCAAAAAAGGCGTGCACCGTAAGGAAATGAGCATGGCGGATTACCGGGAACTGTGCCGGCAGTTTGCGATGAAGGAAATCGACAAGCAGCGCACCGACTTCAAGCGCCTGGGCGTCCTGGGCGACTGGGAGCATCCTTATATCACCTTGCAGCCCAAGTTTGAAGAAGCGGAAATTCGCGTCTTTGGCGCCATGGCAGAAAAAGGCTATATCTATCATGGCCTGAAGCCGGTTTACTGGTCATGGAGCTCTGAATCAACCTTAGCGGAGGCGGAAATCGAATACCATGACGTGAAATCACCTTCGATTTATGTCGCCTTCAAGGTAGTCGATGGCAAAGGCTTGCTGGACAGCGATACCAGTTTCATTATTTGGACCACCACGCCTTGGACCATTCCTGCCAACTACGGGATTGCGGTTAATCCGCGGTTTGAATACGCCCAAGTGGCAGCTGATGGCAAGAAGTATGTGGTCGCAGCTGAACGCTTGCCAGTGGTCAAAGAAGCGCTGGGCTGGCAGGACGTTCAAATCCTGAAAACCTTTAGTGGCAAGGAAATGGACCGCATGACCGCGCAGCACCCGCTGTATGATCGCACCAGTTTAGTAATCTTAGGTGATCACGTCACCCTAGATTCGGGGACCGGGCTGGTGCACACTGCGCCTGGCCATGGTGAAGATGACTACAAAGCTGGCATGAAGTACGACCTGCCAGTGGTGTCAGTGGTTGACGAAAAGGGCTTTATGACCGAAGACGCGCCTGGCTTTACCGGCGTGTTCTATGACAAGGCTAACCCGATGGTGACCAAGGCCCTAGAGGAAAAAGGCGCCCTGCTGAAGCTCGACTTCTTTACCCACTCGTATCCACATGACTGGCGGACCAAGAAACCAGTGATTTTCCGGGCCACCACGCAATGGTTTGCCTCAGTCGATGCCTTCCGTCAGCAGATTCTGGCTGCCATCGATCAGGTGCACTTCACGCCGGAATGGGGGAAGACCCGCCTGTATAACATGATTCGCGACCGCGGCGACTGGGTCATTTCCCGTCAGCGCGCTTGGGGTGTGCCGCTACCGATTTTCTATGCCGAAGACGGCACCCCAATCTTGGAAAAAGCCACAATCGATCATGTTGCTGATTTGTTCGGCCAGTACGGCTCCATTGTGTGGTCACAGCGCGAGGCCAAGGACTTGCTACCTGAAGGCTACACCAATGAACATTCTCCGCATGGCGAGTTCACCAAGGAAACCGACATCATGGATGTGTGGTTTGACTCTGGCTCTTCTTGGTCTGGCGTCGTTGAGGCGCGGCCAGAATTGACCTATCCGGCTGACTTATATCTGGAAGGCTCTGATCAGTACCGGGGTTGGTTCAATTCCAGTATCATCACCAGCGTGGCAGCGCGCGGCATGGCCCCTTACAAGCAGGTCTTATCGCAGGGCTTCACCTTGGATGGTCAAGGCCGCAAGATGTCCAAGTCCTTGGGGAACACGATTGCCCCAGGTGTTGTGGAAAAGCAGTACGGCGCTGAAATCATCCGCTTATGGGCGGCGACGGTGGATTCTTCTTCTGATGTGCGCGTCTCGATGGATAATTTTGCCCAGACTTCAGAGGCTTACCGCAAGATTCGTAACACCCTGCGTTTCATGATCGCCAACACCAGTGATTTTGATGAAGCTAAGGACACCGTTGCGTATGATCAACTCGGTAGTGTCGATCAGTATCTGATGGTGCGGTTGAACCAAGTGATCGAAGCCGCTAAGGCCGCATACGACCGCTATGACTTCGCCACCGTGGAAAAGACCATCTCCAACTTCTTGGTGAATGATCTGTCGGCCTTCTACCTCGACTTTGCCAAAGACGTGGTTTACATTGAAGCTGAAAACAGTTTGGCGCGGCGCCGGATGCAAACCGTGATGTTCCGGGCCTTGGTTGACTTGACCAAGCTGCTGACCCCAATTCTTTCCCACACGGCGGAAGAAGTTTGGCCATACCTGCGTCAGCCGGAAGCTTACGCCGCACTCAGCAATCTGCCGAGTGCCCAAAGCTTTGCCAATGGTGACGCGCTACTGAAGCAATGGGGGGCCTTCATGGCGTTCCGCGCTGAAGTCCAAAAGAGTTTGGAAATGGCCCGCGATGCCAAGTTAATCGGTAAGTCCATGGAAGCGGCTGTGACGGTTTATCCAAAGCCCGCCTTACGCGAGCTGCTCGCTGGGCTGGATGCCAATGTGATGCAACTTTTGATTACCAGCGGCTTCACAGTTGCTGGTGAGGACGCTACCGTGCCGGCTGATGCGGTTTCGTTTGACGATGGCGCGATTGTGGTCGCGCATGCGGCTGGCGATGTTTGCCAGCGCTGCCGCATGACCACGACTGATGTGGGCAGTGATGACCGCTTCCCAACCTTGTGTGCGCGTTGTGCCAAGATTGTGGCGGCTAACTTCCCAGAAGCCGTGACCAACGGCTTTGAGGCCTGATCATGTTAGGCCGCGTCCGGTTGTTTAACGAAAAGCAGGGCTACGGTTTCATCGTCCCTGAAGATGGTAGTCAAGATATCTATGTCCACTTTTCGGCCATTTTAGGTGGCGGATTCAAGTCCCTCGCCGCTGGCCAAAAAGTGAAGTTTGTCATTGTTGAAGGCGCCAAAGGCCCTCAAGCCGCCAATGTGACGGTGGTTGAGGATTCTAATTACGGCGCTTAAGCCAAAAGCAAACGGCAACCCATTTCGAGATGGGTTGCCGTTTTTGCTTGGTTTAGGGTTGACCATGACGCGCCGCTTGAAAGAGCCGGTGGGCGAATTTATGCAAGGCCGCTGAAGTGGTGAGCGTGTGATCATTGCTCACTGGGGTACGGTAAAGCGCATCGAGGTGGCCGAGTTTTTGTGCGCGCTTTTCAATCATGGCGGCATCGCGATTGCGGAAGGTGTGCACCGTGAAAGGTTCTTGGGCTGCGTCATAAATGACCAGTGCCAGTGCTTGGTACTCGAAGACGGTATAGCGGATGCGACCAATTTTAACCGCCTGGCGCACGCGGTCCGGCCCTTGCGCCTGCCACAACGCTTGGCGCTCGCTGACAGTAAGCGCCACCGGTTCGGCGACTGGCGTGGTGGAAGCCCCGGCGGCTGTGATGTAGACGGGGTGCCGGTCGGTTTGAACGATTTGATGCCAAGGGGTCAATGAATCGTCACCAATGGGATTGACCGCCAGTAAATTCAAATCGCTACTGGCTGCGACCCGCGTTGAGAACAGCGCTGAGGTGGCAACCAGGTTAATGCTAACTTGGGCATAGCGCGCAGTGAGGAGATGCAATTTTAGCGGCTGGTAACACTCGTAAAGGGCCAGTCTGGCTGTTAAGGCGTGCAGACTGGCGCCATGCGTGGCACTTTCATTCAGATACTGATTGCACAGCCGGACGGTATTGCCGGTGGTGAGACTCACCACGGTGCCTTGCGCGCTGATCGTTTTGGCCAAGCCGACTAGCGCGCTGAAGGCATGAAAGCTGCCGCTAGGCGCAATGACGGCCAGTTCATGCAGCGGCGCCACGGCGGCAAGCTGCATAATCAGTGGTTCGAGTTGGGTTTGCTGCGGAATTTGCATCAGCCTGGTTTGGCCAGCCAGCGCTTGGTGATACAGGTGTTTTAAAGTACGTAAATTGATAGCCGCGTCGATCCCAAGCGCAGCACTCGGTTCATCATTCATACCCATGCCTCCAATATCTTCTCATCAGAATACCACCGTTATTGCCATTTGTCTCTAATTATGTTGGGGTAGGTGACTTTTCGCGAAGAGAATAATTTTAATTGATTGGGTATTTAAGGCAACCAATCCGGGTTAATATGAGATTTATACAAATAGAAGGCGAAAAATATTTTATAAATTTAGAAGTCGCGAAAACATGCGGGAAAAACGTCTATCTAATTTAAATCTAATTTTAAGCTGAGAAATCGGTTATTCTTTCATCAAATGCTAACCAACCTGGTCGCGGTCAATCTAGTGACCGGCTTAAAAAAGGCAAAATGAGCCCCGCCTCCATCGACGCGGAGGCGGGGTGAGCGGTCTTAGGCCAAGCGGTGTTCGCGCCATTGGGCCAGCAAATTCAAGGCCAAGGCAATCAGCATCAAAATCAGGGCCAGTAGCATAATCGCGTGGAGCCCGGAATAAAGGATGCTGCGCATAGTGGGCAGCCAAGCATGAGGCAGTTGGTCAACTTGGGTGGCATCGCTGAGTTTGTTCATCATGTTCATGGTGATCTGCGGATGTTTGGCGATCCCAGCCGCCAGGTGCTGGTTCATGACCAGACCAAAGATGGCGGTAGTGAAGGTCTGGCTCAGCATGCGAATCAGAAAACTAAACGAAGTGGCGACTGGAATATCGGCAGGGTCAGCGTCGACTTGGACCTTGACCTGCAATTCGTTGAAGCAGGCCCCATTCCCGAAACCTTCAAGAGCGCCGGCCACGAGGAGAAGCCAAAATGGGGCAGTTGGCGACAGTAGCCGCATCACGACGAAGCTCAGCGTTAAAATCACAATGGCAATGGTCAAAGTTTGATGTGGACTAAACCGGCGCCTTAGCACGGGCACAGCTTCTGATCCGCCAAAATTAGTGAAGGCGGCGGGAATTTGCGTCGCGCCCCCAAGCAAGGCCGACGTGCCTAGCAACCCCTGGGACCACATCGGGGCATAGGTGAGAAACGACACGAAGGCGCCCCAGATCAAGGTGAACAACACGAAGTCGAGCACTAGCCGGTGATTACGGAATAAGCGCGCAGGCACGACCGGATCCAGCGCTGTCCGTTCGGTCATGATGAGGCCGGCGCCACAAGCTAACGCCAGGCCCAGTAGCGACCCGACGACCCAAAGCGAGGTCAAGCCAATGAGCTCTATCCCGCCCAGCAAGCTGACCAGAAGGCCCACCAACAGCATGGCGCCACGGCGGTCAAGCGGGGCTTGGCGAGGGCTGGGCCGCTGGGCACGGTAGAAGACTTGCACCATCGCTGCCGAGAGCAGACCAATCGGCACGTTAATGTAAAAGACCCAGTGCCAGGAGAGGTAATCCACCAGAAAGCCGCCAATCAGCGGGCCAATAATGGTGGCGAAGCTGTAAAAAGCCGAGACCAGCGCTAAAGCCTTCATCCGTTCCCGCACCTTGGGATAGAGTTGGGCGAAAATGATGTACGGCAGTGAAATCATGCCGCCATTGCCAATGCCGGCCAAGCCCCGCGTCAAAATCAGTAGCCAAATATTGGGTGCCAGGCCTTGGAGCAGTGACCCCACGACAAACACTAATGTCGCCCACTGATAGGCGGTTTTGTTGCCGACGCGTTCACCGAACTTGCTCCACAGCAAGGTGCTGACTGCAGTGCCAAGTAAAAAGACTGCCACGATCCAGGCCATCAGTTGTAAGCCATGCAGGTCGGCGATGATGGCGGGCAGGGCAGTGTTGACAATGGTGCCGTCAATGCCGGACATGACATTGGATAGAAGCAAAGCGATGGTGACAATCATGACGTTGCGTTTGGTCAAAAGTGGCGCTTCCTTTAGCTATCAGAGTTAAATCGTCTAATCATTATTTTAGGCTTATCGAAAGAAAGCGTCTAGACGCAAAAAAGCCTGGCAGTGCAGCCAGGCCTTAAGTCATTATTTGTCTTCAATTTTACCATCATGGGTACGGGCTACTTGCATGTCCACAATGGGAATGTAACCCATCTGCGTCACGAGCTTAGCTTGCACACTTTTACTTTGCAGGTAGTTGATGAACTTCGCGGTGGCGGCATTCGGCGAGCCTTTCGTGTACATGTGCTCATACGCCCATACTGGCCAAGCGTTCGTGGCAACGTTGGCGGCGGTAGGCTTTACGCCATTAAACGCCAAGGCTTTGACGTCCTTGGTGATGGCAGAGAAGGCCAGGTAGGAAATGGCACCTGGCGTTGAAGCGACCATTTTGGCCACGGTGCCGCTGGAGTCTTGTTCTTGGGCAGTTTTGACCTTGGTGGTCTTCAAGGCGAGCTGCTCGAAAGTGGCGCGGGTACCAGAGCCTTGCGCGCGGTTGATCAAGACAATACTTTGATCTTTACCGCCCACTTGTTTCCAGTTAGTGATGGTGCCGGTGAAGATGCCCACGAGTTGGGCACTAGTGAGGTTGGTGACGCCAACGCCAGGGTGAACCACTGGCGCGACGCCGACCACCGCGACCTGGTGATCGACCAGTTTATTGGCATCGATGCCGTCTTTTTCCTGCGCGAACACATCAGAATTGCCGATGGTGACCGCACCCGCCGCGACCTGGCTCAGCCCAGCACCAGAACCGCCGCCTTGCACCGTGATGTCGACGCCAGGGTTGTCGGTTTGGTATTGTTTGGCCGCTTGTTCAACGAGCGGTTGCAAGGCCGTCGAGCCGACAGCGACAATTTTGCCGCTGGTGCTACTGGTTTTCCCGGTACTGGCGGAGCTGGTGGTTTTACTGCCGCAGGCGGCCAAGGTTAAGGTCAACGTGGCGGCGAGTAGTAAAATGCTTTTTTTCATTTTGGTTTCCCCCCTTAGTGGAATATCACCAGCATAAAGGCTGAAAGTAAATAATCGATATGAGTGCCGTAATTGTTGCGTAGCCGTCGTAAAGCTCTCGCAATAGATGTGTAAAGACACGGTGAGCCAAATTTGATTTTCAGAAAATTCACAGATATACTAGCAAAGAATATTTGGTCAGGTCGCAACCGATTCGCAAACGGCGAATGCCCCTGACTGTTTCGTTAAAGGAGAACCTTATGCAAAATTACGTTGATGATCCTAAAGTGCAGAAGAATCGCTGGTGGATCATTACCGCGGTGGGGATGTTCACCATTATGTCCACGCTGGATGCCTCCATCGTCAATATTGCCTTGCCGGTGATCAGCCAAGATATGGGCTTGAAAATGAATGTGGCGGAGTGGATTGTGTCCATTTACCTCATTGTAATATGCGCCTTGCTGCTGATGATGGGTAAACTAGGGGACATTTTCGGCAAAATTCGCATTTTCCGCATCGGCACCGTGCTGTTCACCATTGGCTCGCTGCTGGCTGGCTTCAACCATAGCTTCGCGCTGCTGCTGGGCGCGCGGGTGGTGCAGGCGCTGGGGGCGTCGATGACGATGGCGAATAACAATGGCATCATCACCGAAGTCTTTCCACTGCGGGAACGCGGCAAAGCCTTGGGCCTGATTGGTTCTTTTGTGTCAGTGGGCTCGATCGCCGGGCCTGGGTTGGGTGGCTTAATTCTGGGCGCCTTGCCTTGGGGGTACATTTTCTGGATTAACTTGCCACTGGGCATCATCACCATGATCGTGGGGCAAATCGTCTTTCCGAAAGATTTACCGCGGGCCAAGACGCGGATTGACTGGCTCGGCTTTAGTGCCTTTGTGGTGTTCATCCTGAGCTTATTTCTTGGCATTTTTATCGGTCAGGAAGTGGGCTTCACCCAGCCTGGTATCCTCGCCGCGTTCGCTGTGGCGGTGCTCGCATTGGCAGCGTTCATTCAGATTGAGCGCCGGGTGCCTGAGCCAATGGTATCTTTGGGCTTGTTCAAGAATAAGGAATTCACCATTTCGCTGCTGGTGGGCTTCTTGATCTTCATTACGAACTTCTTTGCCAATGTCATTTGGCCGTTTTACCTTGAAAATGCCCGGGGCTTGACCGCCACCACTGCCGGCTATCTGCTGATGCTTTTCCCGGTAGTGCAGGTGATTATTGCGCCACTGTCCGGGAGTCTCTCAGATAAAAAAGGTCCTTATGGCATCTGAAGTGCCCTACAATTGTTAGACAAGAAGTCTAACGATTGTGGGGCATTTCTTGTGACCAAATATAGTAACGAATTAAAGGCAAAAGTGGTTTCTGAATACTTGAAAGGCGGTATTGGTTACAGAG